>CAZBKA010000123.1:0-8210 GCA_964492365.1 uncultured Pirellulales bacterium | reverse complement strand
ATATTGTGAGCTAAAGAAAATTCAACCCTACCAGAAGGTCTGGCTTAAAATCGGTGGTATATTTCCTGCGGGAGAGGTATATATTAATGGTAAAATGGCTGGGTACACCAAAAGCAGCAGAACGGCGTTGCGAATAGATATAACCGGGCTTGTTAATAGCGGAGAAAAAAATCTCATTGCGATTAAGATATGTGATCTGCCTGAGATCAGACTTGACGGACTGTGGGAGATGCCTGATTTATACAAAAACTGGAGCGGTCTTTATAGAAGTGTTTCACTTGAGATAACTGATCGTATTTGCGTTACCGATATTCATATTATACCTATACTTGATGAAAAAGCTGTCGAGGTCAAGGTTAGTCTGTCAGAAAAGATATGTCATGCTATGGAGGTTGATCTGATAATCAGAGACGGCTGGAAAAAAGTTGCTGAAAAAAAAGTTCAAATTGGTGCTGACGAAAGTACATTAAAGACCAAAATAGATTTTAAAAATTTCACCGCATGGTCCCTTGATAATCCGAAGCTCTATAGTCTTTACGGCAGTATTGGTAAAAAAGACAAATTCAAATGCAGATTTGGTATGCGTAAAATGACTGTCAAAGGGAATAAATTTTATCTTAACAATGAGCCTGTATTTTTGAAAGTTTTCGGGGACGACCAACTTTACCTTGATACGCTTGCACCAGCGACGGATAAAAAATGGTATTTTGAAAGGCTTAAACTGGCAAAAAAATATGGATTCAATGCTGTTAAAAGCTGTGTTGATGTTATCACAGAAGAGTATATGGAAGCTGCGGATGAGGCAGGTTTTATGGTGATTCAGGAAATGCCTTTTGGGCTTAGCACACTGAGAGAGAATAAAACCAATATCAACAAAGAATTCAGAGAGTACTATACAAAAGAGCTGGATAAAATTATACAAATGAGCAGAAATCATGCTTGTGTTGTTTGTTACAGCATGACGAGTGAACTGAACTTCTGGGGTCAGAGCAAGGAATCGTTTGAATTTTTCAATCAGTTTCTTGTTGCAAGAACAAGAGAACTAACCGCAGGTAGTATTGTCACCGACGGAACCGGATATATTATACCAAAGCAGACTAATCTTGGACTTAGAGATACCGACTGGTCTTCCAAGGGACATGTGTTTCGTGACGTATTTGACGAATCGAACATTGAAAAAGATGAAGAGCACCCCAGCCCGATTGTTCTGCATGAATATAACTGGTGGAGCAATTATCCTGATCCATCTAAGCAGGATAAATATCTTAAAACACAATATAAACCTTTCTGGTATAAAGAGCTTTATGAAAGTGCCAAGAAAAACGAACAAGAAGATTTGATTGACATTTACCATGAAAATTCCGTCTGGCTTCAGGCGATTTGCCGAAAAGAAGGCATAGAATTTGCGAGGCGTATAGGAGTTGAAGGATATATACTTTGGCTTTTGATCGATATGCCTGAAGCCTGTGAGGGTCTTTTGGATAACTGGTGGGAGCCTAAAAATGTCACTGCGGAAGAATTCCTGCAATCCAATGCCGATACGGTAATCATACTTGGAAAAGAGAAAAGCAGATGTTTTGAAATGGGTAAAACAATAGAAATACCATTGGCTGTTAGCCATTATGGAACTAAAGAAATAAAAAAAAGTAACATAAAATGGACAATTTTAACTGACAAAAAAATAATTACTGAAGGTACTTTGGACGCAAGCTCATTGGCAAATGCTGAACTGACCGAATGTGGGTCCGTAAAAATCAAATTGCCCATAAGGCCTATGGCTTATAAATTTGAGCTTAGAGTAGAAATGATCAGCAAAGGCAAAAAGATCAATAAAAACCATTGGGATTTCTGGGCATTGAAAGACATCAGAACTGAATACGCAAGTATATTGAATGGTCGCAATACAAATTCTGCAGGTATAAGCTGTCGATTTATCGACATGATGCCATCAGATATTATTCAAAATACAAAACTGCTGATAACAGATATGGTTGATGAGCAACTTGTGAAATATTTAAAAAATGGCGGACGATGCATATTGCTCTCGCATGACAGTAACATAGAAAACAAACAAAGTGATTGTAATTTTTTCAGAACGATACCATGGAACAGAGGTGTTACAGGAAATAGCGGAACAGTGATAAGTCCTCATCCATCGCTGGACAAATTCCCGCATGAGAGCCGCTGTGATTTACAATTTGTTGATCTTATCAAAGGCATCTACCCGATTGAGTTTGACAACCTTAAAAACTATGGTGTTGAGCCTGTAATAAGGGCTATTGATCATTATAAAAGCAATAAAAATAAAGCTTATCTTTTGGAATTTAATGTTTCGGATGGAAAAGTTTTGGTCACAACTTTTGCGATCAGACAAAAATTCGCAACGAATATAGAAACCAGATATTTTTTACAATGCCTGATAGATTATGCTGTCAGTGATGATTTTCAGCCAAAAGCTTCTCTACCAGAAAAAGAATTTTTGCAGTTTTTCCAAAGCAAATCAGAATCATCAAATTAATATCTGTTATTAAAACAGAAAGCTGTCTGCATTATTCTATTTTTTCGTATACTCTGACATAATCGACTTCGAAATATGCCGGCAGTGCAGAATCATCAATTGGACCTTCCCATGTTTCCAGAGCATTATTCAAAATAATCCACAACGGTACAGATGGTACTTCTTCGCCGCTGTAGTCATAATATGGGTATCCATCAACATAGAAAGTTACAAGCCCCGGCTCCCATTCTAATGCGTATGTATGGAAACCTGTCCAGATACCCGGAACATAATGTTTCTGAGCACCAAGGCTTTGATGATCATCTCCGTATCCATTCCAATGCATATTACAACTGGTATATTGCCCCCAGCGGTGAATGTGTTCCATGATGTCCACTTCTGCTGCTGGAGTATATGTGCTGCCATATGGGAAAAGCCAAAATGCTGGGAAGTCACCATTGTGGCCCGGCATTTTAGCTCTGCATTCAAACCAGCCGTAAGCCTGATCAAATTTATGTGCGGTTTGAATCAGTCCGCATACATAATGCTTCAGGACGCCATCGTTATAGTCACGTTTTTCATTAACCAGACGCAACAATCCGCCAGTCACATGATATACGCTATGATCATTCTGTGGAAACGCCATTGGTGAGTCAGTTCCGGCATTCCAACCCGGATAGCCTATTGACCATTTTGTTGTGTCCAGAGTATCGCCATCAAATTCATCATGGAAGGTAAGTTTCCAACCCGGTTTTTCCCAGTCACCCGGAGCATAATTTTTCGCAAACCAGGCATAATCTACCATATCCACATCTTTGTCACTATCAGCATCGGCGATAATAAAGCTACCTGAATCAAGCCAATTCTCAGCAATTAATTTAAAATCTTTGCTATCTATTACAGTATCATAGTTAAAATCACCGGCTAACATATCCGGCATAGCGATTCTGTTTATTTCCTGAGGGGTAAGTGCCCTGCTGTAAATTCTGACATCATCAATTTTTCCGCGGAAATAATCCCACCAATTGCTGCCATTGTTTGTGAAGAGCTTGAGCGCTTCGATGCCGGCCATAGTTTTATTGGCGTCTGGAGTAAACGAAGCCTGCATCTGACCATCATAGTATATCCGCTCAATGTTATTGTCGCAGTCCTTTGTTACCGCCAGATGATGCCAAGAACCTTGATGGGTGTAATAATAATCCTGATAGCCCCACCACCACCTAAGGTCAGAATTGCCGGCGGAATCAGCACCCATTACCGATGTTATATATTGATTATCGTTACCTGAATCATTATAAATTCCCAGAGACAAAATCTCAGTTTTGGTTGAGTCATAACCCTTGCAAATTGCCCCCTGCAGAGCAGCTGGATCCGTCCATATCCACATAGAAAGCGTCATCTGTTTGTCGATATTGGTAAATGCTGATGATGGTACGGTAACATAAATTGTGCCATAGATATTCAGATTTGCCAGACAGCCGCTGTCCTTGAGACCACCAGTGTTCCACTTGTCTGATCTGCTGATTGCCGCATCATTGCCGTTACCGGTCGCATCATGTGCGACGGAACCTGAACCCTCATTAAATTTATACCAAGCCTCTAATGCAGGATCGTAAGATTTGCAGAGAATAGTAACTTCGTCACCGGTAAGCATTCTGTCGTAAAGCCTGAAATCCGCCATGGCAGAATCATATTCAGAGTAAGGCTCCCTGCCTATTGTAAAGCTTGTTAAATCGCTAAATGTACCCGATGCATTTGTCTGGTATGCAACAAGTACATCATCAAAATAATATCTTACTCTACCAGCAGACAAGTCCGCAGTAACAGTAATTCTTACCGTATCACGATCGTCAAAAATATAATTGCCGTTATAGTAAGATGACGATGAAGGAGTAAATGCTTCCCATACCCATGGGTTGCCAGCGTTGCCTAACTTTGTTAGAAAATGTCTCGTGTCACCTGTAGGTGCTTCGATAGATAGTTTATGTACACCGGATGAGTTTTTTCCGCTGACCGCATAACCTTTATCACCAAATTGATGATTGCTCATTAAAAATGAAATAGTAACCTGATCCGTCAGATCTGCTACGATGTCTGCACCAGAGTTTTCAAAAATAATTCCGCTTGCGCCCGAGCTGCCACCATTGAAATCGATTCCCAGACCGTTGCTCAAACCACCCCAGGTATCAGATGAACCCATTGTACCGTCATGGCCATTACCAGAGTAATCCTTCACAAGCCTGTAATTAGCTGCATCTGTCTGACCATCCATCTTCCACCAACCAACAAGGTTAGGGTCACCTGAACCTAAACCAAAGGCTATTGTCGATAAGCCAAGAAGGATAAAAACAACTGATACATTATTTTTTAATGATGTGCTTTTCATAATACTAACTCCCAAAACACTATCACAATTTTTCATACACCCTGACATAATCAACTTCGAAATAATTCGGCAAGGCTGAATCGACAATCGGTCCATGCCATATTTCTATACCATTATTTAAGATAATCCACAATGGAACCGAAGGCGTTTGCGGCCCTTCATATGTAAAATAAGGGTATCCGTCAACATAAAACGTCATCACACCCGGCTGCCAGTTTAACGCGTACGTATGAAATTGCGTCCAGATGCCAGGAACATGGTAGTACTGTGTTCCAATACATTGATGATCTACTCCATATCCGTTCCAATGCATATTACAGGTCGCATATTCACCACGACGGTGGATATGCTCCATAATATCTACTTCGGCTGAAGGGGTATAGGTACTTTTGAAAGGAAACAACCAAAATGCGGGAAAAGCAGCATCCTGCCCCGGCATTTTGCACCTAGCCTCGAACCAACCATACTTCTGGTCAAATTTGGCTGCCGTCGTAATTACACCGCAGACATAATGCTTAAGAACACCGTCGTTATAGTCCCTTTTTGCATTAACCAATCGCAGGATTCCATTTTTAATCTCATATACACTATGGTCATTTTGAGGAAATGCGTTCGGTGCATTGCAATCAGCTCCCCAACCCGGAAAACCAATTGACCATTTTGTCATGTCCAGACTATTACCATCAAATTCGTCATTGAAAGTAAGCTTCCAGCCCGGCTTTTCCAAGCCACAAGGCTTGTTTTGAACAGCACATGGATCAGTCCTATTATTAATATCCGGGTCGGTTGAACCCAAAGACACCGCTGATAAACATACAAAAATAAATACTTCCAATACAACACTTTTCTGTATTACATAACTCCAAGGTGCTATCATAGTTTTTTATATACCCGAACATAGTCAACTTTGAAAGAAGCTGGCAAAGACGCGTCGTCTACACCATCGCCATGGTAATCTCTTACCATTCCATTTAATATTATATACATCGCTTCGGCTGGAACTGGAGTGCCTGAATATTCATAGAACATATATCCATCAGCATAAAATTTAATATTACCGGGTGACCACAACAGGGAGTAAGTATGAAATTGTGTCCATATGTTCGGCACATTATATTTCTGTGCCCCGAGTGACTGGTGCTCAGTGCCGTAGCCGTTCCAGTGCATATTACAGCTGGTGACATTTCCCCAACTATGAACGTGTTCCATTATATCGATCTCTGCGCGTGGATAATATGTATCATGATGCGGGAACAACCAAAACGCAGGGAATGCACCACGATATCCCGGCATCTGGCAACGGACTTCATACCAGCCGTAATTATATTCAAATTTGCGAGCAGTCTGCAGACAACCTGTCGAATATTCTTTCAGAGTACCATCAACATCATAACAAGGGCGTTTTTCGTCCATAATGTGAAGTATGCCATTTTCAAATACAAATGCATCATCTGTGAAAGCCGGCAATGCATCAGCACCCGTCCCCCAGCTAAGCCCTTTTGTCCAGAGAAACTCATCTACTTCATTGCCGTCAAATTCATCGTGGAACACAAGCTTATAACCTGGCTTATCCAAGTCATACCTGCACCAGTTTTGTACCATGATGGCATAGTCAACCATATTTACTTTGCCATCGCGGTCAGCATCAGCGGTTATGTTTTTGTTTGAAGACAGCCACTGGGAGGCAAGAATTTTCAAGTCCTCGATTCCTACAATAGTGTCGCCATCAAAGTCCGCGGCGTAAATACTTCTGCCATATATTTTTGCGATTTCATAAGAAGTTAAAGCTACATCATAAACCATGAAATCGTCAATCTTTCCATGAAAGCATTCAGAAGAGGTTGTTCCGCCGCCGTTAAATAAATGAAATGTTTCAATACCATCCAACGTTTTGGCAGTATCGAGATACCAGGTTGCCTGAAAGATACCGTCATAGTAGATCATATCAACACCCTGTGCAATGTCACGAACCAGAGCAATATGGTGCCAGGAATTTTCATTTTGTATAGAAATCGGCTTATAGCCTGACCATGACCTTGAGTCGTAGACACCTGATGAATCCTGCCCAAGATTGAAATACAAATATCTTTGATCGGAGCTTGAACTTTTTCTCATGTACATATCTATGATTTTTGTTTTTGATGAACTGTACCCGCTGAACAACCTTTCAGTACTGTTCTGAAAATCCGTCCATATCCAGAATGAAATTGTTATCTCATTTGTAAGTGAATTAAATGCTGAAGCTGGAACCTGTACATCCAGATATCCTGCTGCTTCGGTGTTAGCAAGACATCCGCCCCATCGACCATTTGTTTGCTGCCAGCAATCGGAGCGGTTTACGGCGGCGTTGAAACCGGAATCAGATGAATCATTTGCTAATGCCCCTGACGACTCGTCAAATTTATACCAGGCAACAGGATATCTATCAGGGTCACCAAGGTTCATCTTTGCCAATGATGCTTTTTCCAACGCAAGGGAACTTGAAGAAAGCAAAAATGCAATGACGAAAATTGACAATAAAACCTTTTTAAAAATCATAATTCTCCATATAATTTTCAGACGCTCCGTGTTTATACGTCCCATAAAGCATTTTTGTTTACACACGCAGCTCTTAAAAACACCCAAATATAGATCATAAGCCTTAATATACCCTGAGAGTCAATAGTACCATAAACCGTTCAATTTAAGAAAGCAAAAATGGCTTTTAGCCGCTTTAGAATGCATTTTGACAGATAAATGCCAGAAAAAAGTGATTTTAACAATTATAATTGACACTTGAGGTTTGCGGCAACTGTGGATATAATTACAAAAAATTCAAAACCCATAAAAAGGAATGACGGCTATGAATAAAACTAAAGGTTTAATAATTTTGTTTTTCAGCTCAATTTTAATGATTTGCGGATGTGCCAATGAGCCGGAACAGAAAACAGTAGAAAAGTTGTGTTTGACAAATATTGACAAAAAAACAGCTATGGAAAAAAGCGAAAAAGCACTTTCAGCTATGAATTTTGTGATAGAAAAACTCGATGTTGAGCAGGGTTATATCAGCACCAGACCAATAGCAGGCGGACAGTGGTTTGAATTCTGGAAAAGCGACAACGCCGGCGGTTACAATACAGCTGAGTCAAATATACAATCAATAAGAAGAACCGCTGAGCTGAACTTCAGTGAGGAAAACAATGAGGTATGTGTCGGTTCCAGTGTTCTTACACAAAGACTATACATGCCGCCAAGAGAAAATGTGAATGAAACAAAAGTTCATAGTATGTTCACAAGAAGTGGTGAATCAATGCAGACCCTCACACTCAACAAAGACCAGGCAGACAA
>CAZBKA010000122.1:1182-8259 GCA_964492365.1 uncultured Pirellulales bacterium | reverse complement strand
CTGGCGGCCACAGAGAAGGTCTTGAGGATGGATGTTTGCTCATCTGTATCAAACACTTCCGTATTGTCAAACAGGAAGAACTTTCCTTTGTACCAGTCGCGGATGCGTTCATGGACTTGAGGCGTAATGAACGGAATGTTCTTTTCACGCACCTTGTCGTACTTCAGACCGATATACTCGGATCCTGCACATTGAAGGTTGATCCATTGCTGAAACTTTTCCTTTGAAAGCTCACCGCCGATGTATCCGGCAGGCATACATTCCTGCGGAGCAGTAGGCCAATACCCGTCAAGCTTTAACTGACCTATGCCAAACTTCGCAACATAGTCGGAAATAGTGTCCCTGAACGCAGTTCTGTATTTATCACCAGCCAGAGCACAAAGCCTGTCAGGTTCTGTTTTACCAGGAACATTGCCATTTATAGTAAACGTCTCATACCCGTTTTCCATTGCCCATTTAGGACTCAATGTAAAATCATACCTGGCCGATGGCGATGTCCACAAACCAAGCTTGCAGTTCATTGCCTCAGCAGCCTTCTGCACATTCGCAAACCCTTGCGGATATATCCCTTTATTGATCCCCCAGATACTGTAGACATCTGACCAGCCGGCATCGATACAAAAACTGTCAAAATACGCACCATAAGCCTTGTACATATTTTCTTCAAACTCTTTCATCAGCCCCACAGTATAACTTTCACCAACAGGAATCGGAGCTGTATACCAACTGTTGTAATTCAGATGTAAACCTTTTTTAGCTAGCGGGCTATGTGACTGTATATACTTTTTAAAGGTCTCTTTTTCTTTTCCAATCGCAGAAAAACCATATATTGCTTTGCGGCTTAGATAATTTTCACCTGCCTTCAAAATGATTCCAGGCTGATGTGAAAGTCTGAATTTACCATTTTCAATATTTGCAGTCGAAACAGGAAATTCTATGCCTGTAAAAAAACCGTCAAAAAATGCCGGTTGACTTTGATATGCACCATCTGAAAAATTAATGATCCCTTCACTTGCTAATCTATCAAGAACAATCTCCTGGCATACTAAAGCTTCTTTGGCACCATCAATTTTATACTGGGCCCATTTACGAAGTATTTTTTCATCTTTTGACCATTGCAGAAATAGCTTTACCTCAAGCGTAACATCATTTTTCTTTACGGGTTCAAAGGTAACCTCAACAATCCCATCAGAAGATATATCCCCATCTATCTTTGATGGCTTAATACAATCCGTGAAATTAATTTTATCAAAATAAAACTCAGGGCAGCAAATAGAAACCTCAAGCCTTTGCTGACCATTGCTTAGTATCACATTGTTGTCTTTGATAAAAAGTTTTTCATCGCCAGCCAGAGCATCTGCAAAAGCAAACAATGAAACAAAAAGAATTAAGAACAATACCGGTGAAAAAGAGAATCCCTTACTCTTAGAATCGAACATTTGATTTCAATCTCCATAAAAATATTAATATACCGCTAATATGAAACGGGAATCATACAGCCCTGAAAACGTGCTGTCAATACGGTAGTATAGCAATTCTTGTTCGCTTGAAAAGACCTTAATCAACTTTTTATTCTGTTGAATCTTCTTCGGACTCTTGCTCATCCGCGTCTTCTTTGTCTTCTGCAGCTTTTGTTATCTTTTCAGCCGCTGCTGTTCTTTTCTCTGCTTCTGCCTGAGCTCTTTCAGCCTCCAATTTGGCCTTTATAGCCTCTTCTTTGGCTTTTTCTAACTCAGCTCTGGATTTTGCAATTTCAGCTTTTTGCTCAAGAATCTCCTCAGCAGCATCCATGAGTTTTGACTTAACCTGACGGGCCTCACCAACAGCCTCGGTCTTTTCTAGTTCAGCTTTAAACCGGTCATATTCCGCCTGAGCCGCTTTTTTCTCAACATGCTCAGTATAGGCACCTTTGCCGAATGGATCTGTAAATGCTTCCTTAAGACCATATTCGTATTCAGGAGATTTAAGCTTTTTCCTGACATCCTCCATCATCTCAGTATGCGCCACTCCGCCTGAAGAAATACTCGGTGTAAGAATAAAGATCACCTCATCGGCCTTATCTTCAAAATCCTTACTTGAGAATAAAACTCCGAGAACAGGAATATCTTTCAGAAAAGGAACTCCCCTTATAACCGCTCTTTCTTCATTTTTACGTAATCCGCCTATGATAAGACTGTCTCCGGGAGCTATCCGGTTTTCCTCAATATCGACCGACCGTTCCGTTATGATCGAAGCCTGAACAACACCTTCTGGTTTCGATCTGGATCCAAGCTTAATAGAAGTTTTAAGCCCTATTGAACCATCCGAATATACAAAAGGTGTAACCTCAAGTGAATCTTCTACCCAGATATATTCTGTTAAACTGTAGGGTGTAATGTCGCTGCCAGTTACCATTTTTTCAACTGGAACATTATCCCTCGATAAAATTTTAGCTTTTTGCCCATTAAGAGTTTCAAGCTTAGGATTCATCAAAACTTTAAGATAACCTCTTGAAACCAGCATATCAACCATAGCATTTACTATGTGACCCTCTTTACCATTGTTAAAATAACCGACATTTAAACCAAAATCAGACCTCGCGGACTCCCTCGAAGAAGCTCCGGGAAATGCTGGTTTAGTGCCGCCTGATCCATCGTCTTTACCACTTAATGTAATGTCTTCACCCATCAGGTTTTGTACCTGAATAGTCGTTTCCCAGTCCATTGTAACATCCGCAAAACGCTCAACAATAATGCAGTCGATATTGACCTGGATTGGTTGAACATCTACCATTTCCAGAAATTCAAGTATCTTGTCCACAAATTCCCTGTCTGGACAATGAACTATCAACTGATTGGATGCAGCATTAATATTTACCTCTTTGGCAGATTTAGTTTCGTCAACTACAAAAAATTGATTTGATATCAGTTTGGATAGATTCTCAACAGTCTGGTTTTTTGCGAAATAAAACAGCTTTACCCCATCCTTAACTTCAATGGTTTTGGCTTCACCAAGGTAAAGCCCAGGCAATGGGTTAAGTGTTGCTGGGTTCTCTTTTACCTGTTTTAACTCATTAAGTGTAGTTTGGGCTTCAAGCTCGGCAGGTTTTTCAGCAAAAAAATCACCACAGCCGCAAATACCCAACATCAAAAGCAAGGTAACTGATGTAACAGCATATCGAATATATGTGGCTTTTGAACTAATTTTGCCCATTTACTTCCCGAAAAACTTAAAACTAAACAATTACGAATACACGCCCAATACGAAATTATATGGTTTATGTTCTGATTTTACAAGTTAAATTAGGTAAAATAGAAGCCTTAAGTTTTTGTTAATTAAAAGATTAGACCTGGATTCATTTTTTTGGTATTTTATCGGGCTATGACAAAAAATGATGATAAAAAAATACCAACGACAGTTGGGATAGTCCCGCTTGGTTGCCCTAAAAACATGGTTGATAGCGAGCGAATTCTCGCTGAACTAGCCCAGACAGATTTTGCAATAACCGCAGATTATAATGAGGCAGATATCGTTATAGTCAACACTTGCGGCTTCATCGAACCAGCAAAACAGGAGTCTTTAGGTATAATAGCGGATTTGGTAGAACTTAAAAAACAACAGAAAATCAAAAAAATCATAGTCGCCGGTTGCCTCGCAGAAAGATTAGGTAAGGAGCTTTTTGATTGCGTTGACGGCATTGATGCTATTGTAGGTCTGGCTGAACGCGATAATATTGCCAAAATAGCTCGTCAGGTAATAAATTCCGACAATTGCTGCTCTTTCATGGCAGAAAAAAACCAAATTGTTGCTGATGACAGGGTAAGATTAAGAATAACTCCGCAGCACTGGTCATATCTGAGGATAAGTGAAGGCTGTAACCATAAGTGCTCCTTCTGCACAATCCCTGCAATCAGGGGCAGATTTCAAAGCAAAAAACAGAGTATAATCCTGCAGGAAGCTGAAGAACTAGCTGAGTCAGGAGTAAAAGAGCTGAACATCATTGCACAGGATACCGCATATTACGGCAAAGACATAGCGTTAAAAGACGGTCTTTCGCAACTTCTGACAAAACTCGAAAAGATCGCTTCCATCGACTGGATAAGAGTAATGTACCTTTACCCGCTTGGCATTACAGATCGACTGATAAACACTATTAAAAAAAGTGACAAGATACTGCATTATATTGATATGCCCGTTCAGCACATCAATAACAAGATTCTAAAGGATATGTACAGACCTGATACTAAAGAACAAATATACCAGCTAATTGAAAAACTCAAGGAACAAATCGACGGACTGGTTTTGAGAACTACTATAATTGTCGGCTTTCCGGGCGAAACCGACGAACAGTTTCAGGAGCTGCTTGATTTTGTCAAATGGGCACAATTCGATGCATTGGGAGCCTTCACATATTATGCTGAACAAGGCACGGATGCTGCAGAGATGAAAAATCAGGTCCCCGATGAAATAAAACAACAAAGGCTTGATAAATTAATGCTTGCTCAACAGGAAATAGTATTTGAAAAAAATAAAAACAAAGTCGGTTCCGAACTTTTATGCCTTGTCGATTCTGTAGATCAACAAAAATGCGGAACCGCCCGCTACTATGGTCAGGCACCTGAAATTGACAGTGTGTGCATAATTAATGACTGTAATGCTGTTGCTGGTGAATTTATAAAAACTAAAGTAACAGATTATGATAACTATGATTTAATCGTCGAACAAATTTAATGTTTGTATTATTAAACCAAACTAATTAAACTTCAGCTATGATTAAGCATATACCGAATATATTAACTTTTGGAAGACTTGTTTTAACTGCAGTCTTTTTGGTAATGATTCTCTATTCACCTGGTATTGAGAATAAAACATCTTTCCTCGATATCGCCTTTGTTCTTTTCGTTATCACAGGTCTGACAGATCTGGTCGACGGAGCCTTGGCTAGAAAATTTAACGTAACAAGCAAGCTTGGCAGAATTATGGACCCGCTGGCTGACAAAGTCCTCGTATGCGGCACATTCCTCTGTTTTGCCATTATAGGCGAACCAACTTTTCCGCACCTCGGATTAGGTCCAACCGATGCAAAAATCATTGCATGGACAACATTAGGAATCATCGTTCTTAGAGAATTGTCCGTAACTATATTAAGGCAAATCGCTGAAAATAAGGGCATCGCATTTGGTGCAACCGTCTCAGGCAAAGTAAAAATGTTTCTTCAATCTTTTGCAATAGGGACAGTAATGGTAAAAATGGCTCACGTTTCTGAGCCTTGGGGCAACTGGTTCACCATTGTCACCTACCTTATCATGGCATTTGTTACAATATTCTCAGGCGTAAGGGCAGTCATGCGAACGCCTTGGAAGCAAATAATTAAATAGCTATTTTGATTCTACGAAAGCACGATCCCAGTCTTTCCAGACTGGTTCAAAACCTGCCTGCTTTATTGCCTTGGTGACAAGCTCAGGACTTCTGTCATCATTAACCTTAAACTGCTCGGTAGCATCTTTAACTTCTGAATATCCGCCCGGATTGGTTTTACTGCCTGCGCTTGTTTTTGTTATACCAATTTTTATAAGGTTATCTCTGAAAAGTGCACTTTCCCTGGTAGAGATAACTTCACCGGCATCGGCAAAGCAAAGTCGAAGTGCCGTTACCATCTGCACAAGGTCCTCATCCGGCATAAGGTATTCAAACTGAGCTCTTTCAACTTCTGTTGCGGGTCTTATTCTTGGAAACGAAAACGAGACGTGACTTTTCCAGTACCTTTTCATCAGGTAATTGGCGTGAAGCCCCATCGCCAGCGTTTCGATCCGCCAGTCTTTTAGCCCCAAAAGCACTCCCAGACCTATCTCCCGCATACCCGCTGAACAAATACTGTCAGCAGCGATAAGCCTTCTATCATAATCAGCCTTTTTCCCTGCCTGGTGCCAGTATTTATATTGTTCCCTGTCGTATGTCTCCTGATAAATTGTCACCCCTGCAACACCGGCTTTGGAAAGTTTTTCATATTCTTCAGGCTCAAGCTGATATATCTCCGCTGCAATATAGCTGAACTTTTCTCTCAGCCTTTGGGTCAGCTCAACCAGGTAGTCAACATCGATGAATTTTCTGTCTTCGCCGCTGACCAGCAAAATATCGCGGAACCCCTCCGATGCTATTACATCAGCTTCTTTCATTGCCTGGTCAATCGTCAATCTTGTCCTCTGATAATGATGGGTTCTGTTAAATCCGCAATACCGACAGCCGTTATTACAGTAATTTGAAACATATAACGGAGCATACATTCTTACCGCCCTGCCGAACCGCTGAATAGTCAACCGATTGGCCGCCTGGGCCATTTGCTCAAGATATTTTCTGGCGGCAGGAGAAATTAAAACTATCAGCCTTTCCAGACTGAAAACTCCCACTGGCATAGCTAAGGCCTTTTCAACGTCAGCTTCCATAACACGGTCTATTTTTTCACGCCAGATGTCACCACTGCCGTCTAATTGTTTTTGCAATAATAGCTCGGCAATTGACGGACCTGCATATTTTTCAATACTAATCATTTTCACTACCTCTTAAAAATCCCGTCAAGGGACTTGAAGCCGACGCTTTGTCACCAGCCTTTGCAGGCCCCGAAAGTCTTGCGATCCGCCCTGCCTCTGCAGCAAACTTAAATGCCTTGGCCATTGCAACCGGATCTGCCGCTGTTGCAATCGCAGTATTGACCAGAACAGCATCGGCGCCCATTTCCATCGCCTGGGCAACATGCGAAGGCAATCCTAATCCGGCATCCACAATCACCGGTACGTTGGATTGTTCTATAATAATTTCAATTGCTGCTCTTGTTGTAATTCCCTGATTAGAGCCAATAGGCGATGCCAAAGGCATTACCGTAGCAGTGCCGACATCTTCAAGCTTTTTCGCCAGCACAGGGTCAGCATTAATATAAGGAAGCACAATAAAACCAGCTTTAACTAATATTTCAGCAGCTTTCAGTGTTTCCACCGGGTCAGGCAAAAGATAATACGGGTCAGGCGTTACTTCAAGCTTGAGCCAGTTTATGCCAGTCGCTGCCCGTGAAAGCTTCGCCAGTCGAACTGCTTCATCGGCATC
>CAZBKA010000122.1:0-1082 GCA_964492365.1 uncultured Pirellulales bacterium | reverse complement strand
GTGCGTTGTCAGCGGTGATTTTTTGATTATAACTTTCTATATTGGCCTTTGGATTTATTCTCAGCAGGTTTTCCCTGGCAGCTTCGACTTTCGATCTGCCGACCTGGTCAGCAAAATAACGCTGGCGATTTAGGTTGCTTTTATCAACCGTATCAAAATCAGCAATTATAAGCTTTCCGATTCCGCTGCGAAGCAGACATTCGGCGACAACCGAACCAAGCCCGCCCAACCCAGCTACACCAGCAGTAGCATTTGCTAATTTTTCTGCTATAGAACTCATTTTCAATCCAAAAAAAAAACACTCCTGCAAAAAGGAGTGCTTTAAAAAATCATTTGCCATCCTTACGCAGGTTCTAACCTGATCAAGTTTATTGGGTAATCGCAAACGCGAACTCTCAGCCTTAGGCAACAAAAGTCGACTAAAGGCTCCCCAGGCCTATATTGGTCTTATTGCAATCAATTTTAATACTGCTGAAGCATAACTACAAGGGCAAAATACTCAGTTCAGAAACTTTATTTCCCCTGCTCATCAACTTCAATAAGCAATTTGGCAGCGGTAAAAACGCATTCTTTGCATGAAAGCTTGGCTATTTTGCGTATTTCTTTGCATTTCAAAGATCCCGCTATTTTCGCAAACTCGGCTTCTATTTTTTCGGCTTTGGCTGGGTCGTTAGCAAGTGTTTTGGCGGCAAAGAGCGCACCGCATAAACCGCCTTCAGCTCTGCCGCCGCCAAAGGCTTTAAAGTCGTCTATTGTTTCCTGCGGAACGTTATGACTGGTCTGGAAACCCTTCAAAACTGATTGAGCACAGTTATAACCCTCTTTTCCGTGAAAATATTGAACTGCTTTTTCTGGTGCCATTATTTTTTCCTTTAAATTTATAATACCCTGTATAGCAAATTCTGAAGAAAAAGTCATGTGAAAATGGTTTTGGAGTGGGGATTTTCGGTGACGCAAATTGACAGGTTGGTAGTTTTTGGGAGAAAAAAAATGGGGGAAATCAGGGGCTAAATGAGCGTAATTGGGCTAATAATTGGGATATGGGGGGGTTTTAGGGGGTGAAAATCGACTCTGGGGTACGC
>CAZBKA010000121.1:0-8269 GCA_964492365.1 uncultured Pirellulales bacterium | reverse complement strand
TATTTCCTGTTATTTGGTTAAGATTGCTTCTGCGTATTTAGTCTCTTTATGAGCTGACCATCTTTGCAAACCAGTATATAAAAGAAAGGCCTTTGGTTTAGTAGTCCTAATTGGGCATTACCTGGCATTTGCACGTAATTCTGCATCATCCATACCACCACCGGATGATCTTTAGGCATTGGGACATGTTGCAGATTTATAGCGATTATTTCTGGTTTTGCTCTTTGCAAATCATGCAACGCTCTTTCGGTATGTTGCTTGGCCAGAGGGTTTTCTACTTTTGATCCTGGATTTTCCAGCATATCAGTAGCCCATATTACTCCAGTTGGTACCGGACGTTTTGTCCAGAAGTATAGGGATGGGTTAATGCCCCACACGTATAGGGTTTCATCGTCCTTCAGTAATTTATCAAGTTCTGCTGCAATTTGTTTTGTGATAATGTATTGTGGCCCTTGCTTATTTGCAGACCACATATCTGGTGAAAATTTATATTCCGGCGAAACCATTATTAGTAAAACTATCAAGGCTATGAAGCCTATAATATTGGTGCCCCACAGAGGTATTTGTTTATCTTTTTTAATTTTCATTGCCATTGCAGAACCAGCAGCGATTGTTAACCCGACAAGCCAGAGCTGATAATAGTGATTATAAAATCTTCCCGGCAAAGCTACCGCGATGTGCCCGGCTATGAGCATAATGGCGACTAATGTCCATTTTCCACGACAGCCTTTCCAAAGTCCGGTAATAATCCCTATTACAGCAATAAAGCAAAGGATGGTTGTGCTTTTTACGGCGGGTGAGAAAATTCTTTTTATGGTTAGGCCTTCAATAATATTCTGCCCTAAACTTCCGCCTCTGCTCTTTGTGTAATATTGGCCATAGGTTACCATTGTATCGTAGAATACCTGGAGTCTGCCTGTGGCAGCGAAGTAGCCGAGAACCGAAAACCAGACAACTGCTGCAGCTGCACCGATAATACAGAAATGTAAAATAACCATTTTCCTTTTCTGTTTATCTGACAGGTTTATAATCACATAGGTGACAGCTAGTAGGATTGCAAATGTTATGGCGACCGGTTTGTAAAGTGTCGCACAGGCAAAGAGTAAACCGACAGATATCCACCTGGTAAGCTGAAGTTTTTTACTGTCTGCCCCCAACATCAGTACGAAAGCCCATACTATGCATGCGTTTATTCCAACTTCTATATTGGGTTGATTTGCCCAAAGCCATAAGTCACTACATATAAAAGCCCACATTGTGGTTGACCATAGTCCCCCAGCTGTGCTGGATATTTTTTTGGAGGCATAGTATATGCCTATTAGAGTTACAATTGCAGAAATTATTCCAATGAAAAAGACTTCTAAGGGCCCATAGCCAAATAGTATTTCTGAAATTGCATACGTGATAAATATGGCTGGTGGTTTACTGTCCCACAAGTCAGAATACAACGCTTTGCCGTGTAGCATTTCGTGTGCGATTACGGCATGGCTGGTAATATCTCTTTCGAAAGGTTCATTGTAGGTATATAGCCTCATTAAGATTATGCATAGGCATAAAAAAGCAAGTATTGTGATAGGCCAATGTTTCCAGTTAAAAATATTGGAGTTTGATAATGTTTTTATCGGTTCAGGGGAATTTTCTTTAATTTTGTTTATACGCCTTGTTTTTTTCATAACAGCCCATCAATAAACCATTTAAACATATCTACACTAGGATATTAATGTATCGCATATCGGCTGTAAAGCCATATTTTGCCAGTTTAATAATCTAAAAAATGTAGGCCGATGCCGCTATTATTACGTATTGTTATTATTGAAAGGATTGTGGAAAGAAAATTTCTTGCTTGGAAATATCCTTTTCGTTAAACTCAAGGGCTGTTTTTAACGAGGTAAAATTTATTATGAGTTTAGCTGGAGAAATAATTATGAGACGTAGTTTTATTATCCTGGTCATAAGCTGCTTTAGTTTTTTGATGTTTTTGCAGGTTGGTTGTGAACAGCAGGTGAAAGAAAAAGACAAGTCTTTGAAGGTTGAGGAACCAAAAGAAAAGGAGGTTTCAAAGCAGACTTCTGAAATCAAAGCAACAGGGGCGGGGCCACAAATTGAATTTGAGGGTTTGATGTATGATTTTGGAAAAGTTGCGCCAAATTCTAGTAATGTTTATGGTTTTAAGTTTTCCAACATTGGGGATGAGATTCTTAAGATAACCAGTGTAACGAAAACGTGTGGCTGTACACCGTTTACTCTTGAGAAAAAAGATTATGCCCCTGGTGAAAGTGGAGAGTTGAAAGTAAAATACAATGCTGGCAGTAGTGCAGGTATGGTAACACGCAATCTGTTTGTTTACTCAAATGACAAAGATGATGAAAAGATACAGCTGACCTTAAAAGCAGAAATAGTTGAAAAAGTTACACACTCTCCTCAAAGGTTAAATCTTTCTTTGAAAGAAGAAAATGCGGGTTGTCCTGATATTGTAATTGAGAGTCTTGACGGTAAGGAGTTTTCAATAAAACGGTTTAAATCAACCGCTGATTGTATTACAGCTGATTTTGATCCATCTGTCAGTGCTACGAAATTTGTATTGAAACCAAAGGTCGATGTAGAGAAGCTCAAAAGGGGTCTTAGTGGCAGAATAGATATCAGCCTGACGCATCCGGAGTGTAACACAAAGACGATAAGTTTTGAAGCATTGCAGAGATTTAAAAGTACTCCACCGTCAATCATTGCTTTTAATTCAGAGCCTAATGTTCCAATAAAAAGGGATATTTATATTCTTAGTAATTATAATGATGATTTTGAGATTGAATCAGTTCGTTCTGAAAAAGGTTTCATTGAAGTATTGAGCCAGCAAAAAGATGGAAAGAGGTATATGATTGAAATCCAGATTAATCCGCCGGCAGTGGAAAAGAACGAGAGTTTTTTCAAAGATGTTTTACTTGTAAATATTAAAAATGGAGAAACGTTGACTGTTATGTGCCGCGGCTTTTATGCAAAGGAGAAGTTAGAATAATTGGGTGGGTAAACTCATATAATCATGATTCGGTCAATTTATTTACTATTCATATTTATGGTTATTTTCAGGATAGCCTCTGCGGAGGATATGTGTCCTGATGATATGGCAACTGTTTTTTTTACTGGCAACGATAGGGGAGAACTTAAGCCTTGTGGTTGTAGTGGTGGCCAGTTAGGTGGCTTTGACCGACGCAGTGCTGTTTTTGACTCGATAGCTTCCTCCCGAAGATTGGTGATTGATACCGGTTCGTTTGTGGAAGGTGATGACGAGCAAGATATGATGAAGTTTAATATTATGATGGAGGCTTTTAGTCTTTTAGCCTACGATGCGATCAACTTTACCAAGAACGATTTTAAAATTGCATCTAATCTTGGATTATCGGACTCAGATAAAAGATCCTTTAAGATTATTACTGCTGATGACAGCAAAAAATTAGTTTTTGCATGCACTTTTACCAAGAGAATGGCTCTTAAAAATGGCAGAATTTTTGATATAAACCTAGCCAGTGTTGAATCAAATGAATATTTACAAAAACAGGTGAAAAACCTTTTTAGTGACAAAAAAAGCGGGGATTCGGTCAATATTCTCATACTTACCGGTGATGAGAAAACAGCAAATAAAATTGACATGGCAGTTGTTGACTGTTTGATAATACCCCCCAGTTCAGATGAACCATCCCTTCAAAAAACCACTGAAACCGGTGCTTTGGTTATTGGTGGTGGAAGATTTGGCAAATATATTGGGAGAATTGACATAATCTGGCCGAAGAACACTGAAAGGCCGCACATGAAATTTTCGTCTGTGCCTCTGACTGAAGATATTGAACAAAATCCTTCGTTGGTTGAGTTGTATAAAGTTTATCAGCAGCTTGTTGCTGAAGCCGGACTTATTGAAAAACATCCTCGCTTTAAAATGGAGGAAAATTTGATGTATCTCGGTTCTGATAGCTGTAAATCTTGTCATGAGTACGAATATGAAAAATGGAGTCAGAAAAGACATTCATGGGCTTATTCAACTTTGGAAAAAGTAGGCTCTCAGTATGATCCGGAATGTGTGGGGTGTCATGTTGTTGGTTTTGATTATGACACAGGTTTTGTTACACAGGACCAAACACCGCATTTGAAAGATGTGGGCTGTGAGGTGTGTCATGGACCTGGTTCCGAGCATGTTATGAGCGAAGGTAAGGAAAAGACGACAATGCCTCAGTTGGCGTGTACTGATTGCCATACTCCTGAACATAGTGGTAATTATGCAGGTAATGAAAAAGAATATTTAGAGAAAACAAAACATTGGCTGGAACAAAAGCCGGTTAAAGATGTCAAAGTAAAAGAAGAACCTGAAAATTAGAATAATATATGCGAATATTACCAGGAATAATTTTGCTGATTGTTATAACAGTTGTTTCATGGAACTGTTGCGATGTCTGCGCCTCCCAAAGGGATAAGAAGATAAGGGAGCTTCTCGATTCTCCGAGTGTGGTAGAGAAATTCAAGAAAAATCAGGGTAACCAGACCAATAAGTCTAAAGATAAGGAATCCCCACTGGTAAAGGAAGCAAAGTCATTTGCCTTATACCTTAATCCGCCTCAGAAAGTGGAAAAGACACCCCCTAAGATTGATGCGAGAACAAAATCTATAGTCAAAACGCCTACGAATGCTTCATCCAAATTTAAAGTTGTTGGAACAAGTTACGCTAAGTCTGATCCTTCAACGTCTTTGGCTTTACTGGATATTGCAGGCAAAGGGTTAAGGTGGATCAGGCAGGGAGAAACAGTTGGACACTTGGTAATAGAAGAGGTTAAACCGGGAGGTACCATTTTAGTTCGTGATGGTAAAAACGTATCAGAAATGACCGCCGATAAGCCAGTCAAGATGAGCCTTTTAAAGGGGGAACTACCTGGTAAGAAAGAATTGTCAGGAGAGTTTGTATCCGCTTCTTCTGATTTAGGATCAAATACTATAGGTAACATTCAACCATCGGCTTCCCAAAAAACGCGTCCTAAATTATCAGAGGAAGAAATTAAGCAGCAAGAGTTGAAGATGACGCAGCTTATGGAGCAGGTTGGGCAGATGTTTAAAGCTGCCGGAGATGATGCTAATTCCTCCGACCATTCAGGTGGAAAAAAGGATTCTGTAAAATCAGAAGAGGAAGTTAAGCAGCAGGAGTTAATGACGACAAAGCTTCTGGAACAGGTTGGGCAGATATTTGATGATTCCAAAGGTGATGCTAATTCCTCCGGTACTTCAGATGGAAATACGCCTTCTGTAAAAGAGGAAGTTGAGACAAAGCGGACAGATGAGAGTCCTCAAGATAAAACCTCTAATGTTCAGACGGTAGAAGACGTATCTGGACTTATGGATAAATTGTCAGAAAAAATTGAGCAGGTCAAATCTAATAAAGATAGTGCAGATGTTGGTGATATTGAGCAAAGTGTTCAACAGGATGCTGAGTATCTCAGGAATAGTATATTAAAGCTTAAGGCGACAGATATCAGTCCTGAAGATAAGGTGAAATTAAGCTCACTTGATAAGAAATTGGCAAAGGTTCAGCAGGATATTCGTAGAAGTCAGTCTCGTAAACGTATCGAAAGCAACAGACGTAAATCTAGTAAGTAAATCTATTCTTAGTAATTAGCAAACATCTAATCATATGAACAGATAAAATAACGAAAATCGGACGTTCAGCAGTTCCGTTATTTTTTTTAATTTCAAAACAATATTCATTCTTCAATTTTCTGCCAGAATTTTTGTCCCGTATTTTCTCCTTTTTTAATTTATTTTCGCCGAATCGGCACGCTAACGTCAATATTTCGGGAACTTTTGACTCTTCTGTTTGTCTGATAATTGTAAACGTTATTAACAATAACCGGTTAGCGTTTGTATTAAGATTAAGCTATTCCAAAAAAAGCAGTTATTTAGACAGTTAAGGCCTAAAAAAACCGATACAGAGGAAGCTTAGTGTAGATTCATAGATTTTAGAATTTGTTAAAAATGGAGTATTTTCTATGGAGACAAAGCGGCAAATTATAGGCCGTAGTAATCTTAGACATTTAGTATTTGTGCTGTTTATTATGTTTTGCAGTATTTCTATTGCAAATGACGAGGTTACTTCTAAACCGGCAAGGTACAGAGTTTTTTCGTTCAAAAATATCTCAGCTGATGCAGCAAAGCAATATCTAACAGATGCTGGCATCGGTACGGTTTCAAAGATACCAAACTCAGAGACTTTACTCGTGACGGCCCAAACAGAGGAATTAATCAAAGCTTCGTCTATTTTAAAGCTTGTTGATTCTAAAGAGCATTATGTTTTTGAAACACTGGCTACTGGTGAAGAAATCGCAGGGATACCGGAAAATAATCTGATTGCTGAAGAAATCGGTAATATTATAATTGGTACTTTTGCTAATCCTCCCGTAATTGGTGCATGTGACACGGCAATAATTGATGTTCATAATGACTCGTTAGTTATTCTTGCGACTTCGCAAATTGTAGAAAAAGTAAAACAGCAGATTAAAAATATTACAGTTATCGCGGATGTTAATGCTGTTCCACAAGCGGCAAAAGACAGTGATAATGATGTAAAAAAGAGTGATGAATTGTTTGATAATCTAATGAGCAGTCTTGCTGAAGCTGACGAAAAAGCGAAAGAGCTTGGTATTGAAGAGCAAAAACCGGAAAAAACTCAGGTAGCTGAATTAAAAGCTCAAGCTCAGGAGAGCTTTGTTGAATTGGAGACCACAACCGATGATTTAGAACCCACTGGTGTCTTGCTTCCTAAAATAGAGGAACAACAGGCTGACAAGTTTGAGCAGAAAAGTGAAGATAAGACTGAAAATAATGTTGAACCGGTTGAGCCTAAAGATGTAGAAAAAGAGGTTTTACCTGTTGAAATTACTGAGGATATGTTCTTATTAGACGATAAAGTTGACCCCAATTCTAAAGTGGATTTGGAAAATAAAATAGCTCAGGTCGAAACTGAGGCGAAACAGACGCCGTCAGTAAAAATAGAAGAAGACAGTCCTTATGAACCCGATCCATCTGAACTTGCTGATGATGAGTTAGATTTGAGCCTTCCTGAAGAGCTTGAAATTATTGATCTTCTTGATTTTGCTGGTAAGTATCTCGGGCTTGACTATATGTATGACCCTGAGTTGGTGAAAGGCAAAGTGGCTTTGCGTATTCAGCGTAAGATTAAAGTAAAAGAGCTTTACCCTCTTGTCGAGAAGGTGTTGAAGTATAAAGGGTTTGTAATGACCCGTAGTGGTAAATTGGTCACGATTGTTTCAGAAGATAGAATGCTTGATATTGACCCTGAAATTCAAACAGACGCTAAAAAGGTTCAATATGGTGATGCAGTGATTACTCGGGTATTTAAGCTTAAATACATCGATACAGCCAGTGCTAAAAATCTTCTGGATAACCTGAAACTTGGAGCTAATATTACAGATATTGCTGAATCAGGTACCTTGATTGTAACCGGTTTTGCATACAGGATGGGCAGAGTTGAAACACTTTTAAATATGGTCGACCAGCCAGGCAAGGCCAAAATGTTTAAATTTAAAAAGCTGAAATATACAATGGCAACAACATTGGCTCCACAGGTTAAGGAACTTGCTGAACAGCTTGGCGTGGTATCGGTGACTATTTCACAACAGGTTTCTGCTGCTGCTACACCAGCTGCTTCAAGAGCAACGAGAAGACCACCCGTTGCTGCTGCTACCCCCCAGGCGGCGGCACCTGCAAGAACTCCAACTGCGGCTAATGCTCAACCTTCAGTAACCAAACCAGAAGTTTTTCTAGATGCTGATGAACGAACCAACAGGATTCTTATGATAGGGCTTAAAGAACAGCTTGAAGATGTGGAAGGTCTTATTGAAGCTCTTGATGTTGAACAGCAGGATTTGCGTATCATGAGAGTTTATGATATTCAAAATGTCGGTGCTGAAGATGTCAGTGAAAAACTTGCTGAACTCGGAATCGTAACCACGGCAAGACAATCTACATACAGCGCAAGCCGATCAAGGAATACCAGCCGATCAAGAATAACCCAAAATTCTCAGCAGGCAAATGCTCAGAATGTCCCCAATACTGTGACAACTAACACTAACAATGAAGAGACGCCGGAAGAAGACCCCCAGGTTATTATAATAGAATCGACCAATTCTCTTCTGGTTAACGCAACTCCGGACCAGCATAATAAGATAGCTTCTATTATAGCTTATGTTGATAGCGAGATGCGTGAACAGGAGATTCCTTA
>CAZBKA010000120.1:0-8284 GCA_964492365.1 uncultured Pirellulales bacterium | reverse complement strand
TACTGCTTGAGCCTGATCTCGGAACAGTAATGCTTACCATGCCGATACTTTTTGTAATGCTGTATATGGCTGGGGCAAAAGTAAAACATTTGCTGGTAATAATACTGATGGGGGTACTAATTAGCCCTGTTTTGTGGGGGCAGATACACCCTTATCAGCGACTTCGAATCAGCTCTGTATTGCTTCAGAGTGAGTGGATACGCGACAAAGCAGCTTCAAATCCGAAATTCGCAAATATACTTGTGGGCAGAGAATTCAGCGAAAAACAATGGGAAAGAGGTGCAGGTTTCCACCTTATCCGTTCAAAATACGCAATAGCATCAGGCGGACTAACTGGTTATGGTTACCGAAAAGGCCCTTTCATAAAATACAATTTTTTCCTGCCTGAAAGACATACTGACTTCATATTTGCTATCATTGCTCATCAATGGGGGTTTTTAGGTTCAATCGCCCTTCTGGGCATATACGGTACACTGATAAGTTGTGCCGCAGTAATCGCAGCCAATAATACAGACCCATTCGCAAGACTGGTCGTAATGGGAATTGTAACGATGTTTTCCGTGGAAACACTCATAAATATCAGCATGACCTTAGGATTAATGCCAATTACAGGACTGACACTTCCCTTTGTAAGCTATGGCGGTTCAAGCTTGCTCACGCACTCAATTGCGTTAGGGCTGCTTAATAACATCGGCAGAAGCAGACTTCTTTCTGTCGCATCGAAATAGTTTGAATAACCCGCAAAATAAGAGTATAAGGATTCGCTGTGATAAAAGGATTTAGACAAATAGCACTGCTGACCATTTTAAGCAGAATTTTCGGCATGGTACGCGACATGGCCTACTCGTATTACTTCGGCACATCAGGGCTGATGGACTGCTGGACCATCGCTTTTAAGATACCTTGTCTGGCAAGACGAATTTTTGGCGAAGGAGCAGCAGCGTCTTCATTCATACCAATATATTCGAGCCAATTAGAAAAGGACCCCGCAACTGCCCAAACACTGGCCTGCACAGTCGTGACTGCAATCTCTGCCATTCTTACTGCTATTGTTGTTCTGGGTGAAATTATTGTCGCGGTGTGGTACCTATTCTTCTCTGATTACGAAAGTACAAACTTAACACTGCAACTAACCGCTATAATGATGCCTTACATGATACTGATCTGCGTAGCGGCTATTTTAGCTGGTATTCTGAATTCTCATCGCCATTTTGCCATCCCTGCTGCTGCTCCTATTTTATTAAATGTGGTAATATTAGCAGCTTTGATTTTGAGCGGAATCTGGGCAAAAGAAGGATCCACTAAACGGGTTTTTATTACCGCGGTAAGTGTAATAATTGCAGGAATTGCTCAACTGGCAATTCACATACCTGCTCTGAGGTCTAAAGGGATATACATTCACCCCGCCTGGCAAATACACAATGAAAACTTTAAAAAGATACTATTCATGATGGGCCCAATGATAATAGGTCTGACCGCAACACAGCTTAACACCCTTGCTGACGACCTGGTTGCTAAATTTTTCTCAGGCTCCGCAGAAAAAGGTGAATTTTTTATGTGGCTTGGCTGCCAGATCAAATACCCCATATGGGAGGGTTCCGTATCAAAGCTTTACTATGCTCAAAGACTATATCAGTTCCCATTAGGGGTTCTTGGAACCTCGCTGGCAACAGCAATATTTCCTGTTATGAGTTCTGAAGCAGCCAGAAATGATTACAAAGGTATGCTGACAACACTCTCAAATGGTGTAAAAGGGGCTATTTTTGTTGCTTTGCCTGCTACTGTTGGACTAATACTTGTTGGTCGCCCTCTTGTAGCAGTTGTTTTTCAACACGGTTTATTTACTGCTGCTGCAACAGAATCAACATCTTTCACTTTGTGCTTTTACGCTATAGGCCTTTTAGGTTTCTTTTTCCAGCAGTTATTCACATTGGCATTTTATTCACTTCACAATTCAAAAGTCCCATCAATTTCCGCCTGCATTGCTGTCTCCGTAAATGTTGTGCTTAATCTCACCTTGATATGGTATATGGGCACCGCAGGTTTGGCACTTTCAACTTCGATATGCGCATATTTACAGGTAACAATTCTTATACTGATGCTTCGCAAAAAGTTTAAACACCCTGTTTTGACTGAAATAATGCCAACTTTGTTAAAAACCGTAGTTGCAACAATGGTTATGTTCATGGTCGGTTGGTTAACTTTAAAATTCATGGATAGCATGCCATTCAACAAAAAAATTGACTCGTTAAGGCTGATTTCAACAGTTACAATTTGTGCAGGAACATATGCAATCCTTGCAAAAATAATGAAAAATCAAATGTTATCATTGATAATTCACCGAAAAGTCCCAGTTAAGTAACTAACTTCTTTTAAATAATGTAGTTAGGATAAATATTTACTCATAGCACCAATTACAATAACCGAAATGTTTTTCATCAGGTTCTTTTGAAACATTAACTTCGCAAAATATTTTCTGATAACACCTTATATGCTTAAAGCAATCGAGCAAATTGCCCGAAATAACTTATAAATAGTGTTTTTTTCGGAATTAAACTTGGAGCGTTCAATGCGTAAATATATTTTGGTATTATCATTCGCAGTGTTTTCATCCATTGCTCTGATGCCTTTTAGCGTCGCTTTTGGGGAAGTTACGGATGTTACCGCTGTTTTGGGAAACAAACCCGCTGCCTCCGCTGAAGATGTAGCATACATTCTTGGTAAACAAATAAATGGAGAACAGCTGTTTTCACCATCAGTGGGAAAAGCATTTTACGACTTAGCTTATGATTTGGCCAATGCACCTGATACAGACAGCAAAAAATTGCAGCAGGCGATGGTATTATTAAAATCAAATTCTCAATTGGATGAATGGACTCAAAGTATTACGCCAAAGATGATCACAACAGCAGCACAACAAATTGATGTTGACAACTCTAACTTAGTTTACGCCCTGTTGAAAAATTATTTAGCGGAGTCATGCGATCTTGAAATAACAAGACAAGCTGTCAGCTACCTCCTAAGCCAGCAAGACACACGCCCATTGCGTGAGCAACTACTCCAGACGCTTTTAGAAAATTTAGTAACAATAAACAAAACTTTTGATTCCAAAATTTATACCCAAATGGCAATGCTAAACATCGAGAAAAGTGATGCTAATAGCGCGATGTCACTTTTCATAGAAGCTTATAACCTCGACAAATATAACAGCGTTGCCTTTAATGAAATCTATACGTTGTCCCCAGGTGTCATCCTCCCATCCGTTCATCTTGAAAATATGAGAATGGCAATATCGCAGGACCCTTACAGCCTGAAAAATGCCATTATATTTGCTCAATATGCCGAACAGCTTCAGCTTTATTCTATCGCTACGGGGGCATATCAGTATTGCTCAGATCTATTCGAATACCTTTATAAAAACGATCCTTTGCCAGAATCTATATATCTGCCGTGGATAATGAGCGCTTTCAACAGTAAAAACGATCAGCACAAATGTATGGGTATAGCCAGAAAGCTGCGCGAAAAAAACCAGTTCGATATGCTCGTAGAAGTTGTTGCCTCGAAAATATCAGCAAAACTACAACAAGGTGACTCTGAAAATATTCTCAAGGATGCAGAAACAAGATTACTTGCTAATTGGCGAGACCCTTCTGTCAATGTACCAGCTGAGCAAATGGCATGGTTTTATACCTTTGCTCTCAAAGACATTGACCAGGCCCTTGATTATGCCAATAAAGCATATTCACAAGATGTAAACTCAGTGGCAGCTTCTTCGATACTGGCATACCTGCTCACAGAAAACGACCAGGTTGAACTAGCTGAGTCGATCATAAAAGGCGGTGAAAAAAATCAGATAGCAGAAATAGCACAAGCTAAAATATTTTTGACGCAAGATAAAAAACAAGAAGCTATCGCTTTACTTAAAGAATCCATAGAAAAGAATCCAAACACATTAGAAGCATCTCTGGCTAAAGAAATCCTAATTGCAAACGGCAGTGAATATATCTCTCCGATTAACACTGAAGCTTTTCTGGCGGCAGTACAAGGGAGTTTCGAAAATAATGTAATCCCCCTATTTTCAACACCTGATCAAAAAATTTCTCTTCAGCTCTCGTTAAAAGGAAGTAAATTTGCATATGATCAGGATTTTGTCGGTCAGGTTATTATCACTAATAAATCCATGGAGCCTTTCAAAATCAATGACAACTGCATGGTAAAAGGAAATATTAGAGTAGATGCAAAAATAACTGGCGATTTTGAAAAATTTATACCTGAGTTGATAATTATGAAGACAACACCTTCTGAAATCGTTCAACCAGGAAAGAGCGTTGTAATTAATGCAAACCTCTTCAGTGGTGAACTTAAAAAGACTTTGATGACACACCCACAAGCATCTTTAGATGTAACATTCACTGCTTATATTGATCCAGTCAAAGACGCAAATGGATTGGTAGCAAATGGATTGAATATTAAACCAGCAGTAAGCACCGTGAAAAGAACAGCTGTAGAATTAAGCCCTAAATTCCTGCAAAACAGGTTTAACTCACTGGCAACGGGTAAACAAGGTCAGAAAATTAACATCTGCAAACTTTTTATCGGTCTGCTAATGGAACAGCAGGCCATGGCTAATCATCTGCCAATGTACAAATACTTGTACGGCGAATGGATGCCTGAAATGCTGAAATCTGCAATTATAAGCAATCTTAACAGTGATGATTGGGTAGTAAGAACCAATACTTTAGCAGCTATGGGCAACTTAAAACTCGACTACCAGTTGATGGATGCTGTTTCAAAGAACCTCAACGAAACACACTGGCCGACAAGAATAATGGCTCTTATGATCCTTAAAAATGCCTCCGGTGAAAAATTTAGCCAGGTACTCGACTGGTCTGCAAGGCATGATCCGAGTCCGCTGGTAAGAGAAATGGCAATCGCATTAGGAGCATCACAACCGGAAATACCTGTGATTCAGCAAAATACAGGCAACACAAGCGAAACAACCATGCCGGTAACACCAGAAACACCCGAAGTCCCCCAAAAAACTGAAGAACCGGTCGAAAACGGTGCAAAATAGCTCTCTATGCAGGACTTTAAAACTTTGCACCAAAATATTTTAAACAAATTACTATGCCTTTTTTGTTATTATTTTCCGGTTTCTTTGCAATTTTTTAAAAAAATATGTTGTAATTATCTCACTTTTGTGTAATATTCCCACTTCTACATATTTTGTTAATATATGAAAGGATTAAAAATGCCTGCAGTAGTAGACAGTGAAAAATGTACTGGTTGTGAATCATGTGTTTCTGAATGCCCAAGCGAGGCTATCAGCATTAGCGGTGGTACAGCTGTGGTTAACGGTGATCTTTGCGTTGATTGCGGCGTATGTGTTGATACTTGCCCTGTTGAAGCAATCAGCTTAGAATAGTTTTAAATTGGCCCTATCGTCTAGGCCGGCCTAGGACACCGGGTTTTCAACCCGGCAACAGGGGTCCGAATCCCCTTGGGGCTATACAAAAACCCTTGCGGTATTATCTGCAAGGGTTTTTTTATTTAGTCTGCATACAAATAACAGTTCCCTGTCCTGTAAAGAAATAAACTCCACTTCTATTTATCCTTAACTAAAAACCTTTTTTCATTTCAATCGTACAAGGCCTGATTTTTCAAACAAAAATATGGCTTAAAAAAAATAATGTTATATAATAAAAAACAGATAGTTTATTATTACGTACATTTAATTAAAAAAAGGAAATCAAGATGAAAAAAACATTTCTAGTCTGTTTAATAAGCTTAGCAGTTTCAAATTTAGCTCTTGCAGAAGAGCGTTTTGATGTTAATGATATATCTTTCAATGCAGAATGTGACAGCTCTATTCAAAAATATGTTCGTTTATTACCGAAGTGCTTTGACGAGTCAAAACAGCACGACCTTATTATCGCATTGCATGGACATGGTTCAGATCGCTGGCAATTTGCGAATGACACACAACATTCAGGTCTGGCAATCAGAAACACTGCCATAAAATATAACATGATCATGGTTTGCCCTGATTACAGAGCAACAACCTCATGGATGGGACCAAAAGCCGAAGCTGATGTACTGCAAATTATAGAAGAACAAAAAAAACAGTATAAGATCGGTAAGGTTTTCATCTGTGGCGGATCAATGGGTGGTTCAAGCGCACTTACATTTACAGCTATACATCCGGAACTGATTGCCGGTGTTGTCTCAGTTAACGGAACAGCTAATCATCTTGAATATTCAAATTTCCAGGATGCAATATCAGAATCCTTCGGCGGAACAAAAAAACAGATTCCTCTGGAATATAAAAAACGCTCTGCGGAATACTGGCCTGAAAGCTTCACAATGCCCGTCGGTATCGCTGCAAGCGGCAAAGACGAACTGGTACCGCCTCAAAGTGTTTTAAGGCTTGCTGATGTACTCGAAAAAATGGGAAAAAATGTAAAATTAACCTACTCACCAGACAGAGATCACTCAACTGCGTCAGAAGTAACCGAAAACCTCTTCGATTACGTTATAACCAAAGCCGGTGAGAAGGATTGCTGTACTAAACAGTGCACAAGTAAGCTCTGATACCTTAATATAGATAGTTTTGAGCGTAGGCATCTGATGTATTTATTCTATATTATAAGACAAAACTAAAAATAACCGGTTATAACAAACTTATTGTGCAAGCCGGCAATATGTGTAAGCTTTGTTAAATTAATGGCATTTTTCTTCCTTGCGAAAAAAAAACAAAATTATAACTGTTCAACAACCAAAAATCACATACTCTAAGATATCACCCTACATCAAAACCATATCTAACCCTGTACCAATAAAAAGCCGATTCTGTTAATATAGGCTAATAGGCGTGGGTGTCGTGAGAAATGGGGTGTTTTATACCAGATAAGCATTTTACCGGACATCTCAACGGTCCGGAGGTAAAGTTTTTTAGTATTTATGGTAAATTAGGTTTTGTTTTTTATGGTAAATATGGTAAGTTATAGTAGGTTATAGTTGGGTGTAATTCATGAAAAAGATAAACTACAAAAAGATTCGTCGAGGAAGCATCAGGATGCATGTTATACCCATCCTGATATGGGTTGTGGCTTTGATATGTTTAGTGACACTTTTCTCGAGGAATTCATCAAAAAAATGTGAACTGGTTGGAATAGCACGAGCTCAGGTACATCAGGTTGCTTCGACCTGCTCTGGTCGTTTAGTAAACGTACCTATCGAATTATTCCAGGAGGTTAACAAAGGGCAAACATTAGCTATTGTAAACACTGTTCTTGAAAATGAACCGTTAGAAGCCCAATTGGAAACGATTCAAGCTGAAATCGAACGTTTGATGGCAGAGTTAATAACCATCCAGGATACCTACCAGGCAGAAAATGTGGATCGTAAAATCGACTACGACACAAATAAAACACGATTGGCTATCGATGTTGAAAATGCAAGGCTTAAGATACTCGAAACAAAAGCTACGATCGCCTCTGACAGGATATTGCTTGGAGATTTAAGTGTTGAATTTAAGACCACTGAGGAACTTTTAGAGCAGGATATCGTTTCTCGTTATGAAATGGAACGGGCAAAAATTCAATATGAATCTTTATTAGAAAAAATTAAAACTAATGAGCTTCTGCTTGAACAATGCCAATTAGATTTGCAGGATTGCACGCAAAGATATGTAGATTATAGCCAGCAAAAGCCTTATTACCCCCCTATTGATAATGCAACAGATGTTGTATATAAAGCCATTAAGGTTCAGGAAGGGTTGCTGAATGAATTGTTTGCCAGGCTTGCACCACATGAATTGGTTTCTCCTATCAATGGCATTATTATCCCAATTACCGGTAATAAAAATGAGGTAAGTTTGTATAGACCCGGTGAAAACGTTTTACGTAGATCAGGTGAGGTAGTTACCGAAGGGGAACCAATATTTGCAGTTACAGAACGTTCGCCGAGTGAAATTGTTGCATACATCAATCAAAACCAACCGGTTGACGTTAAAGAAGGGATGTATGTGGAAATTATTAAACAGAGTGATCCCTTGCAAACTGCAAAATCTCAAATAACATATGTTTCTCCCGTTCTCGAACAAACACCAGAAAGATTATGGCCAGATCCCAAAATGCCTCAATGGGGACGACCTTTGCTAATAAGAATTCATCCTGATTTACAAGTCGTTTCTGGTGAGATATTGAAAATAAGAGTGTTATAATTATTTTATTGTGAGTTTAAGATGCACACTTATTGGGCGTGTTGGTATGGGGGATTGAAT
>CAZBKA010000119.1:0-8610 GCA_964492365.1 uncultured Pirellulales bacterium | reverse complement strand
TTTCTTCACTCCTCCAGACGGCTCCAGTTTACACGGTATCGCAAAGTGAACCGGAGTCTGTTTTGTTGCCAGATGACAACGCCGACACACTGGCCACAGCTTTCAGGCAATGGAGCGTATCAAAGTGCGGTGTAAGACATCGTTACCACCCATTCGATGGCTGGACCATATACAAAAATAACCAGTATCAGAAGGTAGACGCAAAGCAGCAAATCGCAAAGTATATGTCCAACTTTCTGGGAACATGCTGGTTCAAGAAAGGCAAGCTCCGTATTAAGCTTACAAACGGGAAACTTGCAGACGTTATCAGTCAGCTTGGTTATCTGGATGGAGTGTACCTCAAGCCAAGCCAGAAAGCCCCGTGCTGGCTGGATAGTGAAGAACAGACATCAAATATTATTGCGGCAAAAAACTGTTTAATAAATTTAAAGGATGGAACCACAATGCCGTTAACAGACAAATTTTACACAACCAATTACCTGCCCTACGATTATAACCCAGAAGCTTTCAGCGAGAAATGGGGTGACTTCTTACTGGATATTACCAACAGTGATGTTGACATGATGCTCTTACTCCAGATGTGGTGCGGTTATCTGCTTATGCCAACGAATAAGTTTCAGAAATTCCTGCTCTGTGTTGGCGATGGTGCTAATGGTAAGTTTGTGTTCTTTGATACCATTGCCGCGGCTCTTGGCAAGCACAACGTGAGCAATGTCCCCTTGGCCTGTTTCTCTGAGCCGTACAAGATATACTCAACCTATGGCAAGATAGTCAATATGAGTAACGAGAACGCCAAGACCTTAGAGGCTAATACTGAGTCGACAATTAAGGAATATACCGGCGGCGATAAAATGCTCTGGGAACAGAAGTACAAAGACGTATTCAGTGACTATCCGACGGCTAAACTTATGTTTGCCACAAACATTTTGCCGGTAATCCGTGATACGTCGGACGGTATATGGCGAAGAATGATTTACGTCCCGTTCGACGTCCAGATTCCAGAGTCAAAGCAGAATAAAGGTCTGGCAAGTGAATTGCAAACACCGGAGGAACTCGCCGGCATACTTAACTGGATGCTTGAGGGCAGAGAAAAGCTCATTAAGAACAACGGCTTTATCATACCGGACAAGTGCAAAGAGAAACTGAACCAGTACCGTATGGACAGTAATTCAGCCCTTGGCTTTATACAGGACGTCCTTACTGTTGATGACGACTTTGATAATCCAATAGTATCAAACGACCTTTACTCAGCTTATAAAAACTGGTGTGGTGACAATGGCTGTTATGCAAAAAACAACGCTCATTTTGGCAAGGAACTCAGTAAGAAATTCCCAAAGATACATAAACATCAAACCGTTGATATTAACAATAAACGTGTCTGGACATATACCGGCATTAAGTACAAAACTAACGTCCAGAGCAATATTTCAGATAGGGATTACGAGGCTTTATAGTGACAACAATAGCTGAAAGATACGCACAGAAAGCACAAGCCAGCAAGCAGGTTGTCCCTGCCTCTTTGCCCGATGACCGTTTCAAATCGACACGGTTCAAAGAGGCGGTGCGGAAAGTGCTCAACTCGATAGGTCTGGAGAGTAACTATGGCAATTTCAAGCTATGGGATAAGTTTATTGACTGGGAAGCTGTTGTTGCAAATGAGAACGTGTACAGAGCTTTATGCTATCTGAAAGATGACAGGAACGAGGTTCTCTGGGATACGTTTGTACTGGTAAGGGTTAAGGCCTCAAGCGAAGCTGAGGCTCTTAAAAAAATAGATAAACGGGTTTATGAATTTAAGAAATGGTGGTAAAGGAAAAATCGCCAATCCGGTGATTTAAAAACAATTTTTTCATGAAAGGAAGTACAAATGAAGTTAAGAAAAAGTTTAGCAGTATTGGTAGTTATCGTAGTTATGGGTTTATCTGGATGTATTGATACGACATCATCGCAGCGTATTGCCGCTTTGAACTCGGCAATCACGACAGCCCAGCAAATCAGCACGTCGTATGACACGCAGGTCGAGCAGATAAACGCATCAATGCCAGGTCTTGAATCTGCAATCTCAGATGCTAATTTGCCGGCAGACATGCAGATAAAAGCGAGTGAAACTTTGATTTTGCTTAAAAGTAAGCTGGCAACAATTCAAGCCGAAAAGGTCAAAGTTGATACTGCTATTGCTAATTATCAGGAAGCAATAAAGAACATCGATGTAAACTCGCCTACACTTGCAACTGAATTACAGATTTATGGCACTGGTATTCAACAAATAGCTCCGATGACCGGGCCTTATGCCGGATGGGTTTATCTGATTGGTTTAGGATTTACGACGATAGGCAGCATTGGTGTGGCGATGAAAAAGTCAAATGATGAAAAGACAAAGCAAAAACAATTGGATCAGGTTGTTACAGCTAATCAGATTTTTATGGATACTAACCCAACAGCTGCACAAGCCTTTAAAGAAACCCAGTCACAACTTCAAACTAAAGACACGGTTGCGGCGGTCGCAGCTATAAAAGAATCGTAAAATAAGTAACTTTGATAAAAGGATAATTAAAATGAAGTACAGAAAAAAGCCAGTAGTTATTGAAGCAAAACAGTTATCAGCAGATACACTTGATGAAATTGTTACATGGATTGGAGATGATAAAGTAACTGATGGTACATCAGAAGATGAGTGTTTTATAGGTATACAAACACTTGAGGGCTATATGTCGGCAAGAAATGGCGATTGGATTATCAAAGGTGTAAAGGGTGAATTTTACCCATGCAAGCCAGATATATTTGAACAAACCTATGAACTTGTAGAAGAATAACGCTACTTTAGGACACGCTCTGCTCTGGTGAGAATCGGGGCAGAGTATTTTGGAGAATGTAAAGTGAATAACGGTTTTGCTCACGAATCAGCTAAAAATAAAACAGTTGAATGGTACACACCAAGATACATTTTTGATGCCCTTGGTGTACAATTTGACTTAGACCCATGCAGTCCCGGGAAAGATGTTGTGCCTTGGGTACCTGCGACTGATTGTTATACAGTTGAACAAGACGGTTTAATGTTGCCTTGGCATGGTAATGTTTGGATGAACCCACCTTATGGAAAGAATACGCCAGTATGGTTAGAGCGATTATCTTTACACGGTACCGGAATAGCTTTGTTGTTTTCGAGAACTGATGCAGCTTGGTTTCATAAATACGTAAGCAATGCGTCCGCAATTTGTTTTGTAAAAGGCAGAATTAGATTTGTTGATGAGGAAAATGCTGGTTTGTATGCAGATGAATTATACGAGCCACAAAATACACCTGGAGCAGGATCAATGCTTATCGCTTATGGAAAAGATAATGCAGAAAGTTTACGAAAATCAAACCTTGGATTAGTTTGGGGATTACTAAAATGATCGGCTTAAAATACATAAATTTAAAAGGCAAGAAATATCAGTTAGCAGAGTCAATGATGGTATTCATTCCAGAGTTGAAAGATTTGCCAATGATAAAACATTTGCCATTTATAAAAATGAATAAAGGCTGGTTAATGGTCATGGCAGGTTACATGTGGGACGGAGCAACAGGTGTACCGGCTAATCCTGATAACATGCGAGCGAGCCTATTTCATGACGCACTGTATGAGCTGATGCAGTTAGGTTTGCTTGATCGTAAATATAGAGATGTTGCAGACCAGTTACTACGTAAAATCTGTCTTGAAGATGGGATGGAAAAAGCGTGGGCTGATGTGTTTTATGGTGTCGTTCATGCCTTGGGCGAGAGTCATACATTCCCACAAAAGCAATCGAATGGAGTAATTGAAATATAAAGGTGTTTTATGTACTTAAACTTAATTAGCTATTATCGACTGCCGGATTATGCACCAGCGGCCAATTGTGTCAAACCGACAAAGCCGGCGGGTTTTTGGAGTGGTTTTGTTTAGCGACTTACATTGGTTAAAACCTATATAATTGAAACTACTACCCCGCTCTGTGTAGGGCGGGGATTTTTGAAAGAAAGAAAGGAAAATAACATGCAGAAATCAGCAGCAGTATTAACAATTAAAGACGCAAGTAAAATGAACAAAATAGGTCGTATGCGAATTGCTAATTGGATTAGGAAACAGGCTAAAGACCTTGAAAAAACCGGCGATCAGTATTCAGGAACAATGCGAGCAAGGTATTTATACGAGGAAAAGTAAACCATAAAAAACCATAATGGACTTTAAAGAGGGAAAGTAAAATGGATATAGAACAGCAAATGGAACAGTCTAAGATGATAAACTTAGAATTTGATTTATTAAAAAATACTATTTCTAAGCTGCGAGCCGAGAATGATGCTTTGAAATTATTAATTAGTGCTCGTTCTGTTCCAAACAGTATACCACCAATCGTTTGCCTTTGTGGTTCGACTCGATTTATGGATGCCTTTTTTGAGGCTGGTTGGAAATTTACGCTGCTGGGTCACATTGTTTTGTCCGTCGGTGTTTGCAAGCACGCCGCAGACCATGGAGGCGAAGCCTTAGGGCAAGATGTTGCTGATAAGCTCGATGAACTTCACCTGCGTAAAATTGACCTTGCGGACTCGGTCTATGTTTTAAATGTTGGGGGCTATATCGGCAGCAGCACACAAAAAGAAATTAAATATGCCCAAAGCAAAAATAAACCAATCGAATATCTGGAACCAATTAAGAAAGCAGGTGGCAAATGAAAAACCTAATAATAACAACCGCAGTAATTGCAGCCATAATACTTTTAGACATACTCTTATTTTTCATCGGAATAATTGTATTCGTAGGGCAGATGGCAGAGGCTACGTGCGATGTACTGGAAGAAAAGATTTTCAAAATGACAAGATATATTGAGAAATGGAGATAGGATTATGGACAATCACTATTGCGATCGTTGTAAAAAACATATAGTTGGTTCTCAGTTAAACACTATAACTGTTAAGAGCAACAAAGGTACACCGCATAAGATATCATTCACACAAATAGAAAAAAAGTTTGAGTTTTGCACTGTGTGTATGGAAATAATATGCGAATTTTTAGAACAAAAATAAGGAGATAGGATTATGGACAATCAAATTGTAAACGTAGATTTAGGTAGTGACTTCGAGGATGGAGTTGAGAAGAAAGTTGCAATCAATATAACATTAACCAATAGGTCAAAAGAACAGGGCTTAGGTCATGCCTTGTCTAACCTTGATCTTGGCTTTCCGATCAGTAACGATTGGCCTTATGGCGAAGATATTGAACTATCAACATTGGTAGTGTTAGCTTATAAGCTCAAACTCAAGATAATCATCAAGGACATTGAACTTCAACCACTATGCTAAACACCGTCCAGAAAGAACTTAAAACAAATAAAGCAAGGCGTGAGTTGTTGTGTTTTATAACAGCCCATGAACACCTACGAGATGAGTTTAAGGACTTGTGCCTTGACGAAAAGGCATTGAATGACGCCATTGCAATTCTCCAGAATCTTGGCTATTTCTCGCTGGTCAAGAGGCTGGAAAGAATATCTGGACGGGAATATTATTGACGCTTCATAAAGAAATAAGTAATAACAGCTACAGCCGCCATCTTGAGCATGTCAACGCCACTGCCAACCAAAGATGAATACCAGGTTCGTTTATTTTCGTTATGATCTTCTATGTGTTTATCCAGAAACTCACATGGCCGTTTCGGCTGAGGCGGCAAAAGGCTCAACTGTGTCTCTATCCTGGTAACACTTTCTGAAATCGGTTCCAGCTTATCATAAATACGATTTATTGCGTCACTTGTAGCTTTGTCCATTGTTATTCTCCCGTTAATATCTTTGTCATTTCCAGGTGTATATTTTTTCTCTCAGTAGCATTAGCAGCTTCTGGTAGCTTTTTCCATTGCTCCGATAGTTTCTTGGATCGCTTATTCAAGATAGATCTCTCTTTTATCTCAGTCGATGAAATGTTATCAGAGGCATATTTCTGGTTTAATATATCACGACGATCATAGAATCTTTCGAGTTGTGCTTTCGGTGCGTATGGTTCTTTTAAAAACAGCGTACCAAGTATCGGCAGATCACTCGCCGTAATTTCCTCTTGAGTCGCCAGATCAACAGTCTTACTAACTCTCTGGTATAATCCACCAGAATAACCATTGACAATGTGTTCCAGTTGAGCAGGAGATACTTTTAATTGTTGACCTATGATCTTCATTAGATCAGTAGTGTAATTGCCATATTGATCTTCTGGTAATTTATATTCAGAGGCCTTAGATACTATAGGTCGTCCGGCAAAATCTTCATTTTTTAATATGTCAATAACCGGACTAACGGCAGCAGGCCAGTCAAATGGATCCGCTTGTTTGAGCGATTCTTCAAACATTTCTGTCACTATCTTTGGATCCTTGCGATACTGGGCATCGAGAGCCGCAACCGGAGCCGACATAAATATATGGCCAAGCTCGAACGGTACTGGTATTCGTATAATCTTATCCGTTCCAGGTATCTTGAAATGCAGATAATTGACACGTTCGTAAACAGGCATGTTCTTATACCAATCTTCGTCCTTTGAGTCCCACCATGCCCAGATTGCTGGTATGGTTAATGCGGCAATTGCTTTTACTGTGGTTGCAAATGGCCGTTCTTTGAATGTCCTGACAATTTTATCAGGACCTTGTATTGCCGCGTTATAAAACGGTATAATCTGGTTTAATACCTTTGCCATTTTGCCATGTCTGGAGAAGTTAGTTGTAACATCTTTCGATTGATTCAGAGCGTAAAGCATGGCAGCTTTGCTGTTTTTGCCCCATTTCTTTTCACCATATTTCAGGGCCGGTCCAAACTCTCCGATTCTTGTTCCCGCTTCTGTCACTCCAAACAGTTCCCTTAATGCATCGATCGGGTGTGCAACCGTGTAGAATACTTCACCTGATATTGTATTTTTAAGGACACGTTTCTTCAAGTGCTGAGCTGCTTTTCTATCAGCTAAGACCTGAGAGGCCATCTTACCGCCCACTGCTTTAAATCTTTGTGCATTGGGCGTATCTATGATGTCTTCAACGACACCCTTAATCGCTGATAAAGGGCCTGCCTTAGCGTGTTTGCTTAAGACTGTAAATGTCGCTGCATCTCTAATAAAGTTTCTAATCAAACCGAACGAAGCGTTCAGTCCGGTTGCTCCAAGCCTTACCATCCTGTTAGGTTTGCCCAGTACAACGTCAAGAACCCACGGCAAAGTATATTGATCCAGTCCTTCAATAGCCTCGTACAGAGCAGGGTCGACTTCATAAAATTGTTGCTTACCATCGACCACTAATGCAACGATATTGTCTTTGCCGTAATACTGGCTGGCATTACTGTAAACCGTCAATACCTCATCCCAGTGCTCAAGCATACTCGATGATACCAGCTCAGGGTCAAGGCCCATCCTATCGTATGCTATTTTAGCAATATCTTTCTTTAACTGTTCAGCTTCAAACCTCGTTGCCTGCTGTGGAGCAGGTACTTTCCAGATCATTGAGGCCGTGCCTTTTTTGTCTGCCAGTCTGGCAAGTGCATGTGCAACTTCTGCTTTGTGTGCGGTTGAAATTATCTTTTCGCATTGTTTTATCATAGACTCGATAGGGTCGATGATCTCACGGCCTGAACCTTTTATCTTCTTAACGGCTTTGCCAGCTTTAGCGATACTCTTACCAACTCCACCACCCCTTATTTCACCTTCTTTGAACGCTCTCATGAACGGAATATATATTGGGTTTGTATCTTTGATAAGCTGTGCTGACTCCGTGGACATACCACCAGCTTCGACAAGATAATCAATAAGTCTGTGGTTCCAGTCTGTGATCTCCTGTAATGTATCCTGCCATTGCTGATTGTCATACTTCTCATATACATAATCGGCGTCGGCCTGACTGATACCAGGATTAACACCTTTTTTAAGTAATAACCTTGCCCTTGCCGCAACTATCCATCTGGTGAAGTTCTTTATATCTTTTGAGACCGGAGCCAAAACTTCCCTTAGCCCCTTCCCAGTTCTATTACCAGCCAGATCGGTTGTGTATTCAAGTACGAAGTGTTCGGCGATAGCCCCAGCAGTGTCAGCTCTGGCAACGGCTATCTGGTAAGGGTCATCCGATGGACTCAGTTCGTCTTTGCTGATACCTGCGTTTTTCATAGCAGTTCGTATCGGGGCCAACTCATCCCTTTGTGTAGTATCCAGCCAGAGCATACCTTTTTCAATCCGTTCAGATAAAGAACCTTTTATTTTCTTTGTGCTTATCTGGCTGTCAACTCTGGCCTCTGCTCCCTGCATACGCCACTTGTCAATCATGGTTTTTGTTTTAGCCAGTTTGCTTGATATGTCTGGGTGTTCAGCCAGATAAGTTTCAGTGAACCATTTATGTAAAGCAGGTGTACTATCTGGAGAATCATCGGTTAGGTACTTCCTGATATATTCAGCGAAGCCCTCCGATTTATAACCACCGGCGGCTTTCTTGTTTCCGTATAACGCCTTACCCAGTTTAGTCAATTCAACGCCTATCGCCGATGTTGGCGGTGTTTTGCTTATTCTTCCACTTAATGTATAGTCGATATGATGACCAATTTCGTGCATAGCTGTTGTCAACGACCTGACATCTACCAGCCTGAT
>CAZBKA010000118.1:0-8705 GCA_964492365.1 uncultured Pirellulales bacterium | reverse complement strand
CAAAGCAGCCATCAGGTATTGATTGATCGTCCATGTGCCGTATAATTTTGTCGGTATGCATGTAGTGAAAATGTCTTGTGCCTGTCTGATAATACCATGGAATGTCGGCGGCCATGATTTTTGTAAATACTACTGGTAGTGACTTGAGTGAGCTTACATTGTAATATTCGCCGATAAACATTGATCCTTTGTAGTATCTTCCTTCGCCTGTTGTCCAGCCTTGATATGACTTCAACTGACCCTGGTTTACTTCTGTACAAGCTGGATCTGCGAGGGTATGAGCATAGCAACGACCGATGGGGAAAAATGTTACAGAGCTGTTTTCGTAATCGTAGTCGGCTGGGAGTGGTTTTGTCAGAGGTGTGAGTGTTTCCCAATAGGCGATCACGCTTATTTCGACACGATGAGTTAGTTTACCGGCATCTCTGGCGCGTTTGAGTTCGTTGAGGATGTCATAGCCCACCATGAAAATTCTATCGGAATATGTTCCGTCGGCTTTACATTTATCGCATTGGCACCAGCAGTTTTCGCCGCCGTCGAGCATCCAGAAATTTAAAACGTCTACATATTGCCATTCGCCGGAAATAAACTGTTCGACAACACGGCGGGCGAATTCTTTGCGTGCATCGGGGTTTGAAGTACAGAAGCTTGTGCCCTGCCATTCAGAGACGTTTGGTATCCTTTTGCCGGCTTTTAGACCATACCATTCGGGATGGGCCTCAAAGTAGGAGAGTTTACCGTCATTGTTTGTATCGCCGGTATATTCGTCACCTACTTTGTAAGGATCGTCGGGTTTGTTTTCGTCGCCTTTGAATGTTGGGTGATTGAAAGGATATTCGGATTCCGGATTGAAGCATAGACCATGAATCGCATGACCTCCGGCGGTTAGTTTAATGCCTAATTTTTTGAGGAACTTGACGGGCTGATTTTCAGCGGTCCAGAAATTAAGCTTATTACGGGCCATCCAAAAAAAGAAATCATTGTCACACTTTCTGTCACCCCATGCCCAGAATCCGCGTGTAAGGTAGGATGGGTTTTCGTTTATGTTTAACTTTTCAGGCAGGTCAACAGGAGCACTGGGGAGAATGGTGCCCTTTTCGCCAAGACCTATGAAATTAACTCCAAGCTGCTGGAGGTAACGATAAACGCCGTATAATGTTCCGATGCGGTCAGCGCCTTCAATGATTGTGACAACCCGGCCTCTTTCTTTGAAAGTTCTGATGCTGAAAGACTGCTCAGTATCGAGTTTTATTCCATTGGGCAGGTCGTACTGGTCTATTATAGCATTAGAAAAACAACTTCCGATGAGGAAAACGTCACCTGTTTCCGGGAGTGCTCCAGGCTGGACAAATTTTATATCATTGGCTTTAATTCCGGTAGCCTTGGGCAGGAATGCGGCAAGTTCCATTGCGGCAAAGCACTCGGTGCAGGCGCGGTCGTCGGTTAAATCAGCATCAAGAAAATTAACTTTTTCTTCGCCTTGTGCGGCCTGGGGGACGGTATCAAAATTGCCCTTGTTGACCATAATGCCAACCTGACCGCCAAAACAAAGTGAGGCAATGATAGATAAAAATATCAAAGTAAAACCATCATATCTCATTGAAAATCTCCTAATAAAATGAAACTAATTACCATATTTCTTTTCGAAGAATTCGTAAACTTCTACTGCTTGCGAGGCTACGAATGCGTCCTTTTCGCCGCCGCCACATGTCACGTCTGCCATATCGGTGATCTGTTTTAAGAGATCAGCATAGATTTTTGTTTTTGCGAATTCGGCTTTTGCGAGAGTATCATTATTCTCGTGGAAGAACATTGAAGTTCTGACAAGATGATAGAGGAACTTATACATTTTTTGACCGTAGTCAAAGCGATTGTCATCTGCTACCAGTCTTGCCTGCTCTTTTTCGTCGGAGCAGTTGAGTAGCGACTGGTCGATATAACTACCTGCTTTTGCCATTTCTTCGAGCATTTCAACAATGCTCAGAGTGTCATTAGTTGTTAATTTTTTCGGATCGTATTTTAAATGGTCAATCCAGAAAATTGGTTTGTCATGCTGAGTTAGATGTTGAGCCCAGCTTTGTGTGAGAAAGAAACTATTTTCACCGCCGAGGTTTACAAAATGCTTGAAAGCTTTGATATTAGCGGTTGCTTTTTCGAGGTGACTATAAAACTTTTTTGTTGTCTCATAAGTTGTTGGATAGTAGAGCCTATAAAATTCATCGATGACAGCATCGCTATCAATATTTACATCCCAGAGCAGTCTGGCCATCAGGTATTGGTTCAGCGTCCAGGTGCCCCATCTTACAATCGGTGTATGCATATAATTAAAATGTCTTGCACCATTTTTGAAATACCATGGAATGTCACTGCTCATAATTTTGGTGTAAACAACAGGCAGTGAGACGAGTGAGCTTACGTTGTAATACTCACCAATAAATATACCGCCTTTATAATATCTACCGGAATCAACTGACCAGTTGTAAAAGCTTTTGCAGAGGCCTTGGTTGACTTCGGTGCAGGTATTATCAGAAATGGTATGAGCATAGCATCGACCGATTGGGAAAAAGGTCAACAGGCAATCATCGTAATTGAAGTCTTGCGGCAAGGGCTTTGTGGGTGGACATATTGTCTCCTGGTAAGCGAGCGGTGAGATAAGGACTTTTCTGTTGAGTCTTCCTTGTTTGCGAACCTTGTCAATTTCTTTAAAGACAATGTCAACAAGTTTTAAGAAGCGGTCGGTTTCGGTGCCCTGGGCCAGACAGGTATCGCAATGACACCATCCTGTATGTGTATCAAACATCCAGAAATTAACAACATCTGCATATTTCCATTCACCATTGGCAATACTCTCTGCCATATTTTTACCGAACTCTGTTGCGGCATCGATATTTGAAGTGCAGAAGTTGTGTCCATTCCATGTGAAGTTATCGCTTCGCTTGCCGTCGATAAGGCCATACCATTCGGGGTGGGCCTCAAAGTAGGAGAGTTTTCCGTCGTTATTTTTATCGCCTTGGTATTGATCGCTTGGTTTATATGGGTCACTGGGCTTGTCTTCATCGCCTGTGAATTGCAGACTATTGTAGGGATATTCGTGTCTTGTATTAATGTATAAAAGCTGATTTACGTGTTCGCCGACGCAAAGTATGAAACCAAGTTTTTTGACTTTATGTACCTGATGATCAAGCATTGTCCAGAAATTGAGTTTATTTCTTGCCATCCAGAGATGCATATCATTAGGGTCATGCTTGGGGCCGCAGGTAACCCAAAAGCCTCGAGTGAGGTAATCCGGGTTCTGAGTGACATCAATATCATTTAGAAGTGATACTTTGTTTTCAGGGTATGCGGTGCCCTGCTCACCTAAACCAAAAAAGCGTATGCCAAGTTTGTTGAGGTACTCGTAAACGCCATACAGAGTGCCAACCCGATCTGAGCCCTGGATAATGGTGATTGTTCTGCCGGCGTCCTTTACTGTGCGGATATTAAAACTTTCATCGGTAGTAAAGTTGAAATCTTTACCTTTGCTGAGTTCGGCGATGAGCTTATTGGAGGTAAGACTTCCTAAGAGGAAGACGTCGCCTTTGGCAGGCATGCTATCAGTGGCGGCAAATTTGATGTTGGTGTCGTTGGATTCGGTAACTTTGATCAGAAACGTTTTAAGCTCTACGGCAGCGAAAGATTCTGTGCAGGCACGGTCATCTGTTTTGTCGGCATCCCAGAAATTTACCTGCTCTTCAGCGCAGGCTGCTTTTTCAATAGTTCCAAAATTGGCTGGGTTTGCAACGATAGTGATATCTGCGAGAGACAAAACTGAGCAGAATAAAACTGACAAGAGGCTAAATATTTTTTTCATTATTTTTGTTCCCCCTTAAAAAATCAATTTCCATATTTTTTTTCGTAAAGTTCGTATACATCCATCATCTGGGTTGCGAGATAGCCATTTTCGTCGTTTGCATCTTCTGAGGCAACCTTGATGAGGTCCGTGACTTGTTTCAATTCTTCTGCGTATTTTTTAACGAGAGCAAATTCAAGCCTGGCCATAACGGCATTTTCATTGTTATGGAACATTGCGGTTCTTACGAGGTGATAGAAGAAGTTAATCATCGATTCACCATATGCAAATCTTCTTTCGTCTTCAATGAGCCGAAGCTGTTCATTTTTATCAGTGCATTGTATAAGAGCAGCGTCGATTTCTTTTCTTGCGAGTCTCAAGTTGTCCATGATCTCGACCATGTCAGGAGCATCGTTGGTTAGCGGTGAATATTTTTCGTATTTCATGTGGTTGAGCGGGAAAATATCTTTCTTTTCACCGGTGATGAGCCCTGTCCAGCTTCTAAAGGTGAACGGGCCCTTGGTAGTAGAGACAAAATGTTTGAATGATTTTGTCTGTATCATGGCGGTTTCAAGATGCTCATAAAACTTCCTGGTGTGCCGGCTGGTCGTTGGATAATATAAAGTAAAATATTCATCCAGGAACTTATTAACATCGAGGTCAACATTCCACAAAAGCTCGGCGAATAAATTCTGGTTCAAAGTCCAGGTTCCCCATAATTTTGTCGGGGTGTGCATATAACGGAAATGCCTTGCACCATTCCTGAAGAACCATGGTATATCGGATGACATAAGTTTCGTATAAAGCGTTGGCAATGATTTTAGTGAACTGATGTTGTAATATTCGCTGACGGTCATTGCACCTTTGTAGTTTCTACCATCGCCTATAGTCCACCCCTGATAAGCCCTTAAGGGACCGGCGTTTATTTCACTGCAAGATGGGTCGGCGAAGCTGTGACAATAACAACGTTCTACAGGTGCAAAACTAACCGAGCAGTTTTCATAGTCAAAACCTTCCGGTAATGGTCTGTCGGGCGGAGAAAGAGTTTCAGAATAAGCGGACATTTTTATATCCACACGGCGTTTGAGTGTTCCATTTGCCTGGGCAAGTTTTACCTCTTTTAAGAGATCATTAAGAATTATAAAGACACGTGAGGTGTAGTTGCCACTGTTTTTGCAGTTTTCACATTCGCACCATCTGCCGCAATCCAGCATACCTATTTTAAGTGTATCTGTTTTTGTTTTGCTGCCGGCGATGACATCCTGAACGAAATTCTTTACAAGCTCCTTGCGTGCATCGGGATTTGAAGTGCAGAAGTTATCGCCCTGCCATTCGACAATATTTTTGCTTCTTTTTCCATCGTGCAATCCATACCATTCTGGATGAGCTTCAAAATATGTAAGAGTACCGTCGTTGTTTGTGTCACCAGTATATTCATCGGTTGATTTGTAAGGATCTTCGGGTTTATCTTCATCGCCTTGGAATTTCGGATTATTGTAGGGATACTGTCCATCTGGGTTAAGATAGAGCCTGTGCATATCGTGACTTCCATCGGCGAGCCTCATCCCAAGCTTTTTGAGCAAAGGCACCGGCTGATTTACGGATGTCCACAAATCCAATCTGTTTCTTGCCATCCAGATGAAAAATTCATCTTCACATTTTCGGTCTTCCCAGACGTAAAAACCCCTGGTCAGATATGATGGATTCTCAATGATATTCATTTCTTCTATGATGGATACGTGACCTGGCGGATATACGGTACCGTTGTCACCTAATCCATAAAAATGAATACCAAGTTTGTTAAGATAACGATAAACGCCATACAAAGTTCCTACCCTGTCTGAACCCTGGATTTTTGTAATAATTCTGTCATTGTCTTTTTTTGCGGTTATCTTAAACGATTCAGGGGATTCAAATTTGGCATCTTCGTGGCTAAGAAACGGATTCGAGTCCTTAGAGCCTATGATAAAAACATCACCTTGTGCAGGGATATTTGTGTCGGCAAAAGTAATGTCGCTTTCTTTGAGATTTGTGACTTTGAGGAGAAAATTTTTCAACTCCAAAGCGGCAAAAGATTCTGTACATGCCCTGTCGTCTGTAAAATCATCATCCCAGAAATTAATTTCATTCTCTGCACAGGCTGCGATTTCGACGGTGTCGAAATTTCCTGGGTTGACTATTATAGTTACAGGAGCTGCACCAAAAGTTGCTGTTGTAATTAAGACCAGCAATAAAAAACCAAGCTGCCGCATTTATTTGTCTCCTTACATATTACTTTCCATACATTTTTTCGAACTCGTCATAAACTTCTGTTAATTTCGAAGCTTTGAATCCATTCTCATCGTTTGCGTCTTCTGATGCAACCTGGATAACATCTACGATAAGCTTAAGCTGCTCGGCGCATTGCCTTAAAATCGCAAATTCGCGTTTAGCCATCATTTCATCATTACGATGGTGGAACATAGCGGTTCGTATAATATGGTAATAAAAATCAAACATTAATTCGCCATAGCGGAACCGTTTCTCGTCATCAATCAATCGCAGTTGTTCGGTTTTATCTGTGCATTTTATCAGAGCATCGTCGATATATTTTCTGGCAAGTGCCATTGAATCCATTATTTCAACGACATCCGGACCATCATTGACAGCTGGGTGATAGGGATCATATTTAAAATGCTCGAGGTTGAATATCTCGGCTTTGGGATCCAAAAGTCTATTCTGCTCTGTCTGGAGACCTTCAACGGCAGGCCATTTGTTCAGGGTGTAATTGCTTCTGTCGTAGAGGCGAACAAAATGCTTGAAAACCTTTATACTGCGTGTTGCTTCTTCGAGATTCTCATAGAACTTTCTGGTAATATCTTTTGTAGTTGGATAATAAAGGCTGTAATAATCATTCAGCAATTTATCCGGGTCGGTATTTACGTTCCACATAAATTCGGAGAGCATGTGCTGATTGAGTGTCCAAGTGCCCCAAAGATCAGTAAGGACGTGCATGTAGACAAAATGTCTTGTGCCCGCATTATAATACCAGGGTAAATCCGTCGCTATGATTTTCGTGTAAAGTGCAGGCAAGGATTTCAGCAAGCTGACGTTGTAATACTCCCCTATCATCAAACTGCCCTTATAGTTTCTGTTCTCACCAACGGTCCATCCCTGATATGACTCGACCAGTTTTCTATTTATCTCTGAGCAGGCAGGGTCAGCAAAGCTGTGAGCATAACACCGCTCGATAGGATACATAACCATGGTAAAATTGGCGTAATCGAAATCTTCAGGCAAAGGCTTTGTCGGCGGCGGAAGAGTTTCTGTGTATGCTGAGCTTATTACGAGAATATTTCGCTTTAATGTTCCATCAGCCTGAGCCTTTTTGAGAGCTTTCATAAACTTGTCACAAAGAACCAAAAGCCTGTCGGTGTAGGTGCCCTGGGCCTGACATTTTTCACACTGGCACCATTTTCCGAGGTCGATCATGTGAAATTTCAGAATATCAATATATTTATACTTACCATCGATAATCGACTGAATAAGATTTTTAAAATATTCGTTAACCGCATCATCATTGGAAGTGCAGAAATTATACCCCAGACATAAAGGCCCGAGTTTGTGCCTTTGACCTGCATAGAGTCCGTACCATTGCGGATGGGCCTCAAAATACGAAAGCTTACCGTCACCATCAACATCTCCCTTATACTGGTCGTCGATTTTATAAGGATCCTGCGGCTTGTCGTTGTCTGTGTCAAAGTTTTGATGGTTATAGGGATAAACGGCATTGGGGTCGATATAAAATGACTGCATATCATGGTCACCCCATGCCAGTTTCATACCGAGCTTTTTGAGAAAATTTACCGGCTGATCGGCAGCAGTCCAGAAGTTAACCTTATTACGTGCCATCCAGAGAAAAAAATCTTCGCTTGGTTTTCTATCTTCCCAAGCATGGTAGCCCCTGCTAAGAAATGAGGGATTCTGTGTAATATTCAAATCCTCAATAAGCTTGACTTTGGCAGGCGGGTAAACCGTTCCAGTTTCTCCCAGACCAATGAAATTTATACCAAGAGCTTTGAGATATTCATAAACGCCATAGAGGACACCAACGCGGTCACGCCCCTCAATAATCGTTATTAATCTATTGCTGTCTTTAACGGTACGAATGTTAAAAGATTCATCGGTCTCAAGCTTAACCGCCTCATTCATGTTAAATGATGCCAATAAAATATTTGAATTACGACTGCCGAGGATAAAAATATCACCATTGGCCGGCAATTCATTTGCAGGTTTGACCTGAACGGAACCAATATCAGCACATTTGTTGAGAAACTTTGCCAGCTCCAAGGCAGCGAAGCATTCGGTACAAGCGCGATCATCGGAGAGGTCATTATCCCAGAAGTTTACGGTATTTTCGCCTGCAGCAGCTTTTTCAATGCTTTGAAATCCGGCTGGATTGACAAGAATTGTTACTTCGGCAAAACATGGCAGAGCTAAAACGATTAATAATACCACCATCGCAGAAAAAGACATGAATAAAGATCGATTGTTCATAATAAAGATTCCTTTCCAAAAGCTACGCAGAAAAACTACATCACTTCTCAAACAATTGGTACACTTTCTTAACCGATTTTAAAATTTTATGCAAGTACAAATCAAGTAATGAAAAGATAAAAAAAGCCCCTTGATATTACTCAAGGGGCCTTTTCAGTTTTACGGCTTGGCAAAATTACATCTGACAAATTATTTCTGCCATTCGTTTGCAAATATCGAGAAATCCTGGAAGTCTATAACAAAGTCCTTATTAAGATCGGTACTCTTGTTTTGCATCCAGTACAACGGAGAAAATATCAGCTCAGGGTTAGTATTGATGTTGTTTTGGCCATTGTAAGGC
>CAZBKA010000117.1:0-8724 GCA_964492365.1 uncultured Pirellulales bacterium | reverse complement strand
CGTGATACTCAGTAATATAATTAGTAGTAACGGGTATTTACCACTCACCCCTTGAATGTTTGAGATATCTGTTTTTGAATCTTAAATGTTATTGGAAATCTATTTCTATTGCTGATAGCTGGGTGTCTGTTGTGAATTCAATTTCCAGGAAGTTGGCATTAGAATTATTTTCCGCTTCGAAAAGGACCGGTATATAAAGGTTTTTTTCATGGTAGAAGATTGTTTTTTTTGTGGGCAGAGGGCTGTAGTTTTGGTTATCGGGGCTTACTGAAAGTTTTACGTCGCTAATTTCGCCCGGATAGAAAGTATATAATTTTACAGCTTTGATATTGCCATCTGTTTTATAAATAACTCTTTTGCCAGCAGAGGCTTTTAATCGGAACATATCATCACGGGTTTTATCGACAACAGTATCATCGATTACAACGTCTGTCTGATAGGCATAAATTTTGCTGAAATCGCAAAGCTCATCCACCAGTCTTTGTGTCTGGACTTTAACAGGGCCAACAATGTTTGATGGTTTACTTTTGCCTGTTGAGTTTATTGCAATGACCCTGTAGTAATATGTTTTGCCTATCTGTGCGGTGGTATCATTGAACAAGGGGCGGTACTGGTATCTTGCATCGGAGATGTTTTCGGCTATTGTCTGCCAGGAGAATTTATTTTCAGAGCGTTGAATGTCATAGCCGGAAGCACCTACGGAGCCTTGCCAGTTGATATCGCCGACTGAAGTAATGTCGAGCATTTTCGGGGCTTTTGGTTTTGGCATTTTAGGGACATCAAGGCCTTGAATCTTGTATGACATTTCCCGCATGAGGTTTAACATATTTGTTTCATCATATGAGTCGCCGCTTGCGAAGCCTGGGAAATGGTATGATTTAAATCTGCTGTTTGGACTCCAACCTTCAAGGTGGAAGTAGAAGCCTCCTTCTCTCTTATGGTATCTCAGTGACCAAAGACATGCACCGCTGACGGAGTTGTCAATCATGTAATTGAGTATATCCCTTGCGGCGTTGGTAGTCATGAAACCGAATTCTCCAACGATGAGCGGTTTTTTGCCTTTGCAACGTTCAAAGTTACTTTCTAATTGTACATAAGCATCAGGGTACAGATGTATTGTGAGAATATCCACGTATGGGTCATTGGCAGACTCTTCGCGAGCAACTTTGGCGAATAGACCATCCATTGTCAGGTGGTTTGAATCTATGCTTTTAATGAATTTACAAATTTCGTGTGTCCACTGCGGTGTTGCGCCTCTTAGTTCATTACCCGTTTCCCAGCATAGTACTGCTTTATCATCTTTATATTTTATGCCGGTATAAGTGTTTGTTCTGTTGAGGAATATATCAACGTTGGTCTTGAAGTCCTGAATGATCTGGGGGGCGTTGTAGAAAGATTCCATTTTTCTATCTGGGTTACTGAGGAAATCTTCGATGATCTCTCCCCTGAAAGCGAGATAGCTTGGTATTCCGCCGAAGAAATCGTGATGGTCTATCAAAGGTATGATGATTCTGATACCAAATTCGTTTGCCAACTGAAGCAGTTTGTCAAAGCTCCGCATTGCATCTTCATTGTATTGGCCTATGCCGAGGATATGTTTCGGGATGATGGGGTCATCGTTGTGATTTCGTATAGAGAGGGGATGAATTCTTATTGCGGGCATCCCCATTTGTTTAACGGATTCGAGAGCATCTCTCATTTCAAATTCATTGGGGATCCGGAACTTGGTTTGACCTGTAAAGTCCCTGGAGTCTTCGTTGAAATGCAAGTTGGTCACATTAACTGATATAAATCGAAATTCCTTATCGCCATCCATCAGCTTGTCCGCATCTCTGGTGATAAAGTTTTTGAATCCTGAGTTGGATTTTGCAAATGTGACAGCTGGAATCAAAGTCATTGCGACAACGATTGTTAGTAAAATCTTTTTCATTTTTGTAATATCTCTGTACTTAACCTATGATTTTATTGGAAATCTATTTCAATTGCTGACAGTTGAGTATCGATAGTGAATTCAATTTCCAGGAAGTTGGCATTAGAATTATTTTCTGCTTCGAAAAGCACAGGTTTGTAATGGTTTTTTTCGCCATTGCCATAAGCATTTTTGCCACTGAAGAATACCGTTTTTTTCAGGGGCAGGGGGCTGTAGTTTTGGTTATCGGGGCTTACTGAAAGTTTTACGTCGCTAATTTCACCCGGATAGAAAGTATATAATTTTACAGCTTTGATATTTCCATCTGTTTTATAAACAACTCTTTTGCCAGCTGATGCTTTTAGTCTGAACATGTCTTCACGAGTTTTATCGACAACAGTATTGTCGATGACGAGGTCGGTCTGATAAGCGTAAATTTTGCTGAAATCGCAAAGCTCATCTACCAGTCTTTGTGTCTGGACTTTGACAGGGCCAACAATATTTGACGGGCTGCTTTTACCAGTTGAGTTTATTGCAACGACCCTGTAGTAATATATTTTGCCTATCTGTGCGGTAGTATCATTGAACAAGGGGCGGTACTGGTATTTTGCATCTGAGACATTTTCAGCGATTGTCTGCCATGATAATTTGTTTTCAGAGCGTTGAATGTCATAGCCGGAAGCACCTGCTGAGCCTTGCCAGTTGATATTGCCGACGGAATTAATGTCGAGCATTTTCGGTGTATTTGGTGCTGGGAGTTTTGGTGCATCGATGCCTTTAAGCTTGTATGCTTTTTCCCGCATGAGGTTCAGCATGTTTGTTTCGTCGTATGAGTCGCCGGAGGCAAAGCCCGGAAAATGGTATGATTTGAATCTACTGTTTGTGCTCCAACCTTCGAGATGGAAATAGAAACCACCCTCTCTTCTGTGGTATCTCAATGACCAGAGGCAAGCTCCGCTCAGGTCGCTGTCAATCATGTAATCGATTATATCTTTTGCGGAATTTGTGGTGATGAATCCGAACTCTCCGACGGTAAGGGGTTTTTTGCCTTTGCAACGTTCGAAGTTACTTTTTAATTTTTGAATTATCGATTGCGGCGTATATGGGTCAGGGTAAAGGTGTATTGTCAGGATGTCTACGCTGGGGTCATCGATAGATTCGTTGCGTGCATCTCCTGTATGAAAGCCATCCATTGTGAGGTGATTTGAATCTAAGCTTTTGAGGAATTTACAAATTTCATTTGTCCATTGCGGCGTTGCACCTCTCAGTTCGTTGCCGGTTTCCCAACAGAGGACGGCTTTATCATCTTTGTATTTTACGCCGGTATATGTGTTTGTCCTGTTGAGGAATATCTCAATATTAGTCTTAAAGTCCTGAATAATCTTAGGGTCGTTATAAAAGGATTCCATTTTTCTTTCGGGGTTACTGATGAAATCTTCGATAATATCTCCTCTGAAAGCGAGGTAGCTTGGTGCTCCGCCGAAAAAATCGTGGTGGTCTATTAAAGGAATAATTAATCTGACTCCGATTTCATTTGCCAGTTGAAGCAGTTTATCGAAGCTGCGCATTGCCTGTTCGTCGTATTTTCCTATGCCGAGGATGTGTTTCGGGACAACTGGGTCCTCATTGGCATTGCGGACGGAAATCGGGAAAATTCTTATTGCAGGCATGCCCATCTGTTTAACGGATTCGAGAGCGTCTCTCATTTCGAATTCATCAGGTATGCGGAACACGGTTTCACGGGTGAAGTCTTTGGCATCTTCATTGAAATGCAGGGTGGGTGCATTAAATGATATAAAGCGAAATTCCTTATCACCATCCATCAGCTTATCAGCTTTCCTGGTGATAAAGTATTTGAATTCGGAATTGGGTTGAGCGGTTGTTACAGCTGGAAATAAAGCTATAGCAGCAACGATTGTTAATAGAATTTTTTTCATGTGTTTAGTCTCCTTGTTTTAATTTTCTTCCAGCTTATTATACCAGTTGATTTTCAAAAATATTGATGTGATTATTAGTATGGCAATTGTGATGGCCATTGGCTTATATTGTTTTAAGACAAGGTATATAGGCAGTGTGATAAGACAGGTTTGCCATGCAATGCCAACTGCGACGTTGAGCATGTCTCTGTTGAAATTTGTGTTTCTTTTGAAATCCGGTTCATTTTGTAGTACCATTTTAAGTACAGGTGTCCAGAAGCCCCATGGACGAACTGTTTTGTAGAATTTTTGCAGAGTTTCTGGACTTTCCGGCTTGGTTATCAGACTGAGTATTATTGATGCGGCTGTGCTTATTGTTAATATAATAAGAAAGCCCATCAATATGTGTAAACCTGGAAGGAGAAGTGGTACTGCCAATGCGGTTATGATGCCGGACATCATACCGGCAAAGTATCCCATGCCGTTTAACCTCCACCAATGCCATTTCAGTACATTTGGAGCGGTATATCCGCCGAAAAGTCCGGCAACAAGCCACTGTGTAACGGAGTTAATCGAATCAGTCACGAAGCCGAAAGATATGCCGACGACCACTACGATAATCGAACAGATATAGCTGATGTAAATGTATCTTTTGTCTGATGCGTTTGGGTTGATGTATCTTTTATAAAGGTCGTTGACGATATAGGCGGCTCCGGCGTTTATAGTTGAATCGAAAGTGCTCATAAATGCAGCCAGAAGTCCTGCTATTACAAGCCCTGTAAGGCCAGCAGGGATGAAGTTGTTTATTACATAAGGCAGGAGCTGTTCATAGTCCACCGGTTGTGATCCCATGGTTTGCAGTTGTGGGCTGTAAAATACTAATCCCAGAACGACGATGCCGGCGATTAATAGATATCTTGGAAAAAACAACACCAGCGATACAATTCCACTCATTAAAGCGGATTCTTTAGGTGTTTTGGTCGCCAGAATTCTCTGCATGTCATAATTCGGACATGGCCCAGCCATGCTGACGAGTACTCCTTTGAAGAGCATCATCATGAAAAATGCTCCGAATGCGCCTTCTATATCAAACCCATTGCCAGCTATTTTATCGTTTACCGATGCAAGAATATTTGACCAGTCGAGGTTGAGATGCCATCCAAAGAATATTTCTTTCCATCCCTGTGGTACAACACTGAATACCATTTCAGGTGTTGTTTTGTTCATTGCGATTGCTGCTACAAAAACAGAAACTACAGTCATTATGATATACTGGATAATATCTGTTATTACGACGCTGTGCATTCCGCCTAGGATTACATAGACAGTAGTTACTGCCATGATGATAAGTGCATAGACATTCGGTGAGATTTCCCATGGGAAAAACACCGCCAGGAATTTTCCGATTCCCTGAAATGAGTATGCTATGAAACCAACAACGCTGATGAGGGCGAATATGACAACGCTGATGTGTGAGAGTTCACCCCCCTTATCGTCCCCAAATCGTGTCCTTATCCATTCTGCTCCTGTCAACACATTTGATCTTCTGAGCCAAACCGCCAAGTATACCATGAGGAATATCTGGTTGAACATAGGCCACAGCCATGGAAGCCAGACACTTTTAAGCCCATAAACGAATAACAGCATTACCAGCCACATGGTTCCGGTAATGTCGAACATGCTTGCGGCATTTGATACACCTAGTACATACCAAGGGATACTTTTGTTGGCAAGAAAGTATGATTCCATATTTTCGCCAGCTTTTCGTGATACAAGTATGCCCGCAACGATGACGGTTACGAAGTAGGCAATGATTATGGCGATATCAAATCCATGAATATTCATAAATCATCCTTAAACAGAGTTTCAATTGTGCCCATATAGTAATAGCTTAGCTGGTATTTTCAATAATAATCCATTATCAAGCAGGATATATGCTAAGTTTTAGCTTTATCGTTTTAAGAAATGCGTATTTACCAGCAAATTATGTGTTACCTGTGACGGTTGTTATATATGAAGTTGAGTAAAGATAATCTTAAAGCCGGATATTATGGGGTGTTGTTTTTATCCTAAATTTTTTAAGTTTTGGCTAATGTTTTTTGGTCTTTGGCTAATTAGTTATTAAATTTTGTTTGCATGGTGTTGTGTTTTTAAGTTGTAATAAAAGTGTCAGAAGGGTTAAAAAGATGCGGTTAGTTGATGATAAAAGCGGAGATGTGGGTGGCGGGCTATCTATGGGAGATAGCAATTTGTCGTTTTTTGACCAAATTACACCTCTTGCGAGGCAGATTAATTGTTTGGACATTGAACGTATTGCTGATATATGTGTGACAAAAATCCCCGAGCTTGTCGGAGTCAGGTTTGCTTCTATTTATATGCTTGATGAGGCGAATAATATTCTGCATTTGCTTAAACACAATCATCCATATTTAATCAATAAAATAGTATCACTGAGCCAGAATCCTCCTGCTCCTATGGTGATGTCGGTCAGGAGCAAGGAACTAATTTTGACCAGTGATATAAGTATGCACAAAAAACCTATAATTACTAAGTCGCAAAGATCTTTTTCAGATAATTATGAAACTGTAAATTGCGCGATTGTTCCATTGATTTGTCAGGATAGTGTTGTAGGCGTACTCAATCTTGCAGATAAAATAGGTAATAGGAGTTTTACCAATGAAGATGTTGTAATCATCGAACTTTTTAGCCAGCTTATTGGTGCATCGCTTGGTAATGTAAGACTTTTCGAGAAAATTCAGAAGCAGGCGGTAACTGATGGACTCACAGGGCTTGCTAATCACAGGGCCTTTTATGAAACTCTTGAGAAAGAGCTTTGGCGTTCTCGCAGATATGGCGGCAAGATATCAATGATAATGATTGATGTTGATAATCTTAAAAAAGTCAATGATACCTATGGTCACCGTATTGGAGATAGTGTAATCAAGGCGGTGAGCGTTGGAATAAAAGAAAGTATTCGTCAGATAGATACAGCGGCCAGGTATGGCGGAGATGAATTTGGAGTTATATTGCCAAATACACTACTTGAGGATGCCGTGATGGTTGCTCAACGAATTCTTGATACTGTGTCACGTTCGTCTGTTGTATATAATGGTGAAATGATACCGGTTTCTGTCAGTGTCGGTCTGGGGCAGTATGATTCTACATCAACACCAGAAGATATTACCAGCAGATCGGATGAGGCATTATATTCAGCGAAGCAGTCTGGTAAAAATAACATCCAGGTATTTGGTTCTTCGTGTCGACGATAATTTTATGAACCGAAATAATTTCATATAATAATTTCGAAGCGGTCTTTTTGAATTGCTGCGGAGATTTCGATGGATTTTGGTTTTATAAATAAAAAAAGCCCGACTTTATTGTATCGGGCTTTATAGAGTTTTATTAAAATTAATGATTACTGCATGTCGTTTACAAATACCGGTGTGATTGTTTTTTCTGGTTGATGCATAACGACTTTGTCTCTTCCATTAGCTTTTGCCTCATATAGTGCGGAATCTGCTCTTTGGAGGATATTGTCTAATGAGTCGGATTGCATTCCTGACCACTGAGTCAGACCGCAACTTATAGAGATGTTTTTCTCAGGGGTTACGGAAATTGTTTTTGCCTGTCGTCTGACTCTTTCGACAAGTCTCATAGCATCTTTTGCATTTGTTTCAGGCATGATAAGCATAAATTCATCACCGCCATATCTGGCAATTACATCTGTGGTTCTCATGCTTTTAGTAATCAGCTTGGCTAGTTTTTTTAGTGCCTTATCACCTTCTGGATGCCCTGATAAATCATTTATTTCTTTGAAATGATCCAGGTCAATGATAGCAACGGAGAATGTTGTATTATATCTACAGGCTCTTTGGTACTCGAGGTCCAACATTTGTTCCAGAACGAGTCTTGTTCCTACACCTGTAAGCGGGTCAGTCTGACTTCTTTGTAATGCATTTTGATAGTCATGGTACAGCTTTGCGTTTGTCATGTTGGCATTTAACAGATCCCTGAGCAGTGATGCTTTATATTTTCTCAGGTCCTCAGAATTTTCATTTGAGGTCTTGAAATTGCACATGCAGAGAAATCCTTGCATTGCGATGTGATGATAATCTCTTCTTGTGCTGTGGCCAAAGACAGTTAATGGTATAGTGATAGAAGCCAGGCTGTTTTCTACAAAATTGCATTCAGGACAATGTCTTTTACAGGATAATATTTCCTTGCTTTCAGCGAGTTCGTTAAGTTTTTCTGGTTCAGAAAGATCAACTTCTGGTATTGGACAATTATTTCGATGTATAATTGCATCAAATGCATTTTTTGTTTTAAGAAAAAGTACTGAATTTTGAGCCTTGAAGCTTTTTGGTACCTGGTTTATTGCTAATTCGATAACATCGTCAAAATCCAGACTTTTCAGACCTGTTGATAACATGGTTAGTTCTTCAGCAGCAGTTCTCATGGCTTTGTTGGCTTGTAATCTGTAGGCGATAATGTCACGAATTGAAACCATTGCAATTGGTGTTCTGTCGACCAATACAGGCGTATGACGAATATTGTGTTCTGTCATTAGTTTTTCTACGGCTTCTATGGAGTCATTCATAGTGCATGTAAGTGTGTTTTTTGTCATCACTTCTTTTACCAATGTTTGTTCAAAAGTTGTGCCAGTGATAACTGTCTTATAGAGAATGTCTCTTTCTGCTATTATTCCAACTAAGCCATTGTCCTTGTTTAACACAACTAAACAGCCTACATTATTGCTTTTCATTACTAAGGCTGCTTGTCTAACGGGAGCGTCTTCAAGGATAGTCAACAGTTGTTTAGGTTTATTACAAACCTGTTTGATGTCACTTATTTTGTCTGCCATTTTTGCTACATTTCCTCTCAATAACATACATCTTTATT
>CAZBKA010000116.1:4648-8957 GCA_964492365.1 uncultured Pirellulales bacterium | reverse complement strand
CAGACCAATGCACAAAATCCCGGTCTGTCTGATTGTTTTATCCGATGTTTTACTCCTTATCAGTTCCAGTGAACACACCGCCATTAAACCATGACCTATCCCCGATAAACCACAATAGCCAACCGATTCCAACACTGGAAATGCGGCAATTACTGCAAGCAAACTAAAAATTCCACAACCGAAGACATATGCAGTCCTTTTGATTAAACTCTCTTCTGCAAGCTGCATATAAAGCAGGAAGAAAGCTGTCGCATCAATAAACAAATGGTACCAACTGACATGCACAAAAGGATGTGTAAAAATACGCCAATACTGACCGTTCATTACGGCCTCTGGTAAAAATATAAGTGACTCAAAAACTCTGTCACTAACCAGCGACAAACTCATCAATGAAATTATCAACCCGTAAACATAGACTTCCCAGCATTTCATTTTCTGCTACTCCCAATAAAGCCGACAGCGAACCTTTGCCGCTGTCGGCCTCTCATAGTTATTACATTTGTTTTCTCTTACGTTTCAACCACATAACAAGCATCAAAAATGCCGGCCCAACAGCACCAGCACCGGTACCAGTACCAATACCTGGAGACTTTTTTCCATTAAACGCGCCGCCGTCACCAGAAGAATTATCCACCCTGTAATTAGTTGCAGGACGACTCTGTTTACATTGCTGTGCTTTACGCTCATCGTTGACTCTATTGGCATTTTTATGGTCAATACCAAGGCCTTCCATTTCTGTTTCTGAAATTACAAGCATAGAGGTATAATCTGTTACCAGAGAATATTCCTCACCCAGCGAAACAACCTTTTTACGCAGAGCTTCTTTTTCACCAGATTCGCGAATATCCTTCATTACATCTTCAATACTCGAAAGTGCCCACAACCTCTCCAGCTCAGGATTATCCGTATCCTTCTCAGGCAAATTAGCTTTGCATCGCCTGATATTTTAGCTTTCAATTCTAATTCAACTTCACCAGTTCCATCATACTGACCGAACATTACCAACTGCTGCCCCTGATAAAGATTACCTGTTTTTGTGGGCGTCACATTCTTAACTTTTTCGCCATAAAACTTCAGCTCAACATCATGCATATTCTCATAAAGAACTTTCGACTTTGCCTGAATAATTCTGCCGAGAATATCATCACTTTCTGAAATATTCATAGCAAATCCGCCTGATTCACCTGCAATCCTCTCAAGTAATGGCTGATTAGCACTATTGCCGATTACAAACGTAAACAAACGAATATCATATTGTTTCAGTAAATTCAAAAAATGTGATTGCTCAACATTACCAACATTAGCAACACCATCAGTTACTAAAACAACACTCGTTGTACGACCATCATCTATGCTGTCATAAGCCATCTTTAAACCATCGTAAAGATTTGTGCTTCCACCAGCCTCTATTACCTTAACCTTAGCAAGTGTGCTCTGTATATTCGAAGCCGTTGCGGTAATATATCCGCCTGTAAAATCAGATGCTGAATTATTAAAAGTAATTATCCGATAACGATCATTAGGTGACATTTTACATATCACTTTTGAAACACCATCAACAAGCGTTGCTATTTTCCCGCCGCTCATACTGCCCGATACATCAAGCACGAATATCCAGTCCACACCTTCGGAGATTCTCTGCAAGTCTGCTGCCGGAGTAACCACTACCATAAAGGTACCTGTCGATGTCAGCCCCTCTCTGTAAGGAACCAGTTCTACTCTTGCCGGAACATCATCTGAGAGTCGGTAATATAAAACTATGTCACGTGTTAAAGCATCACCCTCCGGGCTATCAATACTGACATGAAATTCCTCACCGGCCCCAGATTTTTCCTCAGTTTGAATCTTCTCGATTTTAGCTTCATTTACATGACCAGGCAAGCGAACTTCCTTGACATCAAAAGCTGATTTAAGCATAAGATTAAACTTAAACGATTCCCTTACCTTATCATCAACCGACCAGAAAGCTATCTGCTCTTCATCAACTCCGCCTTCTGCCAAAGGATAAACATATCTTCCGACATTCAAATCAATTTCTATTGGCTGATAATATACCATCCGAATCCTTGTTTCCCCACCTGCTCTGACCGGGTAAACTGAAACTTCAAATGTTTTATAATCATTTTTTTCTGCTAAAGCTGTATCGTTACCTTTCTGTATCTGCTCCTCATGTATTTTCTTGGCTTTCTCTTTTTCAACAACTTCGCCTACAACTTCATTACCATCTATCCACAAACTAAGCTCAGAAACACTTGCCTGTTTAGGCACAGGAAAAGAATAAATCGCCCGTAAATCAGAAACTCCATCATTGCCGAAAACCTGGTCAACTTCAGTTCTGGCAAAACCATTGTTAATCACTACATTAACATGATGAGATTTCATATAAACATCATTACCATCACTACCATCAATAGGCTTTAAAAGCCCCGCTGCAAACCCATGCGAAATAACCCAAAACACCAGACAAATCGCAACGTTTAAATTATTAAGCACCAATCCTTGACCATTTTTCCATTCTCGTAAATTCAACATTTTAGTTCTCCATCAAAAAAATAATATTTATAAAAACGAACAATCATTACCTAAGCAATAGACATGCCAATAAATAATAAAAACCTCAACACTATTGCTTACAAGAACTTATGTTAAATTACACCAGGCTTACCTATATCAACCTAAAATAACCATTGACATAAAGTACACATGTAATGTACATTATATGTATGGTTAAAAAAACACTAGCTGAAGAAACAAAAAATATATTTTCATTAGTAGCCAAGGCTGCGTTTGCCAATCCTTTTGGTAAGGAGCGGGTTGAACTTGATCGGCAGATATTGCAAATGTCTTTGAAAAAAAGTAAACCATCGCCGAATGGTACAAACCGCAGTGGTGACAATGTAAGCGGTAATGAGTTTGTTTATGGAGACTTATCTGGGTTGAGCTGGGCTAAGATTGTGCCTTTGGCAGTTGAAGAAGTTGACGCACAGATATCGATATTAGAAAAAAATGGGCATAGTAGGTTTTGTGATTTTTGTGAGGCTGATCAAACCATTGTAAAGTGGGTCTTTTTATTTGATGTGTTTCATAAGTTTATAGTACATTTTGATCAACTGATAATCGATCAGAAAAAAACTGGTACGGAAAATATAGAGGTCTTATTTGCTGATGATGCAATCGATATGATGGTCAGACACGGCTTTACTGCTTTAGAAGCAAAACGATATTTCGCTTTGTTCTATCAGATGAGGCGGGCATTTTATTTTATTCATAACGGACTTGTTGGTAATTGCGAATCAATGCGTCAGCTAAGGATGAATTTGTGGAATAATATTTTTACTCATGATATAGGATTTTATGAGGAATATCTGTGGGATAAGATGGAGGATTTTTCAACACTACTTTTAGGAGCTACAGGAGCGGGAAAAGGTGCAGCAGCCGCGGCGATCGGGATGAGTGGATTTATTCCCTTTGACTCAAAGAATAAACGGTTTGAAGAAAGCTTTACCGAGAATTTTATTTCTATAAATCTGTCTCAGTATCCGGAAAATCTTATCGAGTCAGAATTGTTCGGCCATAAGAAAGGAGCGTTTACAGGCGCAGTAGATGGGCACAAGGGGCTGTTTGCGATGTGCAGTAAACACGGGGCGATATTTTTAGATGAGATCGGCGATGTTAGTATACCAGTGCAGATAAAGCTTTTGCAGGTTTTGCAGGAACGGGTATTTTCACCTGTGGGCAGTCATGATAAATTGAAGTTTCAAGGACGAGTAATTGCTGCAACAAACAAGTCTGTGGACCAGCTTCGAATTGAGGGAAAGTTCCGAGATGATTTTTATTATCGGCTTTGCTCCGATTGTATTGAGGTACCATCCTTGCAGAGGCGAATATACGAAAATAATGGTGAGCTTGATGAGCTTATCGGGGTTTGCGTCGAGAGAATAGCCGGAGCCAGGTCAGAGGGAATTGTACGAGCAGTTAAAGAGGTTATCGTAAATAAACTCGGTAAGGATTATCATTGGCCTGGGAACGTGCGAGAGCTTGCTCAGTGCGTTCGACGAGTCATTATTAAGCGAGATTATGAGGGAGACAAGGCAATCAGTCAAACAGATATGCAGAGACGGCTTTTCGTGGAACTTGAAACTGGGGCTTTAACGGGCAAAGAGGTTATGGCTGGTTATTGTTATCTGCTTTATAAAAAGTTCGGCACTTATGAGCAAGTATCAAAAATTACGGAGCTTGACCGCAGGACAGTTAAAAAATATATAATGCAATTCGCCGCAAAGAATTTGCATTTTTCAGCAGAATGATT
>CAZBKA010000116.1:0-4548 GCA_964492365.1 uncultured Pirellulales bacterium | reverse complement strand
CAGTTGATTCTGTATGCAATTACAAAAGTCGCTCGCTAACACCAAGGCCTGGATGATCGTTGAGAATCAACTTGCCGTGTTCCACAGAAACGCCTACAAATGGATCATTAGATATTAATAGATTACCATCTAAATCAGCATAATCTACTAACGGACTCAAATGCGCAGCAGCAGATATAGCTAATGAGCTCTCTATCATGCACCCTAACATAACCTTCATGCCGAGTGAACGAGCCACTTGTATCATTCTGATTGCCTCCTGGATGCCTCCAGATTTCATTAGCTTGATATTGATGCCATCATATGCCCCTGCTAACTTCGGTATGTCTAAGGCCGATTTGACTGCCTCATCGGCTATAATAGGAATATCTACATTTTGCCGAAGCCAGGCTGTCTCTTCAATCATTTCTGCGGGCATCGGCTGTTCAATAAGCTCAACACCTATATCTTGCAGCCATTTAATTTTATCAAGAGCAAGCTTTTTGTCATGCCAAGCTTCATTAGCATCAACACGCAAAGGCTTATCAGTTACATCCCGCACAGCCTTCAAGATTTCCGCATCGTTATCTAAGCCTACCTTTATCTTTAATACAGGAAAGTCAGCAGCTTCCTTAACCTTTTGACGTATGACTTCGGGAGTATCAATACCTATGGAAAATGTTGTTATAGCTGTTTTGTGTTCATCCAACCCTAAAAGACGGTGAAGCGGCACATTGAGCTTGCGACCAACCCAGTCCAATATTGCCATGTCCAAGGCTGCTCCGGCACAATGCTGGTCCTTGATAACACCTTCCCATTCCTTCTGCATATCGACATAGCGAAACCAATCGCTGGATTCAAATATTCCCCGGGCATCATGCAGAGCTGTTAAGGTCTGTTCGGCACTCTCACCATATCTGACATTGGGTGCGGCCTCACCCAAACCAAACACACCATCACGCTCGATGCAGACAAATACATTATCCTTAAAGTTGCTCGAATTACGGGCTATCGTCCATGAATGTCGGAGCATCAGACGTTTCGTGCTCAACGTGAATTGAGTTTGTCCTTTCTGTTTGTTGTCACCTAATGCAAAGATTGCCGGCCATGCTGCGCCAGCGGCTACAATCATTTTCAGGAATTCCTTTCGCGTGATCATCATGTTTGTATCTCCTTGGATTAGTAAAATCTAAGATTCATGCCAAGCTATGGCTATGATTCAAATCTTATCAGTTAGTTCTTCATTTTCAACCTCTTTAAAAATCCAGTTACTAATTTATTGAAAATATGAGAATTGTCTTAAACCTGCATCATTCTCTATGAGATGGATGCAAACAGATAGATGTGGTTTTCATGCTTCTGTACCAACCTGTTATTGAACGATAGGATATATATCGAGATGGAAAACATAGAAAACAAAAAAAAGAGATAGCTCTATAAAAAAAGCTATCTCATAAGAATAGCGGGGGGAGGATTCGAACCTCCGACCTCCGGGTTATGGGCCCGACGAGCTAACCAGACTGCTCTACCCCGCGATCAGGATTCACCATGCTAACACAAAACTTCGCAGTAGCAAGTGTTTTTAATAAAATTATAAATATTCTTTAATTTTCTCAGCTAATTGCTGAGCTTTGCCTTGTGGATACTCATAAGCCGGCCAACGATTAAATACACCATCATCAGTATTACGTGGTATTATATGAAAGTGCATATGATCGACAAGCTGACCAGCAGACCTGCCATTGTTACACAAAACATTATAGCCATTTGAAGGTAACGCTTTGGAAACAGCATTTGCAACCTTTATAATCGCCTGCCAGACTTGTGCCATCAACTCAGAATTGCATTGATGCACTTTTTCAACATGCTCCTTAGGGATTACAAGCGTGTGTCCATCACTGATTGGACCTATATCCATAAAAGCCAAGACGACTGAATCTTCGTAAACCTTTACAGCTGGTATTTTACCCGCTACTATCTTACAGAAAATACAGTCGTCTTTAGTATTCATTAAAATCAGACTTTCTCAAAACTTATTACTTACTGTTTTGATTCGTCTTGAACATTTTCGGTAGTCTCGGCAACTTCTTTTGTCTGCACGGAGGCTTCTTTAACTACATCTTCAACTTTTGTTTTGGCCTTTTTGACTTTCTTTGCTGCTTTCTTTTCAACTTTCTCATCCTGACCAACAAGCTGAAGAAGTACAAGCTGACCATTGTCACCAAGTCTTCTCATCGCAAGACGAATAATCCTGGTATAGCCACCATTTCTGTCAAGGTAACGAGGGCCTAACTCACTAAAGAGCTTTCCTACAACAGAACCCTTCTTGATAAAGTTACCATCTTCTTCAACAACAATGGAACGATCACCAAGCAAAGCAATGGCTCTACGCCGAGAAGTTAAATCCCCCTTTTTAGCAAGGGTAAGAAGCCTTTCAGCGAAAGGCTTAACTTCTTTGGCTTTTTCAATCGTAGTCGAAATAGTTTCGTGTTCAAAAAGAGACGCAACCATATTACGACGCATCGCCAAACGGTGCTCACTGTCTCTACCTAACCGACGTCCTGCTACTCTATGACGCATATTTTTATACCCTTATAATCTGGTACTGCTTAAAAATTCTAAACTTAATTATCTATATCAGTCATACCCAGTGACAAACCAATGTCAGCAAGTTTTCTCTTTATTTCTCTAAGGCTGGTCTTACCAAAACTTCTTATTCTGAGCAGTTCAGCCTCGGTCATCTTGACAAGTTGACCGACAGTTTCAATTTTAGCAGACTCAAGACAGTTACCTGAACGTACAGAAAATTCCAACTCCTGAACAGGAATGCTGAGCTTCTGTACCAATTCCTCATCAACCTTTTCTTCTGGAGCCTCTTCTTCAAGCTGCTCAGTAACAGTTTTACTGCCAATCTCAAAGTATTGAACAAATGGATTTATATGCTTACGCAAAATCTTTGCTGCTTCAACCAGAGCCATCTCCGGAGTAACAGTTCCATCTGTCCATATCTCGATAATCAGTCTGTCATAGTTTGTTTTCTGACCAACTCGAGTATTCTCGGTATTATATCTTACTCTTGTAACAGGAGAGAAGATGCTATCTACCATTACTTTGCCAATCTCCTGATCAAATCTGTCGGAATTATTTATTCTTTCAGACGCCGGCACATAACCGCGACCATTCTCAACTAGCATTTCCATTTCGAATGCAACATCTTCAGTAAGCGTTGCCAACACCAGATCCTTGTTTATCACTTCAATCGAAGAATCTGCCTCAATCTGTGCAGCAGTTACAACACCTGCCTTATTTGCAACAACCTTCATCGTTTTGGGCTCTGTACCATTGAGTTTCACAATAAGGCTTTTTACGTTCAGGACGATGTTAGTTACATCCTCCATAACTCCCTTCATAGATGTAAATTCATGGCCAACACCTGCTATTTTAATTGATGAAACTGCACTTCCCTCAAGAGAAGATAGAAGAACACGCCTCAAGCTATTTCCAATTGTAGTACCAAAACCACGCTCAAAAGGCTCAATGTAAAACTTACCATAATCTCCACAAGATATTGCCTTGTCTTGTTCAACACTTGTAGGCAGTTCCAAACCACGCCACGTAACCCGCATATAAGCCTCCTATAACCAACTTTACAGTTATCTGGTTATCTGACATTTATTTCTATTATACAATACACACATTCAAGCTGATTTAATTACCTTGAGCATAATTCAACAATCAGCTGTTCCGCTACCGGCACCTGAACATCGTCTCTTGTAGGTAACGCAACAATTGTAGCCTCTGGTTTCTCACGATCAAGCTGTAGCCATCCCTGTGTTGTGAAATTGGGATTAGCTTCAAGCTGTTGCTTAACCTGTTTTTTACTTTTATCAGAGCCTTTCAACGTTATCTTATTACCAACTTTAGTTGTAAAGTCACTGATGTCCACCTTACGACCATCAACATGAACATGTCCATGGCCTATAAGTTGCCTTGCTGCCTTTCGGGAAGGCGCAAAATTCAGTTTATACACAACATTATCGAGACGAAGCTCTAGCAAACGGAGCAGGTTCTCACCTGTATTGCCTTTCATGCGCTCAGCTTCATGGAAACAACCCATAAACTGCTTATCAAGCAAACCGTAATAACGTTTAACTTTCTGTTTTTCGCGTAAACGAACTCCATAGTCGCTCAGCCTGCCTCTATGCCAGCCGTGCATGCCAGGTGCCAGGTTACGTTGTTTTTTCTCAACAGGGCATTTAGCGGTTTCACACCTAACACCCTTGAGCATCAGCTTTATGCCTTCACGACGGCAAAGCTTACAAGATGAACCTAAATAACGTCCCATCTGTTCAATTTATCTCCAATAAAGTTTTTCTTTTTATACTCGTCTTCTCTTTGGCGGACGGCAACCATTATGTGGCAGAGGTGTCACATCTTCAATAGAAGAAATCCTCAAACCAGCCTGCTGTAAAGCAGAAATCGCAGATTCACGACCAGAACCAGGGCCTTTTACTCGAATTTCTACTTTACAGCAGGCTGGTTTGAGGATTTCTTCTATTGAAGATGTGA
>CAZBKA010000115.1:0-9053 GCA_964492365.1 uncultured Pirellulales bacterium | reverse complement strand
ATGCTATCACCCTGGCAAGTTTGCGTAAACCTCTACGAAAGTCAGCCTCGTCGATTTAATATTTGCCGTAAACATTGCTCAGAGTCATTCCATTCATAGCAAATAAACATACCCCAAAACAACAACTACCAAAATACCAGCTTCTTTTTAGCGTTTTTGGAGACATCTTGGTTTTTTATACCGCCTGTTTTTGTATTTTACTGATTTTCTCTTTACAGTCTTGATTATTTAGTCAAAACAGAGCGATTGGTCAATAAAAATATTGGGTTTTCTTTAAAATAATGATAATTTTTTCGGACCTGACTAAAATAGACACTAGGATGGATTAAATAAGTCGAGAAATACAACTAAAATTATATAGTTTGCCTCTTAAAACAAGCCATCCGAGCAAGTGGAAACTTCTGCAAATGCCTAACCTTAGAGATTCGAAAAACGATCCATACGCACCGTATTGTATACCATTATTTAAAATTATCGCAACGGAACTGCAGTCTAATCATTTTGGCCATAAAGCCAACACTCATCGGATAGTTCGTACTTAGCAATTTCTTCAGGTTTGAAGTACAGACCAATTTCGAATTCGGCGGACTCCTGACTGTCTGAGCCATGGATCAGATTGTAGCCTCGTGAGCAACTGAAATCGCCGCGAATAGTGCCCGCCTCCGCTTCATAGCCGAAAGTTGCCCCCATTAATTTACGGGCCATTGCTATTACGCCTTTTGCTTGCCAAACCATTACCATAGAAGGGGAGGAAGAAAGATATTTGACCACGCCTTCAAAGAAAGGCTTGCCTTTATGGACACCATAATGTTGGTGAGCGAGAGATTCCGGTATTTGCATGAATTTCGCAGCAACCAGCTTGAATCCTTTTTTCTCAAATCTTGTTATTATCTCACCTGTCAGGTGACGCTGGACACCGTCAGGCTTTATGATTATTAACGTTCTTTCTTCCGCCATGTATAAACTATCCTTACCTGTTCTTAACAGAAAGTTAAAAACTGCTGTGAATTTAAAATTGCTAAACCAATCGTCTTAAGCACCTTTGGCAACGATATATATCTCAACTCGCCTGTTTTGAGGATTACCCTTTTGGTTGGGTTCATTTGCTTCAACAGGTCTGAATTCACCAAAGCCTCTAACGCTCATACGTGTCTGATCAACGTTATTTGAATTCATGATATTAAGAACAGATATCGCTCTGTGAGCTGACAGATGCCAGTTGGTAGGATGTTTTTCACGAGTTTCCGGTTTGGCAATCTTTATATCGTCAGTATGTCCTGCGATTATGATGTCAAACTGACGGCCTTGTTCGGAATTAAGTATATCGCAAAGAGACTTAACTGCTTCTACGGCAGAAGCCGCTACGTTATCGCTGCCTGCATCAAACAGCAAATCGCTCTTGAATTTTACGATTCCTGTTGCAGGGTCAAAAGTAACCATATCAGGTTTAGATTTTGCAAAATCTTCCAGCATGGTGCTCAACTCTACTGGCAGTTGCACACTGCCGCTAACCAGCTGTTTCTGCATAGCCTCTATCAGTGCTTTTTTAGCATTGAGGTCTTCTTCCAGTGCTGCAATTTTCTGCATTAAAGAGCTTACTTCTACGCCGCCTCGACCTTCAGCAGCATCAAGTTGTCTTTGAAGTTTATCAAGCTGTAATTTTGCAGTCTGTAATTGACTTTCCAGTTCAGCAATGCGTTTTTGTTGTGTAGCATTTTGCAGTTTAAGGTCCTTCTGTTCCTGTTCTGAAACGCAACCGGTCAGAAACATAGCCATAACCAAAGCAACAAACAAAGCAGCAACTTTCGCAGTTCTCATCTTAAAATCCTTTCCAAGAAATTACCAAGTACGAAATTTTTTTCATTTTTCTTTAAAATTAAACCCTGCAAGTGCTGAATTGACATGTACTTATGCAAGGCTGAGTTTTTAACAAAACCCTAAGTACAAATAAACATTATTTCTCCGCAGCAGTCAAGAATAAACTTCTAAATTATACATCCATATTTAACAATCGTTTAAGATGAATTTTAAGTTCCAATATTATTCCTGACTTTGAGAAAAATCTCATAGTTAGTTGTTGTTTTGCTAATTATCGTTCTTTGCCTTTTTAATCTGTTCCAGGGGTTCCGCCGATGATGTAACTGGGACGCCATGCTCCAGGTAACGACCAGCTTTGCAAATCAGAATTAGCTGGGTTAATAATTGTCAGTGAATATCCATTGCCGTCAGTTGTCGGATACCAGTTATCTCTATACTTGAATTCTTGAATAGTATTACCAGTTGCGTCTTCCAGTGCTAATGTTTCACCGCCGTTGCTAAGACTTCCATCGTATACGCCCGCAATATTTATTGAGCTTCCATATTGAGCTTCGAAGGCAGAAGTATCTTTTATAACAACTATATAGCCTCCTGCAGCCAGGGTAATATCGCCGAAAGTGAAATAAATTCCGTTTGTAAAATTTACAAAATTTAAATTTATATCCTCGGTTCCGATGTTTTTAAGCTCAATGAATTCAGCATTCGGGTCCCCGTCGGGTTCATCCTGTGGGTGGTACATTATTTCAGTAATCCTGAGATTATCTGTGACCAGACCAACGGAGAATGTAGCTTTATTCAGTGGCAGCCATTTAGTCCCATCAAGGACTCGAGCCTGTATCTCAACGCTCTTTGTCATTGTTATTGGTCCGGTATATTCTATTGCCGATGCCGTTGGAGAAGACTGTGATATCCGATGCGGGTCAGTGCCGTCAATGGTGTAATAAATTTTCCCCGATACTCCGTCAGGTTTTGTGATGGTAAGCTCAAATCCGATGTCAATCTGTCCGCCTTGCTGATTAAATATCGGTGGTTTTACAAATTGACTATCCATCCAGTTAATCCGGTCAACGATCCAGCCTTTCATCCAGTTAATTTCATCCTGATAAGTTCTGGGATTTTTAGGTGTCCCGAAATATTTATTAGGCCAAACCCATCCGTTAAGAATGCTTACTTCTATCCAGTATGGTTGGATATTAGGTTCATCCCAGACGTGTGGCTCAGTGCCTTCTGGCAGCGGGCTTTCAAGGTTCGGATCAACCCATATTTTCCATCTGTTAAAATTTCTGTCCGCTGACTCTCTTAATACCTCCGCAAAGCCGTCAATGTCGTCCATTATATTGTTTACATCAAAGACAGTGTTTCTAAGATGCCACCAATGGTCGGCATGTTGTAATTGAAACTCAGGGTCAAGGAACAATTTTCTATACCAATCGTAGGGGATTCCCTGGTCTTGCCAGTTCCAGCCTACAGGATTATACGAGCCGCCGCCTCCGCCATAAAATGCGTTTCCTAATGAGAGATTATGATCCCATACAGGCCCCATCGTAAGCTTACCGCCTCTGTCTTTGTACATGAAAGTGCTCAAACCGTATGCGTCAGCGTCTTTTAATATTTCATTAAATAGCTGATAATCTAAAAATGAATCAACATCGATATATTTTGCATAACCATTATTCGGGTCCGCCATGTAGGTAGATTTTAATACTGTTTCATAATGAGATATATATTGCTGTATCCATGTGGCTTGCTGTGGAGTTACTTCTTCTTCTTTAGGCTCAACATAATAGACATAACCTAACATACAGCCAAAACCAAAGTCATTAGGATCTGCCCGGTCGCGTTTGATCATATATCCGCCAGTTACTTCCGGTTCTTCATTATCCCATCGGCTGAGTTTTGCAATATTGACTCTGTTTTCGTCGCGTTTGATTTTTTCTTCTATTACATATACTCCGACATAGTCAGAAAGTGATACGCTGCTGTCATCAACATTGAGAAACATCTCTACGAAACGTGTCCTGACAGAATATCTGCCTGTATCTGCCCACCATTTATACGACAATGCATTACGCATCATGGTCTTATCCGTATATGGCGCATATAAAACCCAGTCAGACTCTTTAGGCAAATCCAGAAATTCGACGTCTGTATCTTGATTATACATATTCCATGTTTCAAGGTGATACATTTTCTTGGGGAAGTACTCCGAGCTGGAACCTCGAATGCTGATACCAGCCCGCCCTTTATACTCAGGCTCATCGGTTATAGATGCTCGTCCTGTGCTGTTAATGTTTATTACAGTGGAAAGCGTCAGAACCTTTGGCACCGAAGTTTTCCTGTCCGGCGGAATAGGTATCTCTGTGTTAAATGTATCAACTATCAGTATCGGCAGGTTAGAGCTAAAACCCAGTACATCTGCATTTAATTTTGAATACTTCTCGCATGCAATTGGGCTCATCTCATAGCCGGACCTGAATGAAGCCGCTTTCAATGTTATTGTGTTTGTTATTGTTATCGCGTCGGTATAAACAGCAGAATCTTCTGTTGGATCATTGCCGTTTAAAGTATAGCGTACAGTGTCCTCAGGCGTAGCTTTTCTTATTTCTACTACCAAATTTCCAGAAAAAAATCTTCCTGGTTGCACAATTGTCGGCATTATAGCTGTTGCTATTGCATTTACTGCACCAGGTGTTGCAGTGCCAAAATAAACGGGGTTATCAATATCACCATTCATACCGAAAGAAATATCCATATATTGTTGCGGATACCCGTATGTATAGTCAAAGGCAATACTCTGTTTGTCAGGTCTGATGAGACCGATGTACTCACCATCGACGTCAAGCTTGAAATTTGTGTGCAGGTATCCGTTGCTGTCTGCTGTATCCAGACCGGAAGCAAAAATAATCATGTATTCGTCAGCGTCTATAGTAACTCCGTCAGGTATTCTCCAGTATCCATCCACGTCGATAATATTATCAGTCAGGTACCATCCGCTAAGATCGATACTGTCCTGCGTCTGGTTGTACAATTCTATCCAGTCAGGAAATATTGTTTGATCTTCAACCACGGTTGACAGCGTATCGCTGTTGGATGCCATGAATTCATTTATTACAATATCCGGGCCTCGTGTTTGCCAGTTCTCAGACAGTAATGCATAATCATCCATATTTATTCCGTCTGTCCCGTTGAGATTGCCGCAATTTAGAACACTGGTGCCTGTTTTTGCCAGAGCCAGAATTTCTTCCGCCGAAAGGCTTCTGTTATAGACTTTAAATTCATCAATCAGTCCATAAAAATCGTAAGTGTTATTGGTGTGTCCTCTGCCGATATGATAAAGCTTGAACTCTGTGCTAACCTGTGTCTTGCCCTGGCTCATCCCATCAAGATAAAGCTCTATACCAGTCTGATCTGCAACTATTGTTACCAGCCTCCATCTTTCGCAGAAGTCTGAGTCGTTACTCCATATAACATCTTGGCCAGCGTTATTTCGTAATCTTGCATTGTAATTTGGAATAATACGGAAGTAATTATTTATTTCATTAGCATTTCCAAATACCATTGAACCTACTGCCGAAGCTGCCTTGGAATGTGCATTTACCCAAAAGCAGATTGTCCAGGTGCCGCTCAGATCGAGATTGGGTATATCAACACAATCGCCATAACTGCCAAAATTCAAAGCAGTGCCCGATTTACCTTTTTCCCAGGTTGCTCCGATTATCGATGCATGGTTTTCACCTGCACTGTCATGAGCGACATTTCCGGTATTCTCATCAAATTGCCAGTAAGAAGTCAGCCCCTGTTCTGAGCAATCTGGGTTTAACCATTGTTGTGCCATAACTGATATATCATAAAAATCAATATAACAGTCGCCGTTCAGGTCACCAGGGGGACACACTTTTGATACTGCCGGCAACACAAATAGGGAAATAACCGCAAGGATGGACAATAGCTGTTTTATTTTAGTCATACACAACTCTCTCGCAAAATAGATTTTAACGCCAAGGCTATTTTCTACTGTGACTCTAAAACATTCTTTTGTGTAGTTTCTCTCAGCATTCACTACAGTATTATAAACTCGCCGAATTCTAACATAATATTAATAAAAAGTCAACGAATTAAGGTTTTTCTTGACGCTTTCAGCACTTGTCATTATACATATCCGTATTCAATCCACATTTTTAGGAAAGGCGCGGTAATTATGATTAAAAGATATATCACTCTCATTTCTGTTGTTATTTTCGTTGTTATATCGTTTTTTTGTAACTGTGTTGTTGGATCCAATTGGGCCCAGCGTAAGCCAATCAGCACAAATCTGCTAAAAACCGATTTCGCCGAGCCTGATATGGCCTATGCACCGTTTGCTTTTTGGTTCTGGGATAAGTCTTTAGATGCCAATCAAATTACTAATATGGCAGAGGAAATGTGTAAACAGCATATGAACCCAGGATATGTCCATGGTCGATGGGGTCTGCCTGCTGACCAGTGGGTGACAGATAAATGGTTTGACTGTTTCAGCAAAGCCGCCGAAGTTGCTGAAAAAAATAAATACTACATCGGTTATTGTGATGAATATAGTTGGCCCAGTGGTCAGGCCCTGGGTAGGGTTCTGGAAAAAAATCCGGAATTAAAAGCTGTTTCTTTAAGATGGGCTGTGCAGGATATTAAAGGCCCCTCTGAGGTAAAGCTGCCGTTTTCATTCTTTACCGTGGCAGCAAAAAAGGCCGACCCGCTTGACAGCAGTGGTTGGCCAATAAAAATTGAATACGATAGCATAACAATAATCGGTTCAGGAGATGAATTCTATTATTCCGTGCCGGAAGGAACCTGGCGAATTTATACTTTTAATAAAGAGTTTCATGCAGGTATGGATGGCAGCAATGTTAATTATCTTGATCGGAGACTGCCGGAAGTTTTTCTTGGGCTTGTTCATGAAAAATATGCTGAGCATCTAAAGGGTGAACTTGGTAAAACAGTAACAGGAGTCTTTGTTGACAATGAAGGTGATTATGGGTGGAAACTTGCATGGTCGGACGACCTTGACAAAGAATTCAAACAGAAAACTGGTACCGACATCAGGCTTATAATGCCTTTGATGATTGATGAAGATACCAGGGGTGTTTTCGCCAAGGCACGATGGGATTGGTATGAGGCTGTTTCTGTTATTTACAGCGAGAGCTATCTCGGTAAGGTAAGTGAATGGGCAGAAAAACATAATATGTACACCATATCTAACCTGTGGGAAAGCAACTGTATTTTTAAGAAGTACCCCAATCTGATTTTCCAAGCCTATGCGGTTGGTGATTTCTTCATGGCACAAAGAAGTGTTACTATGCCCGGCAATGATTGTCTTATCGATAAGCCATACCAGATATATGATTTTAAAGAGACACAGTCTGTCTGTGAATTTGAAAACAGACGTTTCATGAGTGAGACTTTAGGTGGTTCAGGTTGGCAGATGACACCTGCAACAATGAAAAAATCGGCTAACAGTATTATTGCTTTCGGAGTAAATCATGTTGTTCCTCATGGTATCAATTTTAACCGTCAACTGAATACAATTCCTTATCCGCCTGATTGGTTTAATGAAAATACTTATTGGCGGTATTTTCATTTGTGGAGCGATTTTGTCAGACGTGCAAGCTATGTAAATTCGCAAGGCCGAATGGACCCCGACGTGCTGCTGCTCAATCCAATGGATAGTGTCTGGGCACTTTATGGTGGTGGAATATTTGAGTTTAACCAGTGGGATTTTTACTCGTTAACAAATACCGGTCAAAAAGCTGATCTGGACAAAATAGAAGAAATTTATTATTATGCTGTAAATCACCTCCAGGATGCCCGAATAGAGTATCTCGTCACTGACAGATATTATCTCAGAAAAATGAAATTAAAAGAAAATGGCCGTCTCACTTATGAAGATTTTGAGTTTAAAACTATTGTCCTGCCTCATCTTGTAGTTTTGCCTTTGGATGTGGCAGAAAAAATCCTTAATTTTGCAAAAAAAGGTGGTTATGTATATGCGTTAGGTGGTTTGCCTGGTGGTTCGACTGATAACGGGCTAAATGATCCAAAAATGCAGGCGATGATGGCAGAGCTTGAAAAATTGCCCAGCTTCAAAAAGACTGATAAAGGAATAAATGGATTACTGGCGGAAAATGTGGTTGGGCTTAAATCGCCTGTTGAATTTGAAAAAGGTGAATTTAAAATGATGCAGCAGCACCGAAAAATTGACGGCAGGGATTTCTTTTGGCTTGTAAATAATACAGACAATAGTCAGGACTGTGTATTGAAAGTTAAAAATGTAAAAGGCAGGGCGTCAATATGGGATTGCGAAACCGGAGAAATTAAAGATGTCGCATCGAAGTTAGCAGGAGATGGTGAAACACTCAATGCTAGTTTTGCCCCTTGTCAGGCCTATTGGCTTGTGTTCGATCCATCCCAGAATACTTTGGAAGGATCAACTGAACCGCTGCAATGGAAAACAATAGCAAACCTTGATGGTATGTGGAATGTCAAAGTTAATGTGAATGATCAACCTGTGCGAGTAGCCGATGATCAAAACAATTTTGTGCCTGATTCTTTTATTCAGCAGCAGGGCGACAACAAAGAACTTGCTGATTGGAATCTGTGGGGGTTGGATACGTTTAGTGGTTTCGTGGATTATACCAAAACCTTTGATTGTGATTCCACCGATGGAAAAATTATTCTCGACCTTGGTAAAGTGTATTATACTGCTGAACTGTGGATAAATGACAAAAAGGTAGGCGAAAAAATTTGGCCTCCATTTGAATTTGATATAACAGATTACGTCAAAAATGGCAGCAATAAATTGTTCGTCAGGATCGGCAACACCATCTACAACACAATGCGTCAGTATAAAGGGATGAATAATGCGTGTCTGGATTGGACCGTTGTCACTGAAGAAGAGAAAATAAGCGGCCTATTTGGTCCGGTGGCTATAAAAAAACGCTAAACTAAATAAATTGTTATTATCTATTTTTTTCGAAGCGATAATTGTTGTTATCCGCGATATCTATTAATTATAGGCATCCTGCGGTCTTTCCCGAATGCTTTTGGTGTTATCTTGATCCCAGGCGGTGATTGTCTGCGCTTATATTCATTACGGTCGATAAGCGATGTTACTTTTAATATTTCTTCTGCGTCCATCCCGGTCTCTATCAATTCTTTTCTTGACATATCCTGCTCGATGTAGCCCTTAATGATATTATCAAGCA
>CAZBKA010000114.1:0-9101 GCA_964492365.1 uncultured Pirellulales bacterium | reverse complement strand
TCAGGGCTATTAATGCTTTTTTACGGCATGTAGTTAATGAAGCCCAGCAAAAGAGCAACCAGACGAGCAACCAAGCCTTCCCCAATTGCACAATCCCTTTTATTATCAGTGGTTTATTTAAATTTGGGAGGTTTTGTCTCTGCCATTTTAGAAGATCTTTATCCCAGATCAAATAACTAAGGAGACTGAGAATACTTAGGCTTGCTATTGCAATAATTACAACAGAGAGTCCCTTATGTTTAGAGAATAGTTTTTTTATTGGTTTATCGCTCATTTTGTACCTTGATTGCATAATAAAGCCAGAAGTTCTATTTTTTTGCCTTTTGAGAAGTTCAAGCCTTTTTTTGAGATCAGCAGTTCTGTGGGTAAATCAACGTAATTTTGTTTAATATTTTCGTATTCATCAATTGGGATAATAAGGACGGCAGATTCTTTTTGCTGTATCCATTCAACAACTTGTTTCTGGTCAGAAAGTTCTTTAATATTTCTTCCGAGATAATAATTCAGACTTGGTTCTCTAAATTTGTAAGTCGCAACAGATATGTTGGAAGTTGTTGCCTTGTTTATAGCCTTTGCTATGGTGGGAGTAACTTTAATATCTTCAATTACCGGCAGAACGCCTAATATGTAGGGGATATGAAATAGTATCATTCCAGTAAAAGCTATTTTGGCGGCTGAGACCGGTTGATTGTGATAAAGGTAATATGTGACAAGATATGTCATTGACAGTAAAATTATACCACAAATGATTGCCGGTATCAGCAAAGCTGAAATCTTTAGAAAAAAAGGTGCACCAATAAAACCAAGACCAGCAAGAGTTCCGAGTGGAACAAAAAACCAATTTCCGCGTCGCAGCCAATTCAAGTCCTGTTCGTTGAGTTTCCCTTTCTGAAAGGCGGTTATTGCAGCAGCAGCAATGAGAGCTAAAGCAGGCCAAATAAATATTATATAGTGCGGCAATTTGGTGGCAGCCAGAGACATTATTATAACAATGGAGATTATCCAGACAAGCAGGATTTTTTTACCTGGTTTCAGCCCCAGTCGGTTACCAATCAGAGCGGAAAAGGCACCTGGCAAAAACATTGTCCAAGGGAAAAACCCTCCGATAATTACCGGTAAATAATATGGCAGGTATAACAGAAAATTGCCACCATGGTGCTCCATTGGTTTGATTGCGCGAGTTATAACATGTTTGCCTATAAAGGTATTCAAAAACTGCCCATCGGTTGCCTTGTTGGCCTGTATTGCCCATGCAAGAAAAATTATAATTGCGATTGCCAAGGCTAATGAGACTGTTAAGGATTTTTTAATGAAGTCAGGATAATCTTTTCTGTCGAACCACAGTGTAATCAGCATTACAGGTAAAGGGAGCAATCCTATGGGGCCTTTGGCTAACATAGCTAAACCCATGAAGATGCCGATTAATATAGTGTGATAGTATCGCAGTTTTGAAGTGACGGCGTAAACAAAAACTGTCATGGCTGCTAAAATTAAAGGCAAAGTTGAACCATCTGCAGTCGCCATGGTCCCAACAGCAAGCATCATTATTGATGATGCTAAAATAACCATTGCATACAAACCCTCTTTAGCTCCGAATAATCGTTTGCCAATAAGAAATGTCAGGAGGCAGCTTATTGATGTTCCAATTGCAGAGAAGAAACGGCATGCAAATTCATTGGTTCCGAAGATTTTCATAGATAAGCTCATTAACCAATATACTAATATTGGCTTATCTGCCCACAATTGACCATTAAAAGTTGGAACAAGATAGTTTCCTGTTTCGAGCATTTCAACAGCAGCACGTGTAAACCTTGGTTCATCTCTGTCCCATAGTGTTGTCCTTGTAATCATGAATAAATAAGTGATCATAATTGTTAAAACTGTTAAAATAACAGGTGAGATATTCGGTATTTGTTTTTTCCACATGAAACCTATTTCCTCGATATCCGTTTTCTTTTGAGAAGAAATAAAGCTGTGAAAGCTGCTGTGCAAAATGCCAAAATAATCATTGCAGAAATCAGTTTATTTTTGATGATGGGGTTCCAGAAACAGACGGCAATGTTACTTTCCAAAAGTTCTGAACCTCCACTTTTGCGTTCCACTGCGACCACATTCTCAGAGATTTTTTCATCTTCAATGTTAATTTCAACAAAGTGGTGGAACCTGCCTTTGCTGCCTTCCAGTTTAGAACCACCGCCGCCTGTGGTTATGTATGTAGTTTCATCTTTTTCCGTTTTAATGTATCCATGGTGGTGGCCGGTAAAGACGTAATCGATATGATATTTTTTGACAATATCCATGAAACGTGCTGAGTATGGAGCGAATGTTGAGCACTCTAACAAATCACTCAAACCTGAAGGCGGAATATGTGTAAACACGAATGTTTTTTTAGCTGTTGAACTATTTGCCTGAAGAACATCTTCGAGGTAATCAAGATATTCTCCATTTTGGTTGTACTCCGTTAAATCATTTAGAAAAACGAACAGATATGAGCCTATAGTGAAATAAAATTGTGCCGGTCCGTAAGTTTGCTGAAAATCTTCGAGGCTGAAGCTGTCAGGATTGGTGTCATGGTTTCCAGGAATGATGAAAAAGGGTGTTTTTTCGGCATATTCGGAAATTTCATATGCAAATAACTTATGGTCTGTTTGGCTTATATGACTAACCAGGTCGCCGAGGATTACTATAAAAGAAGGATTCTCTTTTTCTGCTATATCAAGTAAGGACTCAAAGGTAGATGTACCATCTTTTACATCCCCTATAACAATAAAAGTAAAATTATCAGGATCGATGTGTGATTGTGCATTTTTTACATTTTGAGGCTGGTTACCCAATAATGATGGAAATTTAGCATACTCTATACTTATTCCAATTACGAGTGTAGAGGTGATTATGATTATGACAAAAGCGAATATAATCACTAACGTGGATCTAAGCATCCTTATAATTCTTGGGTCTGAACAGTTGTTTTTGAATAAACGCATTATTTTCCTCCTAACATAAGCAAAATGGTTTGCATAGAATCTTAACCAGAGAAAGAGTGATAACCAAAATTGTTATAAACGCTATGATCTCTGCTATAAAAAATACCGAGGGATAACTTACAATGTTCATGTAGCTTTCATGGATTACGATTAAAAGAACCCAGGTTGTAATTAAGTTCCATTCCTTTTTTATCCAGCCGAATCTAAAAGGAAAAGCTCGGAAAAAAGTGCGTTTAAAAAAGGACGAAGGTTTTGGGAAAAAACAAGGCACTTGTCTGCAATAGTCAATATACTGATCGCTGAATTTATTTTTCAAATACTGCTGCTCACCACGAATCTGATATCTGTACCAAAGAAAGAAAAGAACGGAATATATAGGTATTACCCACCATGGGAACATAATCGTGAACGTACCCAAGCCAATGAAAAAACTCCCAAGATACATAGGATTTCTAACAATACTATATGGCCCATCTGTAATAAGCTTGGCTTTTGCATTGTATGGGCATGATTTATATCCCCTGGCTGATATTCTTAAAAATTGGCCAAGCAATACCACAAAAAAACCCACGCAATTTATTAGGATCTTGACATAAAGATTGTCTTGAGCAATTACTGAGCGAGGAAAGATAAAAAAGCATAATATGCCAGACGTTACTACCAGAGTGCCGTTTATGAAAATACTCCTCTTTGTACACATTTTCCAAGTACCTTTGCAAAAAAACAATTTGATAAACAAATTCATTATTTTGGGCACAATAATAATTTTACCTTAAACGAAACTTAAAGGGCACAAAAAATTTATGATAGTTGTCAATCCCTAATTTTTTGAACAGTTATAACTCCTCCAGCCATCCTCAGCATTATATCTTCAAAAATGATTAACCACATGTCTCACCCCAAAACAGAATCAATCAAACACGCAAGTATCCCCATTTTTCGATGGTAAAAACCGGTTCATTTCTTGTCAAAAATGCTAAAAAAAGGTTAAAAAAGTAGCAAAAACCGTAAAAAAAGCAAATTTTTTCCCCCAAAAAACCCCACTACGCGCGTGTTTGATTGATTTTTCCCCCACGAAAAACCCTCAAAACACACTTTTCAACATCCCCAATTCCCCAGCCTAATCCGGTTACTCCATATGAAAAACCTCTTTAAGCTCTATCGCGACAGGTTCATCATTTTCATCATATTCCATAATATCCTTCATATAATTCCACCACTTCCTGACTATCGCTTTTCGTGGCAATTCATTAGCAGTATTGTCATTTGTCAGCTTCTGAAATGCGAACAGCGTTAGCGTTTCCTCATCAAGATAAATCGAATAATCATATACGCCAGCCTTAGTAAGTTCATAGCTTAATTCAGGCCATATTTCGTCGTGTCGTTTTTTATATTCCCGCTCAAAACCAGGTTTTAACTTCATTTTAAACGCATTACGCCTCATTATGTTCTCCTTCGTAATTATCAATATTTCCCGAATTCCTTAGCTGCCTTAATCATTATCTTAACCGTTTCAGGCTTAACATCAGCCTGTATTATATGTGCCGGCGCCAGCAGATATCCGCCTTTGTCGCCAAGTATTCTGCACCGGCATTTAATCTCATCTCTGATCTGTTTTTCGTCACCACCAGGCAGCAATTGCTGCTGGTCTATGCCACCAAAAAACGCAATAGAATTCCCATATTTGTCTTTAAGCTGCTTCGGATCCGACCCCGGCACATTAGGCTGAACAGGATTATAAGCATCAACCCCCATTTCAATAAAATCATCCAGCAGCGGTGCCACTGCTCCATCAGAATGCATTATAATCACAATATCCGGATTACTCTGTCGCAGCTTTTTAAACATCCGCTCATAACGAGGCCTAAACCTCTGCCGCCACATATCAGGCGATATTAAAGTAGAAGTCTGACTGCCCAGATCCTCACCGAACCAGATCGCATCAACCCCAAGCTTTGCCTGCTGAATCGCCAGCCCGGTTGTCCATTCCTCCACCTTATCATTGAGCTTTTCGACCCATTCATCGCCCATCGCCAAAGCCATCATGTAAGTTTCCAACCCCGTCAAATGCCACGCCAGTTCAAAAATACTAAGCTCGCAATCACCAATAACAAAATAGTTACTGCCGAACTTTTCAATTTCCTTTTTCGCAATAGCAAATCGACCCTTAGCATAAGCATCAGGCATCTTATAAACCTCGATATCAGCAGTACTTTTGGCATCTTTCAGCGGACATTCGACAACTTCAACGTAAAGAGCAGTAGGCTTCATTTTCATGCCGAACTCATTTAAAGTGATATTATCCTGCACAATCACAGGCTTAAATCCGTCAGCCACTGTGCCGCCGACAACTACTACATCACTGCCTAGCCTGGTTCTTATTTCGTTGGCTGATATCCGGTAGGTCAAATCCTCATAATAACTCCAGGCGTATTCCGGAACGATTCCAAGCTCTTTGCCGAAGTGCTCAGTCAATGATTTACACAGATCAAACTGAATCGGTATCCTGTCAGGTACACCTTTGTTGGTAAGGGCGATTCTAACTCTTTCCTTCGAGTTCATTTGACATCTCCTTTATTAGAGCCTGTATCTAATTTTGATCGACTATTTTTAAATTCTCCGCAACTGGGAATGTATATGAATCTTGGCCATGATAAAGTGCCAGACCGAAATCCAGCATAGTATCGTTGCCTTTGGGGTTAATTGTAATTGGTTCGATGAAGAAATTGGCAATCATGCCTTTAACTGAACTCCAGAAACCATTTGTAGTTTCGGAGTCTGATATTGAGCTGAGTTTTATAGAAAGCTTAGGTGTTTGGGTTCGCTCGAACGACAGTGTGTCGATTCTTGCCACTATTTTTCCAAAGTTATTTTCGTATTTGTACTCATTGTTAACAGGATTGACACTATACAGACCGATAGTTACAGGGCTTTTATTTTCTCGTGAACTGAAATCTACGACGACTTTTGTCACGACCGGCTTTGAATCTATGATTTGACCTTCTGCGGTGATTATTCCATAGCCTTCACCATCGAATTTAATATATTCGAGCACGTTTTTTATGGGCTTTTCGCCGTGCATTTTTTCCGTGTTTCTTTTTATCATCTGTGCGACATCGAAATTATTTACATGAGTTCCCTTACCCCACATCTGAAATTCACATGTGACATAAAAGCTATTGCCGCAGGTTTTAACATCTCGTGAAATGAGTTTTGATAATTGTTCGTTATTATTGCTTGTCTGGACATCGACCAGGGTGGGCGATATTAATGGGACAAAGTACATAAAATTTGGAGTGGAGTTTATCTTTTCTTCACCGTTGCCATAGCTTAATTTTAAAGTTGGGCCGTTAACATCTCCAGCTATTACAGTTACATTAGTGTCTTTGTTTTGCTCATCATTTGCATATAAACTATTTGAATTAAAACCTACCAGTGTTGCCAAAACCAAGATAGTTGCCAATATTCTTGTCATATTTCGTCCTTGTAATAAAAACCAAAGTGCAATTCCAACAATGTCTTCTACCATAAAGATTTCAAATTTACACGTTTTTTTTGATAATAAAAACGATTCAAGTGATTTACCTTATTTACTATTTAAAGTCAGTTTTTAATGGCATTGTACGGAAATATTAAGATTATTTAGTCCGATAAACGACTTTGTGCTATATGAGAGATAACCACTTCAAAAAATGACGAGAGGACTGATGGCTGTTTATATCGGCAGTTACGGTGTTTTGAGAAAGACACACGAATTATCAGCAGTTTTTAGAGTTGTTTAACTTTTTTCATAATTCATTAGAGTCGATATATTTGGGGTATGAGACCAAGGTTATTTTAGATTAATTATGCGTCTTTATGAAAATGGTAATCAGAATATTTATACTGTTTTTGTTTTTGATAGTTGTTGCCAATGCTGCACGGTTATATGAAAGAGTCTTATGTAAATTTTAATCCTCGTTTTGTGATTAAAGACGTCTGGTGTAACCATTCATTTCGAGGTATGGTTTAATGGGTAAAAATCAGGATAAATGCGAGAACAAAGTCCGTGGCTTTTGGATAGCCAGTGTGGTTGTGATAGTTTTGATCTCTATGTCGCTATTTACCTGGTGGATGGTGATGCGGGCTGACCAACATATGCGAGAAGAACTGCTGCTGCAAACAAAAATGGTGGCACATTCACTGGATATTAACCATGTCAAGATGCTGACAGGTACAGATAAGGATATGGAAAGCCCCGATTACCTGCGACTCAAAGAAAAGTTTGCAGCCATTTGCCGGACGAACCCTAAATGTCACTTTGTCTACCTGATGGGCCCCAAGTCTGATGGTAGCGTTTTCTTTTTCGTAGATTCTCAAGAGGATGGCCCTTCCCAGGTATCTCCACCAGCCAAACCTGGTGATGTTTATGATGATGCTTCTGAGGAACTAAGGAATCTGTTCAAAACTAAAGTTTCTTTCGTCGAAGGCCCTCTGTCTGATGAATGGGGTGTGTGGGTTTCAGCGTTAGTGCCATTGATTGACCCGCATAGCGGTGTTGCGGTCGCAGTATTGGGTATAGACAGTGACGCACATGACTGGAATTGGGAAATAGTATCCCATACAGCTTTGCCTGTTGGACTGATGCTTGTGTTGCTTATCATCGCGGCGTCATCTTTGGTTATTTGGGTCAATATTAAAGACCGCAGGCATGCAGAAAATGATTTACAAAAAAATGAACAAGAGTTCCAGTTGATGTTTAATAATGCTGTCAGTGCTGTAGCTGTTCACAAGATGCTTTTTGATGAAAATGCCAAGCCGATTGATTATATCTATTTGAATGTCAATGGTGCGTTTGAAAATCAAACAGGGCTTAAGGCTCAAGATGTGATAGGTCGTCGCGTTACTGAAATTTTACCGGGCATTGAGGAAGCACAATTTCTCGAAATCTATGCTAAGGTTGTTTTAACTGGTGAATCAGTCAGTTTCGAACAGTATTGCAAACCGTTGAGACGACATTATTTCATTGCGGCCTATAGACTTGAAAAAGATCACTTCGCGACGGTGTTTACAGATATCAGTGCCAAGAAGCAGGCAGAGGATGAACGCGGGAAAACACTCTTTTTTCAACAGGGTGTCAATTCACTACAGCAGTCTCTTCTTAAGGCGGCTCCGCTTGATGAAAAGCTCAAAACTGTTACCGACGATATCGTAAAATTATTCGACGCTGATTTTTGTCGTATATGGCTGATTAAAAAGGGAGATATATGTCAGCAAGGCTGCATCCATGCCGAGGCAACTGAAGAAAATCATATCTGCCGTTATCGGGACCGGTGTCTGCATCTGGTAGCAAGTTCCGGCCGTTATACTCATATAGACGGCAAAACTCACCGCCGTGTGCCGTTCGGTTGTTATAAAATAGGACTTATCGCTTCAGGTGAAGAACATAAATTTCTTACAAATGATGCTCAAAATGCCCCTCGTGTTCATAATCATCAGTGGGCGCGGGAACTTGGACTTGTGTCATTTGCCGGATACCAACTGCGAATTGAAGGCGGACAAACATTGGGAGTTCTGGCGCTCTTCTCGAAACATCCCATAGAGGCTTGTGAAGATGCTATGCTGGATGGAATCAGCGGCACTGTCGCTTTGGCCATTCAACAGGCTAATATGTCAAAACAATTGCAGGATAGTGAGGAAAGTAAGCAGTTATTGCTTGAATCTGCAGGAGAGGCTATCTACGGTATCGACCTGCATGGGAATTGTACGTTCTGCAATCCAGCTTGCTTGAAAATGCTTGGCTACTCCAGTTCCGATGAACTGCTTGGAAGAAACATGCACGATATGATTCACCACATGCATGCTGACGGCACACATTTTGCCATCAGTGATTGTCAGATACTCAAGATATTTCGGGATGGGAAAGGCACACACAGTGATGATGAAGTCCTGTGTCGTAAGGATGGAACAAGCTTCCAGGTCGAATACTGGTCTTACCCACAACGACACAGGGGCGAGATCGTTGGAGCAGTGATTACTTTTATTGACATTACTGAACGCAAACGAATGGAAGAGACGCTACTAGAGGCGAAGCAGCAGGCTGAGTCGGCTAATGTTGCTAAGAGTCAATTTTTGGCT
>CAZBKA010000113.1:0-9119 GCA_964492365.1 uncultured Pirellulales bacterium | reverse complement strand
AACACAGTTCACTGCCCCTTGGAGCTTTACAGTTAATGTTCCAGGAAATGAATCAACACCAGAGTGTTCTTCCACAGTACCATGTCCATCAGGATACACTTGTTCAGGTGGATTCTGTGTTCCAGTTTCATACTCTGCAGGAAACCTTACCTAGGCGAATACTGCTGCCAATAGGATCCTGCGACCCAAAAAGCTTTTCACGCACTGTCTGCCCAATAACACAAACAGCTTGCCCTGAACGCAGTTCCGCATCCTCAAACTCACAACCGCTTTCGATTGTCCAGTTCCTAACTTTGAAAAAATCATTATTGCTGCCAGTTACAGATGTTGACCAGTTTAGATTTCCAAGCACCGCAGTGACACCTTGCGAACAAGTCGGGGCAACGCCCAGCAAATTGCTGATGTCTCTTTTAATAGCCTCAACATCTTTGTTGTCAAATTGTGGTGCTGAAGACGACTGACCAGGACCATGCCGTTTACCAGGCGTAATCATAAGCACATTCGTCCCCATATCAGCAATTTGGCTTGTAACTTGAGCCGTTGCACCGCTGCCAATCGTTACCAGAGTAATAACAGCCGCAACGCCTATGATGATACCGAGAATCGTCAAAAATGATCGCATTACGTTACGTCTAATATCACGTATCGCAAGTAATATCGTATTAAAAAGCATTAATATTCATCCTCGTTTGAAGTATCCAAATTTACCAGACCATCCAGAAAATGAACAACTCGCTTAGTATAAGCCGCCATATCCGGTTCATGCGTGACCATCACAACAGTTATCTTCTGTTCACGATTCAGCCGGGTCAGCAGATCCATAACTTCGCGACTTCTCGCAGTATCCAGATTTCCTGTCGGTTCATCAGCAAACAGTACAGCAGGATTGGTTACAATCGCCCTGGCAATCGCAACACGCTGCTGCTGACCGCCCGATAGTTCACTAGGAGTATGTGATTCCCATCCTTCCAGCCCGACTATTTTGAGTGCCTCTTTCGCCTCCTCATGACGCTTGTTGGCGGGCACACCCCGATAAATCAACGGCAATTCAATATTTTCAATCGCGGAAGTTCTATTCAGAAGATTGTATCCCTGAAAAACGAATCCTAAATAAAACCGCCGTAATTGTGCCCGCTGCTGGCGAGTTAACGTGCTAACATTAACCCCCTCAAATTCATACGTTCCTGACGAAGGCGTATCCAAACATCCGAGAATATTCATACAGGTAGATTTACCTGAACCGCTCGGCCCCATAATAGATAAAAAATCACCCTTTGCGATATCCAGATCAATGCCGCGTAAGGCATACATTTTTGCCTGCCCTTCACCGTAAGCTTTTGTGATATTCTTGAGTCGAATAATAGGTCCACTGTGGCAATCTGTATCTGGCATACTCATTTTCCTGTTAAAACCACTTCTGTGATCACCGACATTCCAGCATCGATCTGTCCGCTAATAATTTCAGTATAAACCCCGTCTGTAACACCAACCTGAACTGATACCGACACGGGCACCCCGTCCTGCAAAACCCAAACCTTTTGTGCACCTTTGCCGTTTGTTTCCTGGTGTTTTGTCTCTTGGGGTGGTCTGGGCAGGATCGAATTTACAATGGATACTGATGATTCTTTTTTCGCCTGCTCAGGAGGCGAAAATCGCAATGCAGCACTTGGAACAGCAATTTTGTTTTCAACTTTTTCTACTATAATATCGGCTGTCGCAGTCATTCCAGGCCGCAAGCATAAATCATTGTTGTCAACAGTAAGAACCGTTTCATATGTTACAACACCATCAACTGTATCGGAACTGTAGCGTACCTGTGTGATCTCTGCAGAAAAATTACGGTTCTGATATGCATCAACAGTAAAGGTCGCTAACTGCCCTTCTTTCACCTGACCAATATCAGCTTCATCAACATCAACATGCAGTTCCATTTTTGACAAATCCTCCGCCAATGTAAACAGCACCGGAGCCTCAAATGATGCCGCAACTGTCTGCCCCACTTCAATATTACGTGACAGAACTACACCATTGACGGGTGAACAAATAACTGTTTTCGACAAATCCGTTTCGTCAATATTCAGCCCTGCCTGAACTTCTGCAATTACAGCCTTGGCACTTGCTTCATCTGCTACGGCCCGTGAGTAGGCGGCTTCAGCGGCATCTAAGTCAACCTGAGCAGGAACTTTGCCATCGCTCAATTTACGAACACTTTCCAATTGACGCAGCTTACTTTCTGTCTCTTCAATTGTTGCCTTAGCCTGCATAGCCTTGGCCTTTGCAGACTCAAGAGAAGCTTTTGTTTGTGCAACTTGCGCCTCAAGTTTTGACTTGTCCAATTGAACCAATACCTGACCAATGGTAACACGATCATTAAAATCGACATTAACTTTTTTGATGATACCTGAAAGTTCACTGCCTACTTCAACTTCATTGGTCGGCTCAAGTGTTCCGGTGGCCGTAACAAGAACAACAAGATCTCTCCGTTCAACTGACTGAGTTTTATATTGAACCGTCTGAACACCGTCGTGACCAAACATAACCATGCAAATTATTATCACCACTCCAAGAAGCAGAATCGCCCAAATCAACTTTTTTTTCTTCCAAAATCCTGATGGCGAATCAAGTTGAAGGGTCGAAGCAATTTGTGTTTTTTTATCTACTGCTGATTGCATTATAATTTTCTCCAGACATCAATCAATATTTTGTTCATCCTGGTTCATTAATGATGACCAACCACCACCAAGTGTTTTATAAACACGGATCAAATTCGAAACTTTCACTCCGTCGCTTTCGGTCAACTGGTCCTGAAACGTCAACAGGGAACGCTGAGCATCCAGAACGTTGCTAAAATCAGTCAAACCTGACTGATATTCCCAATCCGCCAGCTCGGCAGCCTTTTGTGCAGCTTGGGCGGCTTTACGCAAACTCTCGTTTGTTTGATATTCTTTAACATAGGCAACAATTGCATTTTCAACCTCTTCAATAGCACCCAAAACAGCAGCTTCGTACTGAATTAATTTTTGCTCCTGAATTGCTGATTGTACTTCTATGTTACCGCGAATTGCTCCAGCATCGAAAATATTCCATGTCACACGAGGACCTGCGCTTAATATCCAATCCGAAGGCGTAAACATATTGTCAGCCAGATTATTAAATTTAAGTGCCTCCATCCCGATGGAACCATTCAACGTAAACTTCGGGTAAAGATCTGCCGTAGCGACACCAATCTTTGCTGTTTGAGCAGCCAACTGCCGTTCGGCACGTCGAATGTCAGGCCTACGACGAATCATATCTGCCGGCACACCAATGGCAACTTCCAAAGGCAAATTTGGTAAAGGTTTACTTTGGCTCAGTTCATCATGAACACCACCAGGAGGAATGCCAATGAGAACTGCAATTCGATTCATGGCCTCTTCCAATCCGGTTTCCATGGATGGAAGTTTAGAACGTGCACTTTCAAGACTGTATCGGGCTTGCTGCAAAGCAAGTTCATCACTCAACCCAGCCTGAGAACGCCAGTCAACCAATTGACAGGTTTCAGACTGCAACGCAATATTATCACGTACTGCAGCAAGTCTAGCCTGATAGGTACGTACATCGACATAATTTAAAGCAACTTCAGAAACCAGTGTTACCAAAACATCTCGCAGATCTTCTTCACTGGCTTGGTATGTAGCGCTAGCTGCCTCGATGGAACGACGAACTCCACCGAAAATATCAACCTCCCATCCTGCATCAAAACCACTGGAATATGATTCGACTGTCTCTCTGCTTCCGTTGTCATCGCTGCCTCGTGTTGCTGTTTGGGAGCCAGAAAAATCTATAGAAGGAAATCTAGCCGCCTCAGCAACATTTCTACTGGCACGCGCCTCACGAATTCTCGCATAAGCCTCTTTTACATCAAGGTTACTAACCAGCGCCCTGTCTATAAGAGATGACAATTCAGTGTCATTCAATGTTTTCCACCACGACGCCAATGCTTGTGCTTCTACTTGTTCGTCTGTCAGTTTGTTATCTAATGAGCCGTGCCAAGCAGTTGGTGACTTTTTGTTCGACGCGACGTAATCTGGCCCCACGGCAGCACAGCCTGAAAAAAATGTTATCATAAATGTCAGAAGGGACAAAACCACTTTATTAATCATTGTTTTCCACATAGTAATTACGGTATCCAGTATTAATCGGATTCTTTCCGACATATTCCGTTTATTCCGGCTAAACTAAAACGCATAATATGCTCGGCAAGTTCCTTGATACCATAATCTGGCGGTATATCCTTGCGGCGTGGAATGTCAAACCCTGCTTTTCGATGTCGCAGGTACAGCATCGGACCGAAACACTGGCTTTGAATACTCATATAACAAAGACGTACAACAGGTTCACTTGCCGCATCACCAAGGATTTCTTCAATCAAAGCTATAAAATCCCGCTCCAGCAATTCAATTCTCTTTTCAATTGTATCAGTCAACAAACCTGTTGGATTGGCGATTTCTTTATGTATGATGTCAAAGTCATGCGTTTCTGAATCGGCAATACGCTGCATAAAAGCCAAAATTCGACCGTAAAGTCTTTCATGTGCCGAAGCATTGGATGGGACTCCACCATCCGGCGGGTAATTCTTTAGGGATTTATCAAAAGAATATTTCCAGGATTCGATATATAGGTTCTCTTTGCTACCAAAATGGTAATTAACAGCGGCAATATTAGCACCAGCCTTTTTACAAATATCTGCATTGGTAGCCCTGTAAAACCCTTTGTCTGAAAAAACCTCTACAGCGGCAACCAACAGGTTTTGCTTCGTTTCCAAACCATCAACTCGTTTTTTTCCCATACAATTTCTTTCACAAAAGTTAATTCAATTGCATATTTTAATTAAACAATTAAATTAGTCAAAAGAAAAACAGGAAAATTCAAATTAAAAATACTTAGTCCTATAAAAACCCTTATATTTAAAACAAGCCATGTACAGCCAGCCTTAAGGCAATTTTCTTATGAATTATTTTTGAACCACGCCCCTCCCTGCAAGTGTTAAAACGTACCAAGCAGGCAAAAAAAAGGCCCATCAAGAAATCAATGGGCCTTTTGGATGTTTAAATATATGCTGGATTATTTAGTGCAGCATCCTTTCTGAGCCTGGGATTCGCTTTTTGCAGCACAACCTGCTTTTTTGGGACAATTTGCTTTTGCAGGACATGGAAGCGGACAAATTGTGATATTTTTATATGCTACTGGGCCATGGTTGCCTTGGAACATAAGAGGACCTGTGGCTGCTTCTTTACCGGTTACACCGCCAGGTGTTGGACCGGACATTTCAAGATCCTTATGAAGAATCTGACCATTAAGTTCAACCTTGATGAATTTAGCATTGGCAATTTTGTTGCCGGCCTCATCGAACTTGGGTGCCTGCCAATCAATAACGTATTTCTGCCATTGGCCTGGAGCCTTGCTTGCGTTCAGCTTAGGAACTGCTGCGCCGTATATGGCACCCATATCGCTTGCCTGCATTTCTGTTACACCAAAGCTGTCAAGAACCTGTATTTCATATTCACCCATTACATAGATGCCGGAGTTTGAGCCTTTTGGAACCATCAATTCAAGTTCGATATGACAATCGCCAAATTTTTCGTTCGAGTAAATATCTACGCTGTCACCATGTTCAGCCGCGAGGTTGACCATTGCTTCATTGCTTGGTTTGGCTGCCAGCCTTGCATTATTTTCTTTAACCATTTCAGGAGTACCAACTGTCCATTTGCTTTTAGCAGCGTCACCATTGAGCGACCAGTTGCTCAGATCCTTGCCATTAAAAGGCTTCGCAACCTTACAGTTGCCGGTACAACCAGTTAACATTGTCATTGCAAGAGCAGATGCTGTTGCAAAAACTGCCAGATTAATCAATTTCATTTTTTTCCTTTCAAAATTATAGTTTAAAAACTTAGTGGTATCTATCTTAGCCGAAACGTTATGCAATACAAACAAAATGTGTTTACGTATTTAATAAAAACCTGTTCATTTAAATAAATTTAAGGCTCAGATATGGCTTCATTTTTTTTGAACAATTCGAGATGTTTTAAAATATTTTCCATCAAAGGCCTGTCATTATACTTTTTTGCCAATTCAAGAGCCTTTTCCCCTGTTGAGATCGCATTGGTAAAATCGCCATTGGCGGCATATGCAGCAGCCAGTGTATCAACACAATTGCAATGTTTGTATTCTGATAGTTTGCACGCTTGCTTTGCGAGAATAAGGGCCTGTTCAGGGTCCCTTACAGATGCGTCACTGCTTACAGCTAATAACCAGGCAAGCGTATTAATAGAAACAAACCAACTGGAATCACAATTGACAGATTTGTAAAGATATTCGACAGCTTTTTTGGTCTGACCGAGTTTGGTTAAACCTATTGCGCCAAAATAATAAGGGTCGGCGTAATTGGGGCTTAGTTGTATAGCTTTATTAAAAGCCTCGATAGCTTCCTGGATTCTGTCAAGTTTCAGCAGGGATTTGCCTAAACCATTTTGTGCCTTCGGATAATCGGGTTGAAGAGTAACAGCTTTTTTGTAATTTTTTTCTGCATCAGCGTAGTTTTCAGCAAGGAAATTTGCAAGACCAAGATTATTATATGCATCAGGCCAATACGGGGCCATTACTACGGTCTGCTGAAGGCATTTAACAGCTTGATCGAATTTTCCTATGGTAAGGTATACACGGGCTTTGTTGTTAGAGGCTTTGGCATAATTCGGTTTAAACTCCAAGGCTTTATCAAAAAGTTCAACTGCCTGATCAAATTGCCCCTTTGAATATAATGTGTAACCAAGATTGTTGTGGATGATATAGTTTTTTTCGGTTACATCAATTGTCCTTGTAAAAAGCGTGGTGTCATCTTTCCAGTACTTAAGCTGATTTCTAGTTGCTGCAGTCATTGCAACTATCACTACAACCGCAAGAATGCAAACAGGTTTAGTTATGTGCTTGTATTTTTTCTGCAGCTGGGCAATAAGCAAAATTAATATGATAAAAAATCCGATTGAAGTAAGGTAAGTATAGCGATCGGCCATCGCCTGTTCGCCAACCTGCACCAAACCAATAACAGGAAGCAACGCAATCACATACCACAACCACCCTACCACGAGAAATTTGTAATTTTTAGACTTATAAAAAATAACTGCGGTAATCAATAACAGCAACACAAGGCTTGCGACAGGTTTCCATAATCCCAAAGTATCTCCCGGATGCGGATATAATACTGCCAGATGGTATGGGAAAAGCATTTTAGATATATAACCAATATAAACAACTAATGCATTTGCTATTCGAACAGGAAGCGAAAAATTTGAACATGAAAGCATGGCACCAGCTTTTTGCTGAACAAGAAAAGTCACTACCATTGAAGTGGTTACCAGCAGGAACAACGGTGTCTTTTCAGCGAGGAGCCCAAGGGCCTTAGATTTTATATCTGCCCAATTTAATTCGAAACGGTTTAAAGGCCAATAATCCAGCAAGAGTAAAATCAAAGGCAAACTGACCAGCATAGGTTTGGCCATCAGCCCCAGCATCAAAGATAAGAATACGCACAGGTACCTGCAAATGCAGGGTCTGGAAGCATACCAGAAATATGCCGCGATTGTAAGCAACCAGAAGAAGCCGCTAAGGACATCTTTTCTCTCTGCAACCCAGGCAACCGATTCGACGCGGAGAGGATGCAAAGCGAAAACCGCGGCGGCAAAAACAGAAGCCCATAAATTACCAGTAGCTTTTTTGAATATTATTAAAAGCAGTAACGAATTGAGGATATGAAAAAATACATTCGTGCGATGATGATAAAAAGGATTATTACCATAGAGTTGATAATCAAGCATGTGACTTAACCAAGTTAGAGGATGCCAGTTAGCAGCATATCCGGAGGTGAAGGCCCATTTTATTGATTCGGCGGTTAGGCCTTTTTGAACGTTGGGATTTTCAGTAACATATACATCATCGTCATAGCTGATAAAGGCATTGTGTCGAACAGGTTCAAAAGCAATAATTATCGCTGCTGCCAGAACCAGACAGATCAATATTAATTTCTTTCTTTGTGTTTTGTCCTGCTGTATCTCTTTTTTCATATTTTCGGAAACATTTTTGATTTTATAAGGTTCATTTTAGCGAACCGGAATTTAGCGGCAACACCAAGGCAACCAAAGCCATAGCGGATACTTCTTATCAGATTGATGGATGATGCTTCGGGAAAATATTTTGTCGGACAGCTTATTTCGGCAATGGTGTGACCAAACCAGAGAATCTGGGCTAGCATCTGGTTGTCAAATACGAAATCATCAGAATTGGCATCAAGAGGCAGTTGTTCGAGCAACTGTCTTGAAAATGCTCGATAGCCGGTGTGGTATTCGGAAAGATTTGCGCCTGTTACACAATTTTCGACAAATGTCAGAAACTTGTTTGAAACATATTTCCAGATCGGCATCTTTCCTTTGAGGGCAGCGCCTCCCAAAATCCTCGAACCTAGAACACATTGATAAAGACCTGAGCCTATCATCGAAGTCATTGCGGGTATCAATAACGGCGTGTACTGGTAATCTGGGTGCACCATTATTACAATATCAGCGTTATTTTCCAATGCGAGCTTATAACAGGTTTTTTGATTGGCACCATAGCCACGATTTTCTTTATGTTTATAAACAATCGCTTTATCTAAGCTGGATGCTATTTTTGCGGTTGAATCGCTACTGGCGTCATCAACGATAATCACAAGATCAACAAAATTCTGCGAAATAACTTCACGGTAAGTTCTTTCGAGCGTCTGAGCAGCGTTATACGCAGGCATTATCACAACTACTTTTTTATCTTCAAACATAATCAAAACCTTTTAATCTATCTTGTAATATATGTTTTTTCGCTGTTCATGTAAAATCTTTATTGTATAGCAATAAAACGGGTGACGCAAATTGACAGGTGGGGGTGTTTTTAGGTTTTTAAAATTGGGGGATGAGGGGTGGAATAGGCTTAATTGGGCTAATAATCGGGATATGGGTGAATTTTAGGGTGTTAAAATCGGCTCTGGGGTGCGTGTATTGGTGGTTTTGGTGGTTAAAAATTTGCTTTTTTTATGGTTTTTGATGGTTTTTTACCCA
>CAZBKA010000112.1:0-9164 GCA_964492365.1 uncultured Pirellulales bacterium | reverse complement strand
ACAGATCGCGTCTTTACACCAGAAGATGGCAGAGCCTTTCTTTTATAAACAGGATGCATCGAGTATTTCAGAGGCAAAAGCAAATCTTGAAAAATGCGAAACTGATCTCGGAGCAGCATATGCAAAATGGGAAGAGCTTGAAGCTATTGAGCAGGGGTGATTTTCTCAGTCAAATTTTTGGATAGATTGTTAGATTGTTGAGAGTATTTTTTCATCTGCATTCTGATAAAATTTTTATAACCAGTAGGTGTTTTTCTAGTAGTTTTCTTGAATGTACTGCAGAAGTATCGGCTGTCATTATATCCGCACCTTTGGGCGATCTCAACTAAGGTCATATCATACCTGCTGAGCATAAATTTTGCACGGTCGATTCTCACAAATTTAAGGTAGTCACTGAACTTCATGTTGCCATGTGTCTTGAATATTCTTGAAAGATGGTTGGGTGTGATCTTAAATTGCCTTGCGACAGAATCTCTGGTAATTTCATATTGGAAATTTTCCTGCAGATAACTGCAAATTTCCTCCACAAGGTTTTTTGATTTGCTGGTGTCTTTAGCAGGCCCTTCCTCAGTTAAATGTATGCAGTAACCAATCAAAGCTTCTATAAGTTGTGGGAACTGTTCGAAATTATAACAATGCTTTCTAAGTTCAATTATTGACTCCAGAATTTTCAACCCGGGTCCGCTCATTGGCTGTTGTGTTGCAATTTTTTCTGCTTTTAAATTTTCTTCTCCGCCGCCTTTGGCAGTTACTAAGCTGATTCCTGTATGTTTTTTTCCAAACAGAAAAGATATTACCTTTGCACTTTTTTCCCAGGTAGGTTTGTTCCAGCAATTGCCCGGCACAAAAACAGCATCACCGGTTCTAAGTGAAACCATACCAGGTTTGCCGTCAACTTCAATTTCCATTTCATTTTCACCAGCTAAGGTAACAGAAAGCCTTGGGAAGCTAACAACATAACCAAGCATAGGAGGATTGCAATTATTACTTGCAAAATAAACCTGATTCAAACCTCGCTTGGTTATTTCAATAATTGCATTTTTAAATATATCGGCTTTGCCCATACTAGCACAGAAATTGAAATTATGTTACAATAATCAACCAAATGTTGGAATTTTACTATATGCTGGTTGTTTTAGCAAGGTATAATATTAAAGCCTATGCCTGTTAAATTGCTGTTTCGGGCTTGAATTGATAATGTTTTATAAAAGTTTCATAGGTTTAATAAGGAAATATTCTCATGAAACAAATGCTACAAAAACATAAACAGTATCTTCTTACGGGGGTATCTTTTGCGATACCTTTTATAGCCTGCGGAGGAATTTTGATTGCCGCGGCGATTGCTTTTGCACCAATGGGACCTGGAGGACCTGATTTCAGTAATTCACCTAAACTGAAATTGATTCTTGATATCGGTTCAATTTCATTCAAGTTGTTGCTGCCTGTATTGGCTGGGTATATATCTTATGCGATTGCGAGCAGACCTGGTTTAGTTGCTGGTTTTGTAGGCGGATATATTTGTGGTGAGATCAATGCTGGGTTCCTCGGCGCTCTGGTTGCGGGGTTGCTGGCAGGACACGTTGTTAATCTTATTAAAAAAGTAAAGGTTCCTAAAATTGTTGTGCCTGTAATGCCTATTATTATAATTCCAGTTTTTTCATCATTGATAGTCGGCTCATTGATGTTGCTGGTTATCGGCAAACCTATTGCAGATCTGATGGAATTTCTTGGCAGCTGGTTAGAGACTATGAGCAAAGGAAATGCAATATTACTTGCGTTGATACTCGGTGGTATGATTGCTTTCGATATGGGTGGACCTATAAACAAAGCAGCATTTTTCTTCGGTGCCGCAATGATAAAGCAGGGCAATTATACGGTAATGGGCTGTACAGCGGCGGCGATTTGTATTCCGCCTTTGGGGCTTGGTCTTGCAACTTTGATAAATAGAAAGCTATGGTCGGAGCAGGAAAGAGAGGCTGGTATTGCGAGTCTGGGTATGGGTATGATGGGCATTACCGAAGGGGCGATTCCTTTCGCAGCGTCAGATCCAATCAGAATAATACCGTGCATAATGGCTGGTTCGATGGTTGGTGCGGTTATTGCGATGCTGTCTAAAGTTGGTGATCATGCACCTCATGGCGGGCCCATTGTTCTGCCTGTAATTGATAATCGTATTATGTTTATTGCGGCAATAATTGTCGGTTCGATAGTGACAGCGGTCTTAGCTAATATATTGAAAAAAAGGTCTTTGCCAAAAGGAGAAGTAATATGAAATTTGTAGCAGTGACAGCCTGTCCTACAGGTATCGCACATACATATATGGCTGCGGAAAATATTGAGAAAACCGCTAAAGAGCTTGGTTATCAAATCAAAGTTGAGACACAGGGGGCAATGGGGATTGAAAACGAGCTTACTGCTGATGACATTGCAAATGCAGATGTAGTTATCTTTGCAGTTGACATAATGGTAGAACAGGCAGACCGTTTTGAAGGCAAACCAAAAATCGAAGTACCTGTTCAGGAAGCCCTTAAGAACCCCAAGGGAATTTTTTCAAAGACACCGAAATAAAAAGGGATTTTATGACAATGGAATATAATTTTACGTGTCCATTGCCAAACGGCATTCATGCCAGACCGGCAAATAATATCGAGGAAATAGCGAATGAATATTCTTCAGATATTACGCTTATTAATCTTAGAAATGAAAATACCAGTAACGCAAAAAGTGTTCTTTCGATAGTTGCTGCGGATTTTAAATTTAACGACCAGTGCAGGCTTATAGTTTCTGGGCCTGATCAGCAGGCAGCTTTTAGCAGATTGAAAAAGTTTTTTATTGAAAAGTTTGCTGATTGTGATGAACCTTTGCCAAAAATAGAAGCTAAGGTACAATTGCAACTGCCTCCATCATTAAAAGCTGTTTGCCCAAAATTTTTTCAAGGTAAAGCGGTGGTTAAAGGTATTGCCGCGGGGCAGGTTTTTATGGCTGATGTGCTGAAACTGCCCGAATATCTGGACATTGAAGCTTTAAGTGTTGAGCATGAGCAAAAACAGATTGATAATGCAATAGACTTAGTTAAAGTTGAAATACACGAGAGAATGATATATCCGAATGTTTCCGCAACGGAACATGCGATTTTAAAGGCTCATCTTTCAATACTGAGAGATGTGGAGTTTTATAATATGCTTTCGGGTTATATTTCTCAGGGCGGCTGTTCGGCTGGTGCATCTATTATCAAGACAGCAGATCATTTTACATCTGTGCTAAAAGCTACACAGAGCCTTTTGCTGCGTGAGAGAATACTTGATATTCATGACATTTCTCATCAGTTACTGAAACGCATTTATGGTTCAATAGTTGACAGCGGTGCACTGAAGCTTGAAGTGCCGTCAGTTTGTGTTGCTGACAATCTGACACCCAGACAATTTTTATCTCTTGACAAAAAACTACTGAAAGCTTTGGTGCTGACTGAAGCTGGTGAAACTTCACATACCGTTATTCTTGCCAGATCGTTGAATATACCAACGCTGGTTGGTGTAGAAAATATAATGCCTGAAATATTTGATGGTCAAAAGGTAGTAGTTGATGGTGATCTTGGTATTGTTGTAACTAACCCTGACCAGAAATTAGAACGTTATTACAACCAGGAACTAAACAGAATAGCACAGAGAAATGCGAAATTTGCAAAATACATCAGCAAAAGTGCTGTTACCACAGACGGAATAAAAATTGAAATTGCAGCCAATGCTGCTTCTGTTTACCAGGTTAAAAATGCATTTGAAAACGGGGCACAAGCTATAGGTCTGTTCCGAAGTGAAATGCTTTTCATGGAAGCTGACCAGTTGCCTGACTTTTCGGAGCAGTTTGAAGTTTATAAAGAGGCTGCCCAAACAGCGGAAGGAAAAACTGTAATCATACGCACGTTAGATATTGGCGGCGATAAGCCGATTAAGGGTATTTCATTGCCTCAAGAAACTAATCCATTCCTTGGCTATCGTGCAGTGCGTATTTACCCAGAGTATATTGATATTTTTCGCGATCAGCTAAAAGCTATAATCAGGGCTTCACATTTTGGTAATATAAAATTGATGGTTCCGATGGTTAGCTGCCTTGATGAGATCAGATGGGTTAAGCAGCAGATATCTGCGATACAATCTGAATTTGACAAGGAGAATCTGAACTACGACAAAAATATGCAGGTCGGGATTATGGTGGAAGTTCCTTCAACCGCTTTTATAATTGATCAGTTGTCACGTGAGGTGGATTTTTTCAGCATAGGGACAAATGATCTTCTGCAATATTTTATTGCCGCTGATAGGGGCAACAGTAAAATATCAGGGCTTTATAATACTCACCATCCATCGTTTATCAGGCTGTTAAAGAAGATAGTCGATGATGTTCACACGAATGGCAAATGGGTTGGAATGTGCGGGGAGATGGCGGGGGACAGCAATAACTGGCCTTTGCTGGTTGGACTCGGGCTTGATGAGATAAGTATTTCGTCGGCAAAAATTAGTCAGGCAAAAGCTGATATTGCTAATTATAGTTATGCTGATTGTAAAAAACTTCTGGAATCAGCACTCAAGTGTGCAGATATAAAGCAGATTGATAGTTTGCTGAGTGAGTTTAGAAAAAGTCATATATCTTTCGAATTGCTTGACGATAATTCTATTATTGTCGATGCCCGTTGCTTTAGTAAAGAAGAAGCGATTAAAAAACTTACGGATCAGCTTTACATTACGGGCAGAGCAGACTCTTCGCAGGAAATCGAATGTGCGATATGGGAAAGGGAAGCGGTTTATTCCACAGGCCTGGGCTATGGGTTTGCGATACCGCACTGCAAGTCGAAAAAACTTCTTGCGGATTCAATCATGTTATTAAAACTTAATGAACCAATAGAATGGGGTTCAGTAGATGATAAGCAGGTCAACATTGTGATTATGCTTGCTATCAGAGATGATGCGGATGGCGGCGATGTACACATGAAAATTTTTGCCAAGCTGGCGAGAAAAATCATGCACGAAGATTTCAGACAGTATTTAATTGATGAAAATGACCCAGGTAAGATATTAGCCTTTTTGAAAGATAGTCTTGAATTGAAGGCGAATAATTAAAAAAAGAAAGTTATGAAATTATGCGAAATTTAGTCATTTTATTGTTGCTCAATATTTCTATCCTTTTTGCTGCTGCCTCGGAGACAGTTACTTACGATCTTTCAAAAGATAAAGTTTTATATACTGTCGGATATGCGCATCTTGATACTCAATGGCGGTGGGATTATAAAACGACCATAGAGCAATATATTAAAAATACGCTTGATGATAACTTTGAGCGTATTGAAAAGTATCCTGAGTATGTTTTTAATTTCACCGGCTCAAGACGTTATGAAATGATGAAGGAATATTATCCTGAAAAATATGAAAAGGTAAAAGAATATATAGCTAAGGGCAGATGGTTTGTCAGCGGCAGTTCTGTTGAAGAATGTGATGTTCTTGTGCCGTCATCAGAAGCGATTGTCAGACAGATACTTTATGGAAATGATTATTTTAGAAAAGAGTTTGGCAAAGAGAGTGTCGATTTTATGCTGCCAGACTGCTTTGGCTTTCCGGCTCATTTGCCGAGCTTGTGGGCACATTGCGGCTTGAAGGGTTTTTCGACACAAAAGCTTGGTTGGGGATCAGCTGTTGGTATACCTTTTGAGGTTGGCGTCTGGGAAGGTGTCGACGGCAAGGGTGTAATCGCCGCTCTTAACCCCGGTCCATATGTAAGTTCGGTTGAACAGAGACTTGATATTGATCAAGAGTGGGTTAATAAAGTTAATATTACAGGCGAAAAATCAGGAGTATATGTTGGTTACCATTACTATGGCGTAGGTGACACGGGTGGGGCACCAAGAGAAAAAGATGTCCAGAAATGTGTTGAAAGCTTAAATAATACCGATGGGCAGATTAAAGTTGTTCTTGCTTCCAGCGACCAGATGTACAAAGACATTACCGATGATCAGAAAAGTAAATTGCCTCGCTATAAAGGTGACATGCTGATTACCGAACATTCGACAGCAACTTTAACATCGCAGGCGTATATGAAACGCTGGAACCGTAAAAATGAACAACTTGCAGATTCAGCTGAGCGGGCGGCATTGGTTGCAAATTGGCTTGGCGGTGCAGATTATCCGCTTGAAAAAATAAATCGAAGCTGGAACCGGTTTCTAAGCAGTCAGATGCACGACATTTTGCCGGGCACATGTATTCCCAAAGCCTATGAATATGCGTGGAACGATGAGATTATCGCATTGAATGGTTTTGCTGCCTGTCTCGAAAATTCAGCATCTGCAGTGAGCAGGGCGTTAGATACCAAGACTAAGGGAATTCCTCTGGTAGTATATAATCCACTTGAAATTGCCCGTGAAGATGTTGTTGAAGCGAAAGTCAGTTTTACCGGTCAGTCTGTGAAGCAAGTGATGGTGTTTGATTCAAAAGGACCACAGGTGCCATCTCAGGTAATAGCTAATGACGGTAACGATTTAAAAATAATTTTCTCTGCAAAAGTTCCTTCCGTTGGTTTTGCTGTTTTTGATGTCAGGCCTTCGCTGGAGCCTTGCAAGCTTAATACTTATCTGAATGTTACTGATAATACAGTCGAGAATAATTGTTATAAAGTTACGGTGAATTCTGCTGGTGACGTATCAAGTGTTTTTGATAAAAAAGCAAACAAAGAGCTTTTAGCCGGACCTGCGAGGCTGGAGTTTTTGCGGGAAGTGCCCATCGAGTATCCTGCGTGGAACATGTACTGGAAAGACCGTCGCATGCCGGTTGCTGGTTATGTTGAGGGGCCTGCAAAAATCAGGATTATTGAAGATGGTCCAGTTCGCGTTGTATTGGAAATAGTAAGAGAATATGCTGATTCTATATTTACTCAGCAACTGCGTTTATCAAATGGTGATGCCGGCAGCAGGGTTGAATTCAAGACTTATATCGATTGGCAGGCAAAAGGATGCTGTCTTAAAGCATCTTTCCCGCTGACGGTAAGCAATCCGAACGCTACGTATAATTTGACAATGGGAACAATTGAACGCAATACTAACCATCCGAAAAAATTTGAAGTGCCGTCGCATGAATGGTTTGATTTAACTGATAAGGATGGCTCCTATGGTGTATCAGTTCTCGAAGATTGCAAGTTTGGTTCTGATAAGCCAACCGATAATACAGTAAGGCTGACATTACTTCATACGCCTGTAGCCCGTTCATTCACAGATCAGAGTACACAGGATTGGGGGCGACATGAATTTATTTATGCTTTGTATGGACACAAGGATTCCTGTCAGCAGGCTCGCAGTCACTGGCAAGGCAGAAGACTTAATCAGCCTTTGGTTGCATTCCAGGTGCCGACTCATAAAGGCAGGCTTGGCAAAGTATTTTCTATGGTTGGTTTAAATACGGACCAGGTATGTCTGCAGGCTATGAAAAAAGCAGAAAATAGTGATTACACTATTATTCGTTTACAGGAGCTTATGGGCTGTGATTCACAAAATGTGGTGGTAAGCTTTGCTTCTAAAATAGCTGATGCTTATGAAGTTGACGGGCAGGAAAGAAGGATTGGAGATGCTTTTATAAAGAATGGCAAACTCTCAGTTAATATGACAAAATTTTCACCGCGAAGTTTTGCTGTCAAACTTGGTAAATCACCTGTTCAGCTTAGTACACCTAAATGTGAATCTGTTGCGTTAGATTATAATGCAGACGTAGTTAGTTTTAATGCTGACAATAAAGATGGTAAATTAAGTGATACTGGACTGACAATGCCAGCTGAACTATTTCCAGTTGAGATCGTTAGTGAAGGAATCGTTTTTGAGATGGGTCCTAAAGCTGATGGTCAAAACAATGCTGTCGCCTGCACAGGTCAGAGCATAACAATCCCCACGGGCAAATATAACAAGCTTTATATGCTTGCTTCTGCAGGTGAAGATACCTCTGCAGTTTTTACAATCGACGGTATTGAAAACATTGTCAGTGTGCAAAAGTGGACTGGTTTTGTCGGACAATTTGACAATCGCCTCTGGAGGGGTGTATATGAAGAAGTAATAGGTTTTAATAAAGGCTACATCAAGCGTGACAATATCGCATGGTTCAGTACTCATCGCCACAATCCTGACGGCAAAGACGATACGTATGATTTCAGCTATATCTTCAAATACGCACTGGATATTCCTTTAGGTGCAAAAGCTATAACTTTGCCGAACAACAACAAGATAAAAGTTTTTGCAATTACTGCTGCTTATAATGCTAATGACGATGTTTGTCCTGCCCAGAGTTTATATGACGATTTTTCAGACAGGGGCGACCTTGCTCTCAGGGCTTTTGCGGGCTGTGAATATTTGAAAGGCGTTCAGCCGACGGCAGAGGTCTCGATTGATAGAAAACCAGATTTTAAGCTTTTGAACATGGGTGAGCCGGTTGCTGACGACTATGCTGACAGAAATAGTGGCAATGGAGTGACTATTGATTATCCAAAGAATGAGGGTTTCAGTGATCCTTGTCCATGGTATGGATTTAAAGGCGACATTATTGGCAGGCTGATTGATGGTCAGTTTGCATGTAATGATGACGATGTTGAAAAAAACGTCTGGTTCACAGGTCAGGCAAGGTTTGTGATAGATTTGAAAAAGACTATCGATATCAGCAAAATCAATGTATATTCATGGCACAGAGAAACAAGGGCACCTCAAAGATATACAGTTTGGGGTTCTAACGAAGAAAATCCTGGTTATGATATTGAAGCTGCTCCTGAGAATAATAAATGGACCTTTATCGCAGAGGTAAATACTACCGAGCTTGGTTATGGGCAGGTTCATGGTTCATCAATTACGCCCCTGAAAGACGGAAAATTGCAATACCGTTACATAATGTGGGATATGTCCGAAGCCGGCTCAGGGACATTTTTAACTGAGATCGATGTATGCCAGGCAAAGTAGATTATCAAAAGTCACGAAATTAAGGGAACATGCTTTTTAATAAATATTTTTGAGCCAGTCTTTTGCTAATATTGAGAAATCTTTAAAGTCGATAACGCAGTCTTTATTAAGATCAGCTGGTTTATTTTTTATCCACAGTTGCGGAGAAAATATCAGCTCAGGGTTAGTATTGATGTTGTTTTGGCCATTGTAAGGC
>CAZBKA010000111.1:8051-9308 GCA_964492365.1 uncultured Pirellulales bacterium | reverse complement strand
CACTTTGTAACCAGTGTCTGGCTAATATTGCAAGGTCATAGTGATCTACTTTCCGGTCAACATAAATATCTCCACTTTCTGGTTGATTGCCAAAAACAACTGTGTATTCTTCTGCCGGAGTGTATAAAGAATTATTCGGATCATACGTTGCCGGAAAGTTGGTATTTTCATAAACTTTAAAACTTATCCAGTGGGTCGTATTGGTTTCTTGTGTTACGAAAAAAAAGTGTACGTGGTTCTCATCATAATAACTTATGTTAAACTTATCTCCGGGATGCTGAAATATCTTATTATAGCTTGCGTCCTCTACCCAGAAATTTTCTGATATTCTTGTACACTCGGCAATCAATTTATAGCTTGTATTTCTCTGTCCGTTTATTTTATGTGCAGTGTTATTTATGTCCCACATTTGCCCAAAACCAGGCTGGTCGCTGTAGTAATACCCCCAATAGTCAGGCCCTTCTAACGGATAAAAACGATTCGCCCATGTAGCAACTCCGGGATTTAAAGGGTCGCTTTTACGGTATAGTTGAGTTTTGTCATAACAGAGTTTGTAGTCATCAGAATTTGCCCATGTTCCATCAGGGTTGCATCCTATCGCGACGTGATCAAGTGGGCATCCTGCAAATACAGTAGTGGTTAATAATAAAATTATTATTATATGTTTCATTTTTCGGTTTCCTTTTATTAATGCCTCTTAGGCCAGTTGGGTGCGGTTTTAGGGTTCCACAAGTTTTCGGCCTCAAAATCAAAGGTTTGTTCCCATTGCAATGTTTCAGAATGACCGTCAACAAAAAGATAATTTGATTTATCTTTGTGTCGGTCCCATGCCACTTGTTTTGTAAGGTCATCTGTAAGTCGCCAGTAGTCGGCGTGAACATGGTCTACACCATCCATCTCGTCCTGCAGCTCACAGATATAAATACACTTATCCAGTTTTTTTATCTTCAGAATATTCTGGTACATTTCGTATGTCTGATTGTCAAAAAAACCATTTGTCGCATAGCTTGACCAACGGTAAGTTTCCCATGTAGAAGTATCATCTGGTGGGCTGTCCCAGTTGAAAAAGTTTTTGCACCTGTCAGCGGGGCATTTAAAAAGAAGTTTTTCCTTTGTATAGCCTGTCAGAATATTTAACCAGTATTGATCAGGATCCGCATGGCATGAGCTTGGTGGTAGCGTGTTTTCATTGTCAATAAAATATGTCTGCAATGCTAAACCCATCTGCCTTTCATTACTCTGGCAGACAACTGTCAT
>CAZBKA010000111.1:0-7951 GCA_964492365.1 uncultured Pirellulales bacterium | reverse complement strand
TAAATTCGTAATTCCGGTGTCAATTGCCCTGAAAGTTGCGTTAAAAACCTCACCAGCATCATCTGCCCATACATGAAAATAAAGATGGTGCTCAAATGCCCAGCTGCCGAGTTGACCATTATTATTGTATTCGTCATCTTCCCATTCAATATCATCAGCAAAGCTGTAGCTGCTCCCGTCAGATGTCAAAACGGGGATTCTTCCATCAAGCATAAAAAAATTATTATCGAAGCTGACGCGTTCCAGTGAAATTTGCCATTGAGGCAAAACAGTTTGATCGGATGAACCAGGGAGTTGCCATGAACCGTCTTCTGGTAATGCTGCATGCCAGCAATACAAAATATCACATACATAATCCTGTTTACCGTCAATTCTGTAATTTCCAGTTGGAACCATTTCAAGAGGATTGCCCCAGTCTGGCCAGCCTTCGGTTCCTGGCATAGAGGAGAACCATAATTTGTTATCATCTGCTGTTCCGACAATCTTATCCTGATTTATCCCGATACTGGTGTGTGTATGTTCCGCCAGACAGTTTACGTTTATTGCTGCTAAAGAGACAATAAAAAATGCTGTCAAACGGCTATTATTAAGGTTAAACATAATAACCTGCCTTTCGCATATTAAATTTATAATATTTTTGTAAAACAGAAATGTTTTAGGTTTGTATTACCTGTTATGCAAAAGGAGGGCCGCGACGAGTGAAGTCTGAACCGGACCAGATTCCATTAATTTGCTGGTCAGTTTTTTGGTGAACATAAAATTTGAAACCTAAATCAGATAAAATACATGTGTCAAATTTTGTTTCAAAACTTTTTATTGTGAACTGCAAGTTATAACAAATCCGGCAATTTTCAGGGTCAGGGGTGTGAGCTGGTTTATGGTTTTGACCATATTGTTTATGTTCAAAACTATGCACCCATCCGAATACGCCGGTTGTAATGACCATAAAGCCGGCTAAAACAAATAACAAAACAACTTTTTTTATAAATTCTCGTTTCAGTTTATTGTTCCTCATAATAATGTTTTAGCGACATTATCATTTACTGCGTTGATTATATTTTGTTTGTAACATTTTTCAATATTTTTATTTTTTACCGTAGTCCCTTTTTAGTTTTGATGCACACATGGAGGAGATGCTTTTTGTGAGCAGGGCAGTTGTATAGATTTCAGAGTAGTTCGATTTTTATTTTTTGTTGGTTTTCTATGAGGATCTAAAAATCTCTCTCCCTCTCCGAAAATCAATCAAATACGCATGCATGCACAAAATAGCATAGTCTAAAAGCGGTAAAAACAGGTTATTTGGGGGTAAAAAGTAGTAGAAAATCAGCAAAAAGTGGAAAAAAAGCAATTTTTTTTAGGTCGCCAATACCAATACATGCGTATTTGATTGATTTTTCCCATGAATTTTACGTCACCGATCTGAGATTTGATATGTCAAATCAACCGTAATTTATTATAATTCTCTAAGCCGATAATCTATTTTTTTCTGTTTTTACTACTAACAGAGGGAAAACAATATCGCTTACACAGCAAGGCAGCCAGACAGATAAAAATAGGAACACAAGGCTTCCAACAAGCACAAATAATGTCAGACCTTGTTCGGGATTAATCGCCATTATCATGTGAAATGAAGATGCCCAAGTGCTTATGAGAACATGACTTGCATGTGATAAGTGAGTTTTAGGTAACCAGTAAGCCAGCAAAATACCGACGATTGCCGCAGGGTTTACAACATACCAGCTTTCGATAAATCCAGCGTGCATTTCAGGGTGCATTCCAAGAAGATATTCGCCGAAATATGGAATTACCGAATCACTTAATGTAGCTATTCCGACAGAGCCTACATAGCCAACAATCAAGGTTTTTATGAAATTTTTACTCCCCGTATGTGCCCTGAATACCGCCGTAGTAACCATAGCACTAAGTATTACATGACCGGGATGAAATATGGAAAACAAGGTATGACTCACCTCATGGCCGACATTTTTAAATATAAACATGCATATTATGCCCGTAAAAGCACCAAACAACGTAAACGGAGCGTGTTGTCGCAATTCTCTTAATATACTGCTATTTTCATCATGTACATGCATTTATGTTTCCTCGAGTTCGTTCAGACAAGTAAAAATACATTCCGGCAAGTTAACAAGTTAGCTGAGATTTTGCAAATGAAAAACCCCATTGCCATAGAAACTAAGGACTATAAAAGCCAAATTACGCCATTTTAATCAGTATTGTTCACGATTTTTGCACATAATATGTGTATTTAACCGACACAACTTAAGTGCTCCGGTCTCTATTGTTGAGCTGGTTGGATGTTTTATTTCTGCTTTTTGTTGAGTTTTTTTTATGTTCGATCTTGTTCGTTGTGAAAAAAATCACAATAAATGATTGGTTTTTTTAATTTTTTATATTATAAAATGTTATATTATTGTTGGGGTTGTAATAACACAATCAGGCTGGCATAGATAAACAAGACAGAATTATAGAAGGGATCTTATTATATGGCTAATAGAAGTTGTATTATAAGGCTGTCGCGTTATAAAAATGCGATTATCCGATTGAAATCACTCAATTTTGTGAGAGTGTTTTCAGACAATCTTGCCGACGCGGTTGGAGTTACGCCATCGCAGGTAAGAAAAGATTTTTCTATCTTCGGTATAACTGGCAATAAAAGAGGTGGTTATCAAATAGATACCCTTCTTGAGCAATTAAATAGTATTCTTGGTAAGGACAGTATTCAGAAAATTATTGTTGTTGGAATTGGCAATATTGGTAAAGCACTATTGCGTTATTCCGGTTTTGCAAAAAGTGGTATAAAAATAATTGCTGGTTTTGATATTGACCCAGCTAAATATAACAAAGAAAGCGAAGTCCCTATTTTGGGGCTTGAAGTTATGGCTGAATATATAAAGGCAAATGATATAAAACTTGCTATCCTGTCAGTTCCTGATTTCGCTGCCCAACAGGTTCTTGAGCTTTTGCTTCCTGCGGGGATTAAAGGAATTTTGAATTTTGCACCAATTTGCCTTCGCGGGCCACAGGATTGTGTCATTAATAATATCAATATCGAAATGGAACTTGAGAATGTAATTTACTTCGTTAATGTATCAGGGAAAACACGGGGTTCTTGATGGTCAGTAGGTCGCTAAAAACGCATTTACTTATTTCGTTTTTTACAGTCATACTGGTATTTTCTCTACCGGTAGGCTTTCTTGGTTATTATATAATCAAGAAGGATATCATAGAGATGGCCCAGCAGCGGGTGGATAACAGCATAAAAGCTGCGCGTATGGTTTATAATAATGAGATCGATGGTATTGGTGAAGCTTTCAGACTGGCGTCTTTCGATAGTGATTTTAATGAACTCAAGCAGAAAATGCGTCTTGATTATCTAAAGCAGGTTAAAGTTGAAGATATCGCAACAGTAAAAAGCGAGATTGTCCAGGCGGCTTTTAAGCAGGGACGGGGCATAAGCGGAACCAGAATTATCGGATATGAGGAACTTAAAACCTTTGGTGAAGATATAGCCAGAAAAGTTCCTATTGCAATTAGACCAACTCTGATGTCTGAACCTACATCGCAAAAGGTCTTAACTGACGTTATGGCTAAAGGTTATGCGATGCCTTTGTATGATGAATCGGGTAACATGACATCCATTGTCTATGGCGGAAGGATTATTAATCGTGACTTTGCACTTGTTGACAGAATACGCTATCTTGTTTTTGGTGATGAACTTTATGACGGCAAACCAGTTGGAACGGTTACAATATTCCAGAACGATACAAGAATTTCAACAAATGTAGTAAATGCTGATGGTACAAGGGCGATTGGTACACAGATATCTTCGGAAGTTTACAAAAACGTTTTTGAACAGGGTAACAAATGGCATGACAGGGCTTTTGTAGTGACGTCGTGGTACAAGACGGCTTATGAACCTTTAAGAAATATTGATGGCAAGATCATCGGGATATTGTACGTCGGGATACTGGAGCAGCCTTTTGATGATATGGCCAGGCAGATTATCCTGCTGTTTATGGCTATAGTGGTTGGTGCTACTGTTTTAGCGTCTATTGTATCGTTGATAATAGCTGCCAGTATTTCCAAGCCTATAAAAACAGTACTTAATGCTACCCGTAAACTTTCGGGCGGTGAACTTGGTCATGAAATAAAAACAGAAACCGGTGTAACTGAACTTGATATACTTTCACAGTCTTTTAATGAGATGTCTTTGAAACTTCATGAGAGAGAAGTGAGTTTGAATAAGGCCAATGAAAAATTGACAGAACTGAATAAAAGCTATGTTGATCTTATAGGTTTTGTTGCACATGAGCTCAAAGGTATTTTATCTTCCGCGGTTATTAATGCATATTCTTTACGAGATGGTTTGTTGGGGATGATTAATTTTAAGCAGAGAAAAGCAATGGAATCTCTGACCCGCAATCTTGATTATCTCGACGCTACTGTAAAGAAATTTCTTAACCTTGGCAGGATTGAAAAGGGTGAGCTGCCGGTAAATAAGACAGAAATATTTCTCAAAAAGGATATTTATGATGTTGCATTAAATTCCCTTGCAGCAGTTTACCAGCGTAAGAATATGAAAGTTGAAAATAACATTGATCCGCAGTTGAATCTGATGGCCGATACGGATCTTATGATGGTGGTTGCAAATAATCTCGTTTCAAATGCAATTAAATATGGGACAGAAGGCGGTGAAATTCGTATTAATGCCAGAGTATTTGATGGCAAGGTTGAAGTAGATGTTTACAATGATTCGGAGCCTATCAGCGAAGAAGATAAAGTGAAATTGTTCAAGAAGTTTTCGCGATTGAACAATGAAGGTACAAGGAAAGTTAAAGGTACAGGATTGGGACTTTATATAACCAGTCAGATTATAGAAAGTCACGGTGGAAATATTCGTGTGGAACCAAGAGAGAAAGGTAACTCTTTTATTTTTATTATTGAAAGGGGTCTGTGAGGTGTTAACTCCATTAGAATTAATTAAGAAAAAACGGGCACAGGCAGTAAGCCGAATAATCGGTAAAGGCTACCTGTCCACAAAAAGGATTTATGTAGGTATGGCAACTTGCGAAATAGCAGCAGGATCCAAAGAAGTTATGGAAGTTTTCAAAGATGCTGTTTCTAAAGGTGGTTTAACAGATGTCTATCTCAGCCAGAAGGGCTGTGTTGGCAGATGTAATCTTGAACCAACAGTAGAAATTATCGAGACAGGCAAAAGTCCAGTCAGATATGGTCAAGTGACGAAAGAAAGAGCTATGGAAATACTTGAACGTCACATCAAAGGCGGCGAAGTTATTAAAGACTGGGTCATTGACTAAGAAAGGAAATCAGAAGTGGCACGAGAATTTATAGTAACCATATGTGACGGTACTTCTTGCATTCGTAAAAATGCAAAGAGTTTACACAATGTCCTTAAAGAGCAGCTTGAGAAAAAGGGTTTGACTGATAGTGTTAAGATCAATCTTTCCGGATGCCTTGGCATGTGTGATAAAGGACCCATAGTTGTTGTTAATCCAGGCTATACGATTTACGGCAACGTAAAGGAAGAAGATATATCTGAGATTATTGAAGAACACATTATAAAGAACAAACCTATAGCAAGGCTTGCTATTCAGGAAGATCATTTATATAACCGCTTTTTCCGTATTTTCGGTGATGCGAAATTCTTTGGCAGGCAGATGCGTATAGCTCTTCGTAATTGCGGTGTTATAGATCCGGAGAATATTGATGACTACCTGTCTTTAAGAGGTTATGAAGCTTTAGCAAAAGTTCTGACCAATATGACACCGACAGAAGTTATCGAAGAAGTCAAAAAGTCGGGTTTGCGAGGCAGGGGAGGTGGTGGTTTTCCGACTGGTGCAAAATGGCAGTTTACTGCAGCTACAAAAAGTGATGAAAAATTTGTGATATGTAATGCCGATGAAGGTGACCCCGGTGCTTTTATGGATAGAAGTGCCATCGAGGGTGACCCGCATACAGTGCTTGAAGGTATGGCGATAGGTGCTTATGCTATTGGTGCTAATAAGGGCATTGTTTATATTAGAGCAGAATATCCTCTTGCAATTAAACGTCTTGAAAAAGCTATTATTGATTCGCGGGAACACGGTTTCCTGGGCGAACATATTCTTGGCAGTAATTTTTCATTTGATATTGAAATAAGACTCGGAGCAGGGGCTTTTGTCTGCGGCGAAGAGACCGCTCTTATTCATTCAATCGAAGGTTCACGCGGTATGCCAAGACCAAGGCCGCCATATCCGGCAGTAAGTGGTTTATTTGGTAAGCCAACATTGATCAACAATGTTGAGACCTGTGCGAATATACCGGTAGTTATTCTTGACGGCGGAGCATGGTTCAGCTCCATTGGTACTGAAAAGAGCAAAGGTACAAAAGTTTTTGCGTTAGCTGGTAAAGTTAAAAATACAGGTTTGATTGAAGTACCTATGGGTACTACGCTGCGAGAAATCGTTTATGATATTGGCGGCGGAGTCACGGACGGTAAAAAATTCAAAGCAGTTCAGACAGGCGGTCCTTCGGGCGGTTGTTTGCCGGAAGAGTTTCTTGATACACCTGTTGATTACGATTCTCTTGCAGCGGCAGGCTCTATTATGGGCTCCGGCGGTATGATCGTTATCGACGAGGATTCATGTATGGTCGACGTCGCCAAGTTCTTCCTTGAATTTACACAGGATGAATCATGCGGCAAATGTACCCCATGTAGAGAAGGTACGAAAAGGATGCTTGAGATATTGACAAGGATAACTGAAGGTAAAGGCAAAGAAGGTGACATTGAAAAACTTCAGAGACTTGGCAATATGATAAAGAAGGCATCACTTTGCGGCTTGGGACAGTCTGCTCCAAATCCGGTGCTGAGTACAATTAAAAACTTCCGTGAAGAATATGAAGAGCATATCAAGGATAAAAAATGCAGGGCACATGTTTGTTCGAAGCTCGTTACGTATAACATAACGGATAAATGTGTAGGCTGTGGTGCCTGCAAGAGAGCATGCCCTGTAACAGCTATCAGCGGCAGTCCTAAGAGTCAACACGTTATTGATCAAGATAAATGTATTAAATGCGGCGTTTGCATGAGTACTTGCAAGTTCGACGCCATTGTAAAGATCTAAGGATGTAAGATGGATAAAAAAATTATTAATATAACAATAAATAATAAAGTGTACAAAGTAGAATCAGACCAGACAATCATGCAGGCTGCAGATAAGTGTGGTTACCATATACCAAGATTGTGCTACCATCCGAAACTTTCTATCGAAGGTGCGTGTCGAGTTTGCATAGTTGAAGTTGAAGGTATGAGAACTTATGTTGCTTCATGCTGTTATCCGGTTGCTGAAGGTATGAAGATAAAAACCAACACTAAAGGCCTGAGGCAGGCACGCAGAGATATTATTGAGCTTCTGCTTGATAATCACCCTGAAGATTGCCATGTATGCGAGCGTGATGGCAACTGTGAATTACAGAAGCTGGCTTATACTATGGGTATAAGAAACAGGTACTTTGGCGGTGAAAAGAAGAACTATGAAGCAGACTTTTCTTCATCTTCTGTTATAAGGGACCCGAATAAATGCATTCTCTGCGGCAGATGTGTGAGAATGTGCAGTGAGGTGCAGGGTATTAACAATCTCGGTTATGCCCATAGAGGCTTTAACACTGTAGTTGTTCCTGCTTATAACATGGATTTCTGCGAAAGTGTATGCAGTTATTGTGGTCAGTGTATTAATGTTTGCCCGACAGCGGCATTCCTCGAGAAAAACAATACACAGAAAGTGTTTGAAAAACTTGATGACCCTGAGATAGTTAAGATCGTTCAGATTGCTCCGTCAGTTCGTGCTGCCATTGGAGAGGCATTTGGTCTTGAGCCAGGTCGCAATATGGAGCATGAATGTGCAGCGGCACTGAGGAAACTCGGCTTTGA
>CAZBKA010000110.1:0-9613 GCA_964492365.1 uncultured Pirellulales bacterium | reverse complement strand
ACAAACAGCAAAGCCTTCTCTTTGTTAGCCAATCGAAACCAGCCCGCCTGATAGCCAGGCAAACCAATACCATTTCTTTTGCTCATCGGCACAACCGATTGCAGATTTCGCAGATCAAGCTTCAATATGTTATCACGAATAAAAACTTCTTTTGCAAGAGTTCTGCCGTAAAGAAAACTTTTTATGGTCAGCCCGTTTTCGTTTAGAATAACCTCGCCGTTTCGTGCCGAATAACCGAAAAACAAAAATATTATAGCCAATACAACTACCATTATTAAACCAAAAACTTCAATCCAGAAATCAGGCGTAAAATCCACCCAATCCTTATAACACTGAATTGATATCGCAACAAAAGGAAACATCATCGAAAGAAAAACAACACCAAACCAAAAGCAAGCCGACAAAGACGCAGGCACAATTTTAAAAACCCTATTTGTCATTGCCTATTTCCTTATAACCTTTATCTGATTTTAACTTCCTCACAAAAACCTCTAACCATTGAAATTTATAAAACTAGAAAAATTATATCCCAAACCAAGATAAAAACAATATAAAATCAGCTATAATCCTCAGCCCGTACTTTCCACCGGCACCCATCCAAAAAATCAATCAAACACGCAAGTATCACCATTTTTCGAGGGTAAAAACCGGTTCATTTTTAGTCAAAAAGGCAAAAAAAAGGGTGAAAAATCTTCAAAAATCATAAAAAAAGCAAATTTTTCATCCCCCAAAACCCCACTACGCGCGTGTTTGATTGATTTTCTACCCTGAAAACAGCAAAAAAATATATATGGAATAATCTAAATTGCCAGCTTACAATAACCCAAAATACCCTTGAATAGAAAGGAACCCTGATGGTTTTAATGAATAATAAAGACAAATACGACCAAATGAAATACAACCGTTGCGGCCAAAGTGGCATTTTATTGCCCGCCGTCTCACTCGGTCTATGGCACAACTTCGGTGGTGTCGATACCTTGGAAAACAGCCGAGCCATGGCAATTACCGCTTTTAATCTCGGAATAACGCATTTTGACCTTGCAAACAACTATGGTCCACCCCCAGGCTCTGCCGAAGAGAACTTTGGGCAGATACTCAAAAAGGACCTCGCCAATCATCGTGATGAGTTAATAATATCAACAAAAGCAGGTTATTTGATGTGGCCGGGCCCATATGGAAAGGGTGGTTCAAAAAAATACCTCCTTGCTAGTCTGGATCAATCCCTTAAACGAATGGGTCTTGAATATGTAGACATTTTTTATTCCCACTGCCCCGACCCCCAAACACCAATCGAAGAAACTATGGATGCTCTCACCCACGCAATCCGTCAGGGTAAAGCAATTTATGCCGGTATTTCATCTTATTCCGCGGATCAGACACAAAAAGCTTCTGATATTCTAAATCAAATGCAAACACACTGCCTGATTCATCAGCCAAGCTACTCCATGCTGAATCGCTGGCCTGAAGACGGACTTTTGGATGTTTTAGAAAAACAGGGTATAGGTTGTATAACGTTTTGCCCGCTTGCCCAAGGGCTTTTAACTGATAAATACCTAAATGGTATCCCAGCCGACAGCAGGGCCGCCAAACCTCATGGTTTTTTAACTTCCGACAAGATAACATCTGATTTGCTGAAAAAAATAACATTGCTGAACAACCTTGCCAAAAACAGGGGCCAATCTCTTGCACAGATGGCATTAGCGTGGATTTTGAAGGATAGCCGAATAACTTCCGTTCTCATAGGTGCAAGTAATCCTCGCCAGATTGAAGAAAATGTGAAAACCCTGAACAATCTCAACTTCACAAAAGAGGAACTAACCGCAATAGACGAAATTCTAAAATAAATTGACTACGTTAAATCCTTGCAATTAAACCGTGATTTGGGTATAAAGTCTGGTTTAATAAGCGTTTATTTAATAAAATCAGAATGGTTTTAGGTCATTTTTGCATAAAAAAGGAAATATCAATGAAATACAGCCAGATGTTGATACCAACAGTTAAAGAAGTGCCCACAGATGCTGAAATTCCATCTCACCAGCTTATGCTTCGTGCTGGTTTGATGAGAAAGCTCGCAAGCGGCACATATACATATTTGCCAATAGGCTTTCGATGCCTGCGTAAAGTCATGGAAATCGTCCGCGATGAAATGAACAAAGCCGGCGCACAGGAAATACTAATGCCATCGGTTCAACCCATCGAGCTTTGGCAGAAAACCGGCAGGGATGTTGATTATGGCGAAACAATGGCAAAATTTACTGACCGCCACGGCAGGGAAAACGTTCTCGCCCCAACCGCTGAAGAAGTTGTAACATTTGTCGGCGCAAACGAAATAAACTCATATAAACAGCTGCCAATCAATATTTACCAGATAAGCTTCAAATTCCGTGATGAGTTCCGCCCGCGTTTCGGCGTTCTTCGCAGTCGTGAATTTATAATGAAAGATTCATACAGCTTCCACGCAACAGCCGAATCACTAGAAGAAACTTACCGTCTCATGTATGACACCTATTGCAGGATATTCAAACGTTGCGGCCTCGATTACGTCATCGTCGAAGCTGAAGCTGGTGAAATGGGTGGTTCAGGTTCACACCAGTTTACAATACCATGCGAAAACGGCGAAGATGTCATCGTTTACACCGAAGATAGTAAATATGCTGCAAACATAGAAAAAGCAGCCGTCGACCCTGTAAAAAAGGACCCGCCTCTTGCAGGTCAGCCCAGCCTTGCCGAAGTACATACTCCCAATGTTGGCACAATTGACGATGTATGCAAATTCATGAAGACAAAGCCTAATCAGATGATTAAAACCATCATCTACACCGCCGGCAATGAAGATCAGCCAAAACAAACCGTTGCTGCGCTTGTAAGAGGTGACCATGAAATAAATCCTGAAAAACTAACCCAGGCATTAAACGGCGTCCATACAGAACTCGCCGACGAAGCAACCATAGAAAAAGTGACTTTTGCAAAAGTAGGCTTTGCAGGGCCTGTAGGATTAGCTGATAATGTTGATAAAATTTTCATCGACCATTCTGTAGCCGCAATGCAGGTTGCTGTGACGGGTGCCAATAAAACTGATTATCATATTAAAGGTGTTGTTCCTGGTCGTGACTTCCCGCTTGAAGCTGATAATGTAAAAGTAATGGATATAAGAAACGCGGTCGAAGGTGACACCTATCAGGGCAAGAAACTGCTCTTCAAACGAGGCATTGAAGTAGGGCAGGTCTTCAAACTCGGTACAAAGTACAGCTCAAAACTTAGCGCAAAATTCCTGGACGAAACAGGCGTAGAGCAGATATGCACCATGGGATGTTACGGCATAGGTATAAACAGAATAATCGCTTCTGCCATCGAAGCAAATTACGATGAAAATGGAATAATCTGGCCTATAACCATTGCTCCTTTCGAAGTAATTATTACTTCACTTGGAGAAGATGCAGAAATAACATCTGTAGCCAAAAAACTCCATGATGACTTGAATGCCGCTGGCATTGAAGTTTTGTGGGATGACCGTGATGCAAGAGGCGGCGTGAAATTCAAAGACGCTGATCTGATTGGCATCCCGCTGAGGGTAACCATCGGCAAAAAGTCTATTGCTGACGGCAATGTAGAAATAAAACTTCGCAGCGAATCCGACAGCAGCAAAATTGATATTGCTGCCGCTGCAGAAAAAATTGTCGAAATGGTAAAAGCAATGAAGGCTGAATTGCAGGGATAACTATGTGGCAGATAAATCCTATTGTGCCTGTAAAGCTTATTATAGGCATTCTTGCTGCTGATGAGCAATGTCTGACAAAAGCGGTTGAAACTCTTAAAACCGAGTTCGGTGAATTTGATCTAGTCAGTGATGCCTGGTCTTTTACGCAAACGGATTATTATATAAATGAGATTGGCACTACGCCGTTAAGACAATTTGTTGCTATAGAGAAACTTATAGACCCAGGTGAGCTTGCTCCAATAAAGCATCGCACCAACGAACTCGAAAAAGAACTTGCAAAAACACTAAGGCCCGATTTGCCCAGACCCGTAAATTTGGATCCCGGTCTTATTGAGCCTTCAAAATTGATTTTAGCATCAACAAAAAACTTCTCTCACCGTATATACATAGGCGATAATATGTATGCTGAAGTTACGTTGATTTATGACAGAAAAAAATGGCGTTGCTTTGACTGGACCTATCCCGATTACCAGACTGAGCACTACCAGGAATTTTTGAGCAAAGTAAGAAAACGTTTAGTGGAGCAGCTTAAGCCGTGACATTGATAACAATCGCAATAGCGTTATTCATAGCTTCGTTTTTTACCTCAGCGATATTAACCGCTGTAGTCAGAAAACGATCTATAAAAATCGGTTTTGTCTCAACTCCATCTGCTGATAGATACAACCAGAACATAATAGCTCTCGGCGGCGGCATAGCGATCTTCGCCTCATTGGCTGCTATTCTTATTGATGCCGTAATTGCGGTTAAGATTTTTCTTACAACAAGTCTGAGCAGATATTTTGCCGAATCAGTAACCATTCATGTTGCCGGTTTTCTCGAGAAATTGCCGCAGTTGGTTGTTATTTTGATATGTATGACAATCTTATTTGCAGTCGGCCTCTACGATGACAAAAAACACCTTGGACCATTTTTCAAACTCATTGTTCAGCTGATAGTGGCATTCATCGCTGCATTTGTCGCGGATGTCAGGGTTGAGTTTTTCATCGAAAGCAAAATAATAACTTCTATTATCTCTGCCCTGTGGATAACTTTTGTTATAAATTCTTTCAACTTTCTTGATAACATGGATGGTGCCTCTGCGGGAATGGCTACGATAGTAAGTTCGATTTTGTTGACCTCTGCGGTACTTCATGGTCAGGTTTTTATCAGCATTATGACATTGATATTTATCGCGGTTTTGCTGGGTTTTCTTGTTTTCAACTTTCCGCCTGCAAAAATTTTTATGGGTGATGCAGGCTCATTAGTAATAGGCTTTTTCCTGGCGACTTTAACGCTGAAGACTACCTATTACAATCAGACCCAAAACGCAAACTGGTATCCGATACTGATGCCGCTTATAATTATGGCTGTGCCGTTCTATGATTTTATGAGCGTGATGATACTGAGAATAAGTCAGGGCAAAAGTCCTTTTGTCGGTGACACCCAGCATTTTTCTCACCGGTTAAAACGCAGGGGACTCTCGGATACCAAGGTTGTCTTAACATTATACCTTGCGACTGTTTGTACAGGGCTGGGTGCTGTTTTTCTATATCAGGTAAATCTTATCGGTGCGGTTTTAATATTTGTCCAGACATTCATGATACTTGCGATAATTGCGATTCTCGAATCAACCGCTAAGCAATAAAATGATGAAAAATAAAACAAATTTAGAAAACACAAATCCAAAAAGCTTAATAGCTGAGCTGATATTCTTAGCTTGTCTTTGTATTATTGCATTAAGAGCAACTTTTACCGAAGGTATTCAGTTATCTTCTACAACTCCGCAGCTGAATTCGATAGTTGTCAGTCTTACTTTCTCATTCATATTGATAGTATTATTTGCTTTTTGGTGCTATCGATTGATATTCTCTGCCAAACTCACTTATCGTTTTACAGCAATAGAAATACCGTTGATATTGTTTCTGATTGCTGCCGGCGTTTCAGTTTATTTTGCATCCAACAAAAGGCTTGCTATCAACTCGCTTGTGATACTAACCTCTCCGGTAATGTTGGCTGTTCTGCTCATTCAAATTACTGATCGTCCGTCAAAAGTAAAAATTCTCTTAATTGTTATCGCAGCTTTAGGATTTCTCTCAACTGTCCAGTGTCTTAATCAGCTATTTTCAGATAATAATATGGCTGTTCAGCAGTACCAGCAGGATCCGGAAAGCATGCTTAAACCTTTAGGCATAAGCAAAGGCACTTTCCAGCAATTCCTTTTCGAACATAGACTTTATTCCAAAGGCATCAATAGCTTCTTCATGACCAGCAACTCTGCGGGTTCTTTTTCGATACTTGCATCTTTCGCAGCCTTTGCTTTATTTTACAATAGTTTAAAGAGATTCAAAGCAGGTTTGATAAGCAGGGATCCTTTCATTGCAACTGCCGTCGCATTTGCCGCTGTTGCTGCAGGGTTGATAATAACAAAAAGCAAAGGCGCTATCGCATCGGCTTTTATTTCTGCATTGATTTTGGCGTTCTATTTGAAATTTCCAAAAATAGTAAAAACCAATCCCAAAAAATTATTAACACTTGCAGTATCGATTCTATTGCTTGCCGCAGCAGTTGTAGTTTACCTTGGTCAAATACATGATACATTACCAGGCGGCAATTCGATGCTTGTTCGTTGGCAATACTGGAAAAGCACCGTCCAGATGGCTGTCGATCATTTGCTCATAGGCGTTGGCCCCGGCAATTTCGGCAGTTACTATACTCAATATAAAATACCCGCGGCCCTGGAAACCGTAGCCGACCCGCACAATTTCATTCTGTCAATATTAACCCAGTTCGGCATCTTTGGTCTTCTGGCGTTTTTGGCTATGATAATTTTCCCGATAAAAAAGGCTCTTGCAAAATGTAATATTGAGCCTGTCGAAAATACTGATCCTGAAAAATCTATTAAAGCATCGTATCTAATTTATCTGGTGATTATTTCTGTTGTTTTGCTCATTGTAAGACCGATGCTTTTTAAGGTCAATATAGCTTCACAGGATATTATCGTCGTAATTTACGTTGTTATAGTTTTCTACATTATGCCGGTATTGCTTTTTGCTACTGGCGGATGCATGTTTACCTGTTCCCAGAAAAATGATGATATTGAAACGGACTCGGTGACATCAGCGGCAATTTTTTGCAGCATAATTGCGGTTCTCATTCATAATCTTATTGATTTTGCTATTTTTGAACCATCGATTTATACAACCCTTTGGATAATGATAGCTGCACTGGCAGCATTGAATCTCAATAAGAAAACCATCGGTCACACCGGCAAAAATCTGCCGATATATATAAAGAGTATTTTAATCATTCCAGTTGGAGCATTAGTTTTAGCTTCTTTTGTGTTTGCTTTTTATTTACCGGCAAAAGCTGATGCTTTGATTAAAACTGCGATAGACAGGCCTGCTGATGCCATTTCATTATTGCAAAAAGCATCCCAGGCTGATCCGCTAAATACCGATGCCTTATCTATGTCTGGTAAAGTTTTCATGTATCAATATGGTTCAAATCCAACCAAGAATATGAGCAGCCTGACAAGTGCAATGGATAATCTTCTTGAGGCTGTCAAACGGGACCCGGCTGATTATAAAAATTATGAAAAACTTGTCGATATTTATATACTGATCGCCCAGAGAAGTGAAGGTAGTTTGTGTGAGAAGAATCTTCAAATTGCTCTTAATTACGCTGAAAAAGCAGTCCAGCGTTATCCTGGTTCTGCAACCATCAGATTTAAATATGCCCTTGTGGCAGATCAGCTTAAAATGACAACTCTTGCGACAGACCAATATCTAAAAGCAATTGAAATAGAAGACAGCTTCGCTGCTCAATTCAAGATAATGTACCCAACCCGGGATATCGTCAGCAGACTCGATAGCAATCTTTATAATCAGGCCAAAAGCAGGGCGCAACAGCTTATGCTTAAATAGTACAGTATCTGCTATTCATCAATCTGGTTCATTATTTCATCAGGGATATCGAAATTTGCATAGACGTTTTGCACATCGTCATGATCCTCGAAGTCTTCTATCAGGCTGAGGATTTTTTTTGCGGTTTCAATATCGTTAACGGGGACGGTGTTTTGAGGGATCATTGATATTTCAGCGGCTTCGATTGCGATCGATTTTTCTTTTAGAGCATCTTTAAGCGGATTGAATGCAACCGGTGTGCAGGTTATTTCGTAAACTTCACCGACATTTTCCATATCGTCAGCACCGGCACCTAAAGCTATTTCCATCAGTGTATCTTCTTCGCAGGCACTAGTCTTGACAGCGATTACACCTTTTTTGTTAAACATCCAGCCTACACAGCCGGTAGCTCCGAGTGCTCCGCCTCGTCTTTCGAATATTCTTTTGATTTCCGGTGCGGTTCTGTTTCGGTTGTCGGTTAAAGCTTCAACTATTATTGCAATTCCACCATTTGCATAGCCTTCATATACTACGTCTTCGTAGTTGATGTTACCAAGCTCGCCGGAACCTTTTTTTATAGCCTTTTCGATTGTGTCTTTAGGCATGTTAGCTTGTTTAGCTTTATCTACTGCATATCGCAATGACAGGTTTTGTGATAAGTCTCCACCGCCTGCTTTAGCTGCTACGATAATAATACGAGCTATCTTGCTCCACAGCTTACCTCTTTTTGCATCGTTAGCTGCTTTTTTATGTTTTATGCCTGCCCAGTGCGAATGTCCTGACATATTTACTCCTGTTTCTAAGTCCTGATATAACAAACTATATTTAATTTAAATTTACAAGTACAAACCCGTAGTGTAAACGATTAGCGAGGGTAATTCAATAAATTTCTTGTTGCTGGCAATGTATTATTAATGTTTATTTTTCATGGGCGTGCACCCTTATTTTCCGACAGGGTATTGCAGGTTCTATTAGCATATTCCATAGCCAGCTTTTGCCAGGTATTTGTCTGGTTAGCGGAACAATCAAAAACCCTTATTTTATGGATTTACGGGCTATACAACATATTCCAGCATCTTCAAACCAGATACATCCCTCTTGTTTTTATGAGAGTATTGAATATATATTGAAATTAAGGTTTATTGTTAGTAGACTTTATGTTGAGGTGCTGGAGAATTTTTGAGATGATATAACAAAAGCCGGAGTTCTGAAACGTATGAGAATCTATAATTAAACAATAATTTAAATTTTTTGTAAAAAAAGTAAAATTTTAGTTGAATGGATCAGTAGTAAGACTATAATAGTCCCATATGAAATAAAGTAATTTTTGAAGGATTTGCAAAATTGGACATATTGCGAAGAAATACAGATTATGGTTTTCGGATGATGGGCAACCTGGCAAAGCACTTTAATGACGGGCAATTGTTGTCGGCGAGGCAGCTGACCAGCAGCGGAAACTTTTCATATCAGCTTGGCTGCAAATTACTGCAGAAGCTCGAGAAAGCCAAATTGGTTAAAAGCACTATGGGGCCTAAAGGCGGATTTTCTTTAAACCGGCAGCCATCGCAGATAACCATCATGGACATTATAAAGGTTTTTCAAAACGGTGTAAGATTGAATAGTTGTCTGCTGGATGGTCCTGGATGTGAATTTCAAACTGAATGTGCGATAAGTGCCAAGCTTTTCAAACTTCAACAGTATATAAATGATTACCTTGAAGGAATTACACTGGCAGAAGTACTGGTCTCAAAAGAAAAAGGAGGTGTTGAGCATGGATAATTGTGAAGCTAACAAAAGTGTATTAGGTGTCTGTATTGGTAAAAGCCAGGAACTGATTTCTTTGGTCGAATATGCAGCAGATTCTATAGTCAGCAAGACAATATTGGACAAACCAGCAGGTACAATTACCTTGTTTGCTTTTGATAAAGGGCAAAAATTAAGTGAACATACCGCAGCCTACGATGCTGTTGTGCAGGTTTTATTTGGGAGTATGCCTGGCTGCGGTCAACTT
>CAZBKA010000109.1:0-9681 GCA_964492365.1 uncultured Pirellulales bacterium | reverse complement strand
TCAAAATTCAAAATCCCCCGTAGTTGCTGACGGAAATATCTATCTGAACAACACGATTCCATTTCCCGGCGAAAAAAACAATCTCAAGTTGCCTCAATTTAATCCGAACCCAAAAGTTGTTCAAAAGGATAACAGTGTTTACCTCCACATAACCTTGCCTGAAATTCAGACCAGCTATAAACACAGCTTAGTGACAACCGAAATGCTTGGCAAAACGATTATCTCAAATGCCTGTTTTCAAAATTACAATGGCAATCCTTTGCTGATTAACTCCGATTATTTTGGTAAAAAAAGAAATACAAAAAACCCGTTACCTGGGCCATTTGAAAGCAAAAAACAAGGATCACTGATTTACAAAGTAAGATAAAACCGATTTGATATTAAAAAGCCGGCATTGGAATATAATGTCGGCTTTTCTATTCTAAAAAATCAACCACCGAAAACGTTTCCAACTTTTTGCGCACGCTCTGCCTTATCAAGATCGATCCCCAGACTTATCCCAGCTTCAACCAGCATGTTCCAGCCAGCCGCCAGATATAAATAATTCGTCAATTCACCAACATCCGCAACTTTAATAGTTGGAAATATCGTCTCTTCCGTTGCGATAGCAAAAACTTTCAACCCAACCTGATCGATCATAATCTTCCGCGTCTTTTCCAGCTCACTTCGATACGGGGCAATTAAAATCACAACATCTTTCGCACTCATAACCTCCTGTATCCCATGCATGTAAGATGTTCCTTCAAGGTAATTGCTCTTTTTGCGGACGATTTCATTCGCCTTAACCGCCAGCTCCTCCGCCACCCCGTTATTTCTCCCCGCAAAATAAACCGTCTCCGCACCACCAATCGCCTCAGTAAGCTCCGCAGGAATATCAACTGTCAAAGCCCCCTCAAAAGCATCCGCAAGCTTATCCAGATTTTTTAATTTTTCACCAACTGTCTTTGCAAGCAATGATTGATAAAACAACGCTTGCTCCACCGAACTTTTAGTCGCAGCGATAGCATTCTCCGACCCACAACCCAGCACAAAAGTCTGCTTACAAAACCGCTCTAAAGGCGTACCGTTATTCGCCGTCAGCCCATACAAATCAGGATGATTTTTATTTTTGAGACCATCGAAAAGCGTCAGCGTCTCTTTAGTCTTGCCGCTGTTAGAAGCAGCAAAAACCACGAACCCGCTAAGGTCATATTCACTCGCCTGGTACGACCCTTCCGAAACCATATCCAACCCCATCCCGCGCCGTCTGCCGTATTCTATCGCGTTCTTGGAAGGAAACATTCTGCTCGACCCTTCACCCGTAAAAAACAGCCTGTTTTTTACCACGATTGCATCAGCAACCTTGCTCATGTCACCACAATTAAAATTCCTGATAACATCCGCCGCCTCAAACATCTCATTTACCAAAGCAAACTTTGTATATTTTTCCTGCTTTTTCATATTTTGTACTCTCCGCTTCTAAACTTTTTTATATGAAAGTCTCGCATACTCCGGCAGCTCTCCAACCAATGGTCTGAGATACTCAATAAACTCATCTGTCACAAAGTTGCCTTCCGCATTAATATACTTCTCCGGCATAGGTTTAGCCTTTATCGCAACCTCACTCAAAGCTATCTCACCCGTAACGCACTTATAAAGCCGATTAGATTCTCTCTCTAATGTCACCATCAACCCCGTCTTGCCCGCCTTAGCAAGCCCAACCGCCGCCGCACCTGCCATATATGCTTCTTCAACGTCACTTTCACTCGCCCGGTCAGCCCCGCACATCGTAAGAGATTCGGTTATCTGAAATTCCCCTCTAAACCCGAACTCATCCGATATCATCTTATGCAGCGCCATCGCCGCACTTGTCCCGCCCATAGCGCCGAATTCGACATTATTAAATTTATCCTTCGTCTGAGCCGCCGAAACAGGTTTGCCATCAGCAAAAGTAATACCTTCGCCGCAGACGATAGAAACAAATCCGAACCTCTCCTGACAGCTTTTCACTTTTGCCAGAAATTTCCCCTTATCAAAAGCTCTCTCCGGCAGACAAAGTATATGAGGCGGATCCTCAGGTCGTCTCTTAGCCGCCGCCGCTCCAGCAGCAAGCCACCCAGCCTCTCTGCCAACGGTCTGCATTATCACAAACTTATCGACCTTCTGCATATCCCTCGCCAAAATCCCGGATTGCAGAACACTCATAGCCACATACCTCGCCGCGCTGCCATAACCAGGTGTATGATCCGTCCCGAACAAATCATTATCAACCGTCTTAGGTACACCGATACCAACCATCTCATATCCCTGCTCTTTAGCATACGCCTCTATCCGGCAAATCGTATCCATCGTATCATTGCCGCCAGCCATGAACATATACCGAACATCATATTTTTTCAGCATATCAAGTATCACCGGCAGATCAGAATCCTGCAATTTATGCCTGCACGACCCTAACGCGCTCCCAGGTGTAAATTTAAGCCCATTGATTGTTTTCTCTGATTCCGCACCAAGGTCAATAACATTGCCTTGCATAAATCCTTCGATAGCAAAGTGCATCCCCAGAATTTTATTGATTCCATCAAACCCTTTAGCAGCATCGATAATCCCCGCCAGAGATGAGTTAATAACCGATGTAGGCCCGCCAGACTGCCCTATAATTGCATTACCCTTAAGCATTTTTATATCTCACATTACTCTAAATTTAATAAACTATTCACCAAAACAGCATTTTATCAGCTTGAAACTTTTTGTCCAGCCTGTATTATTGTAGGCCTTGTCAGGCTTTAAAACTAAATCTAATTTTTTAGGCGATTGCGTCTTATGAAAAAAACAGTTCTATATTTAGGCGATACGCTTTTAGCGGGCCCAGCCTGTTACCTCGCAGGTGTTATGAGTTATTACAATATCAGCTTCGATTACCTCCCGTCTGATACCAAATTTGAAACTCAAATGCTTGCAAACAATTACAACCTCATAATCCTAAGCGACTATCCATCTGAAAATTTTACCACCAGCCAGCTCAACGCCCTCGTCGAAAAAGTCAAACTCGGAACAGGTTTATTAATGATCGGCGGCTGGGATTCCTTCACGGGTCTAAATGGTCGATACAACAAAACTGTCTTAAAAGACGTCCTCCCCATAAAAATGATGCCCAGCGACGACCGCATAAATTACTGCCAGACCTGTCTGATCAAAAAAGAAACCGATCACCCAATAATTCACGATTTGCCTTTCGACACTATGACCCCGGCAGTAGGGGGTTTCAATCTCATAAAAGCCAAACCAGACGCACTAACCATCCTCTCAACCCAGCGATTCGAAAATTCCTTCGATGGTCGCTCTTTCAATTTCAAACCATTAAAGCAAACCGATCCGCTTCTCGTAGTCACCCAGTTCGAAAAAGCGAGGGTCGCTGCCTTCGCAACCGACCTCGCCCCGCACTGGGTAGGCCCATTCGTAGATTTTGGTTCAAGCAGGATAAACGCAAAAGCTCCCGACTCACAGGAAATTGAAGTAGGCAACTACTACGCCTGTTTCGTCGCCAACCTCGTAAAATGGACCGCCGGAATTTAATCCTGCCCAGATTATTTTTTCAGCAGATCTTTCCGCTGATAAACCCTGATATAGTCAACCGCCAACGCATCAGGAAATGCTGAATCCTCAGCTACCTTCCAGCCCCAACCTTCGATACCGCCGTTAACTATCATATACATCGGCACCGACGGCACTTCCTTGCCCTCAAAAGAAGAATACATCTGTCCGTCAACATAAAAGCTGACCTTGCCAGGTTCCCAGTCACAGGCATATGTGTGATATTCGCTATTGATCCCCGGCACAAGGTATTTCTGTGCGAGTATCTCTCTATGCTTATCAGCATAGTCGCCCCAGTGCATGTTCCAGCTCGTATATTCACCCCATCTGCTCAAATGCTCAAATACGTCAATCTCACCTGATGGAGGCTCAATATTGCCTTTGGGAAATAACCAGAACGCCGGAAATGCACCGAGAAATTTAGGCATCTTGCACCGTATTTCGTACCACCCGAAGCATTGCATAAAAGTATCTGCCGTTTGTATCAAAGCAGAAGCATATTCTTTTTCAACGCCGTTCAGATTTTTACATTTGCGTTTCTCTTCTTTCATATAATTTATGCCGTCTCGCAGCTCGCACTGATTAGCATCAATAACATAAGCCATCGGCGCAGATTCTGGCTCCGTCCACCCGGGATAACCCATCGTCCATTTTGTCTCGTCAAGCTTATCCCCGTCAAATTCATCAGCAAAAGTCAGAACATACCCAGCCTTCTCAGGTGTAATCGTCTTAGCTGTCTTCAAATTCTCATTACACCCCGTCAACCCAAGAACTGCCGATACAGATAAAAACAAAACAACAGATCGTCTCATAATTGCTCTTTCATATAAAAAATTTTATTTAGTCTCAATTCTGCTTCTATTTCCTGACCACCTATAATCATCTTTTAATTTCATATTAAATAGTACTAACTTGCTTAACGTTGAAATTGGAAAATAGTTTCACCAGATGGTTCACTAACGCATAATCATTAGTAGGACTTTTAATCGTCACTATGGCGGGTTTGTCGTTGATCGCGACCATCTCAATTCGATATTCCCGCTCGTCTACATTGCAGGACAGTATCAAATGTTGACCGATTTCCTTACCACCCTTACCAGACCAGCCGTTTGTTTCCTCCTTAATGAGCGGAGACGAATCCAGCCCTTCATTTTGTTTAATATCATCAGCAAGTAGACTCATCGCCGCATGGCAGCAATTCAGTAAAACCTCTCGATCTCCTTGGTACTCTATGATTTCCGGCCTATGCGTCAAATACCGGTTTTGATCCTGACACCCAGTCAGAATTATCATCAATGACAGCAAAACAAAAACAATAACTTGTCTCATAATTGCTCTTTCATCTAAAAAAACAAAATATAATCTTTTGTAAAGCACATCTCCTTATGTACTTAACTTTCATGAAAGTATAATCCCCTCCGCCGACTTTGACAACCCTAAATTTCTACATCACAAAGCAGCAAAACAACTCACTTGCCGTCATTTCTGCAACTGTTATATAATTCGCGGACAAAATTCATTTTTTTATCCTTGCAATTGCGTACCATTCGTATAGTATAGCATGTAAATAATAACGAACACTATTAAGCAGTATAAGGGACTATAAAAATGAAAAAGATAGCCGCTCTGACATTGATTCTTACCGCAATTATTATAAACACCTCAATTGCTGAAACAGTAAACATTATCGATTTAGGTGCTGACCCGACCGCAAAAACAATATCCACCGATGCTATCAACGCCGCCATTCAAACATGTGTTTCAAAAGGAGGCGGAACAGTTATTGTCCCCGCAGGCAGCTACCTCACCGGCACTATTTTCCTCAAAAGCAACATTACTTTCCAGCTTCAGCCCGGTGCGATAATCTATGGCAGCAGAAAACTGGAAGACTACCCCGATATCGAAACCTGCTATTGGCAAAAAGATGCTCATTTTCTCTTTTTCGCAAAAGATGCTGAAAATATAACCATCCAAGGCTCCGGAATCATCGACGGTAACGGCGACGCATACTGGAACACTCCGTTAAAACCGAAACGCCCCAAAACAATTCAATTCCGAGAATGCAAAAACATCACTTTCCGCGATTTTACAATAAGAAATTCCGCCTGCTATAATATCCACACTATAGCCTGTGACAACCTGAAAATAACCGGCATTACTATCACCAATCCATACTCCAGCCCAAACACCGATGGTCTCGACATCGACTGCTGCTCAAACGTAATGATTTCAGATTGCAAAATAGAAACAGGTGACGACTGCATCGCAATTAAAAGTGACAGAACAAGAGCATGTAGCGAAAAAGCATGTGAAAAGATTACGATTACAAACTGCACCCTCAAAACTTCCTGTTGCGGAATGAGAATAGGTTGGGAAGGTGACAACGCCATCCAGGACTGCACTTTCTCAAATCTCGTTATATATGACACTTCAACCGGCATCGATTTTATCTCTGTCCTGCCCACCAGCGACCCCGCAAAGTCTTTCGGTTCATTAATTGCAGAAGGCGCAAAAATACAGAGACTCACATTCTCGAATATCACAATGGATAATGTTTTTCACCCTGTCGAAATGGTAATAAGAAAAGATAAGGACATGAAAGATACTCCTCAAAAAGGCCTCATAAAGGATATCGTCATGACAAACATGGTAATAAGAACCGACAGCTTTTCAACCTTTTCAGGTCTCGACGAAAACAAGATCGAAAACCTCACTCTAAGTAATATTCAGTACATTCTCCTCGCCAGTGAAATTCTTGAAAATCAAATCTCCCCCGAAAAATTAAAAACCGCCAGAACCAGATATAAAACCGGCGATAAAGTCATCCAGCCCTTAAATTTTTACAATGTTAAAAACCTGAACCTAAGCAATATTTCCTTCCGCTACGAAGCACAAAACGATTTCTGGGGCTCAGCCTTAAGAATAAATAATTCCGAAAACGTCACCATCCAGACCCTCACTGGTGGCCCATATTCCGAAAACTTCCCCGTCATTGCAATGTCAGGTGTAAATAAAGCTTTCGTAACAAATTGCTTCATAACCGCCCCAGCCAAAAAGCTCATTGAATCAGACGAAAAAACAAAGGAACTGACAACAACCAACAACTTTATAAAAGAAACAATCCAGATTAACTCAAAGTAAAGGAGTTAAAATTCTGACTGTTCCTTCGAAAAGTCTGCGGACAAGAGATGCCTGTGCAATACCCTCTTGCGAACTCAATAAAAGCTTATTGATCCACTCTTCAGACTGATTGATTGTGCTTTGGTTATAAACAAAAACAGCAATTTCATAATTCAGGAATAAACTGCGAATATCTATATTTACAGAACCTAACAAAGCGAATTGATTATCAATCAAAAGAACTTTTGCATGCATCATGCCCTTGGTGTAAAAAAAGATTTTTCCCCCAGCCCGCTGAATTTCCCTCAGATACTCACCGCGAACAATATCCGCCAAAAGGTGATTTGACTTCTTTGGTATAATTATCCTGACATCAACACCGCGTCGGCAAGCAAGTATCAACGCCTGAACTAAAGGCTCATCAGGAACGAAATAAGGTGTTACAATCCAGAGACGTTCCTGCGATGTATATATGCCGGATAACAGTGAATCATAAAGTGCATCATTCGGAACATCCGGCCCTGAAGGGACTACCTGAATGAAACTCCTCTCCTTGGTATTTGAATTGTGAGATGGAACTTTACTATCATCAGTCAGCTTTTTGCCGCTGGCAAATTCCCAGTCCCATGCAAATATCTTCGCATAATACACAACCGCAGGACCTTCTAAAACAAACGAAAGGTCATGCCATCGCTTTGATGATGGTGTTGGTCCCATATACTCTGTTGCGATATTTGTTCCACCTGCAATAACCTTCTGACCATCGACAAGCAGAATTTTTCGATGATTTCGCAAATTGGCTCTGCCGCGAAATGGTCTGTGCAGAACGGGCATAAAGTATGATATTTGTCCACCCGCTTTTATGAGGGACCGGAAAAAACGATGGTGTGTATGAAGCGACCCAACTCCATCCAAAAGAAGTTTTACTTCAACTCCCTTAGATGCCTTACTCACAAGACGAGGCAGAATATCTTTACCGATATCGTCCTTTGCATAAACATAGGTAGAAATATAAATCGACTTAGTGGCTGACTCGATTAATTCGATAAAACTTTTGTAAATATCCTCTCCGGTTGTGCAAAGTTTTATGTCGTTCCCAGCCGCCGCTGCAGGAATGTTGTAGGTCTGAAGCAGGTGGTCGGTTGGATTTTCAGATTTTTCAACAGGTTCAACGACTTGTTCAAGACCAATAATGTTTTTTTGTGAAGCTCTTCGCCGCATCTTTCTGCCGCCTAACATAAAATAAAGAGGCACTCCTATATACGGAAGAAAAATAATCACAAGCAGCCATGCCATCGTTCCCGATGATGAACGCTTTTGAAGAATGATATGAGATGTTAACATCAGACCAAGGATAAGCCCCAGGATCATTACTATATGTGTTTCTGTCCAGAATAAACCCATATGACACCTCATGAAAAATATAAGTTTACAAAAAGTTACTTTCTATCCGCGTCATAAATAGACAATTTGCTTATTTGTTGCTTACTATAACATAAACTATACCAGAATGTTACGTTTCTAAGAACAATAAAATAATTATAACATATCATATTGTACTATCTATACTTCAGTTCATTGTCTATGCAAAAAAAGCCGCACTGGAATATTCTTGAAATTCAGATGAAATAACGTCATGATGACACATGGAACAATAGCAGGGCAGAGAGATATTAAAAATGACCGATACGATGGATAACGCAAAGAATAAAAATTTGTTGTCACGGGCTTACTTGCGGGTAGCGATACCTTACCTGATTGCAGGACTTCTGCTGATCGTCGCCATTGTTACTGCAGGTCGCGAAATCCAGCATCACATCAATGCAATTGAGTCATGGATCACCATGCTTGGCCCTTGGGGCGTATTCGCATTCATTGGACTGTTCGTCCTGACAACATCATTCCTGTTCCCCGACACGTTCCTGTGTATCATCGCTGGCGCTCTCTTCGGGCTGTACTGGGGCAGCATAGCGGTATTGGCGGGCAGCATTCTGGCCGGCGCAATGCAGTTCGCAATCTCCCGCAAACTCTTGCGGGTACGGATCCAGCGAATGTTCTCAGCCAGACCATCGCTGTCAGCCATCCAACACGCCGTTATTCGTGATGAATTTCGCTTGCAGATACTTTTGAGGCTAACACCCTTGAACCCCGCAACAATAAATTACCTGTTAGGCTCTGCAGGTGTCAAGTTCTCAGGCTTCCTGATTGCCTTATTTGCGCTAATACCCAATTTAGTAATAGAGGTTTACTTTGGTCACGTCGGAAAACACGTAGCAAGATTAGCCGGCAGCAGCACAGGAACCAGCCGCCTGCACGACCTGACCATAATTGCCGGATTAGCTGCCTGCATCATAGTAATGGTCATAATCTCAAAAACAGCCCACAAAGCCCTAATCCACGCAGTAGCCGAAACCGAAAACCCGTATAATCCTCCCGAACCTAAGTGACTTAACCCAATACCAAACTCCAAACAAACTACCTGTTTACAATAACAATTCCAATCCCGACAAAAAAACAAAATCCAACATCGACAAAAAGCGGTATTGCCTCGATCCCAAGCAGCACCCCATTAACCATAAACACTGCCCCGAGAACTATGTGCCCAATGCCTATCAGCCCAATAACAGACCGATATTTAGTAGGCCAAATTGTAACCATTGCAAAAAAACAACCCATTAAAGTATATACAGCCGCTGCCATTTTCAGCCAGTACTGCACCATAGTATCAATATGTGGCTTAGCTCCAAATCCGCACAATTCTTTCTCCACGATTGACCATGGCAAAACAATCCCAAACACAGAAACTCCCCAAGCCACCGCAGCGCTTAATAAAAACAAACGCAGCAAAAACAATTTCTTTTCTTCTACCTTATCCATTTCATATCCCCATATATTCACCGACTCAGCAAGGCAGGGCAGTGCAACTTGTCACCTACCAAAGCCATAAGCATCAATCTTCAATGTCACCAAAAAAAAGTTTTTTGTCAC
>CAZBKA010000108.1:0-9804 GCA_964492365.1 uncultured Pirellulales bacterium | reverse complement strand
AAAGCATAAAGAAAATTCTCGTGCTGCCCGGCATATATCTTTTGGCAATTTCACCCACGGATTCCGCTTTGTGCCTTACCGAACCGATAAGTGTGACGTAATCATGAACGCCCCCGATAAAGATGGCGCCTAAAATTATCCACAGAATTGCTGGCAGCCACCCGAACCAAATGCATGCGAGTATAGGTCCCACAATTGGACCCGCAGCCGAAATAGCTGAAAAATGCTGACCCATCAGTAGCGAGGTTTTTGCCGGTACATAATCGATCCCATCGTTTATTTCATGTGCTGGTGTCTTGATACTGTCATCAGGTTTGATTTGCTGATTAATGAATCGACCATAAAAAATATAGGCCGTTCCCAATACTGCCATTGATATTAAAACGACGATACTAATCATATTTAAGCCACTGCTTTCACTGATTATATAACATTATATATCCTTGTTCAGCCAGCTGCTGAGTCTGGTTTTTAATAAAATATCAGATGATATAACTATCGTCAATATCTGTGTTATACATAACAAAAGCAGGGTTAGGGAATTGAGCATTTGTTAAAAATATAACAAAATGAATAGTGGGTTAGTTAAATATTTTTTTACTTTATATTTTTGACTAAACAAAAATTGTAGCTTATCGTAAAGGCTTTAATTTATGACTATTTGACTTTTGGAGGCTTTAAAGACATGACTATGAATCTTAACAGAAGAGACGTTTTAAGAATGGGGTCAGCTTTAGGTGCAGGGTTGGCTTTCAACAGCCTGGCTGCGAGCAAAGGCTATGCAGGTCTGTTTGCACAAAGAAAAAATGCTATGCTTTTTAAATCAAAACCAATGGATAAGGTCAGAATAGGCTTTGTCGGTGTTGGCGGTAGGGGCTCTGGACTTGTTAGAATACTGCTCGACATCGAAGGAGTTGAGCTGCGGGCTATATGCGATCTGGATAAGGAACGTGTCGAAAGGGCTCAGCGTTGGGTAGAGGAAAAAGGTCAAAAGACGCCTACAGGATATTATAATGGTCCTGAAGATTATAAGAATCTTTGCCAACAGGATGATCTTGACCTGATAGTGACCGCTACACCATGGGAGCTGCATACACCAGTCTGCGTCGAAGCGATGAATGCTGGAAAACATGCAGCAACCGAAGTTCCAGCCGCTGTAACTGTTGAACAATGCTGGCAGCTTGTAGAAACCTCAGAAAAAACCGGCAAACACTGCATGATGATGGAAAATTGTTGCTATATGGAAACCGAATTGATGGTTTTAAACATGGTTCGTCAAGGCGTATTCGGTGAAGTTATACATTGTCAAGCTGGGTATCTCCACGATTTAAGAAATCTTAAACTCAGTTCCGGTACGCTGCCTTGGCGAGCAATGCATTCTGTAAAACGCGATGGTAACGTTTATCCGACTCATGGTTTGGGACCAGTCGCTCAGTGCATGAATATTGACCGGGGCGACAGATTTGATTACCTGGTATCCATGAGCAATAATTCCAGGGGGCTGAATCTCTATGCTGAAGAACATCTGGGAAAGGACCATCCATTAACAAAACAAAAATATAAAATGGGTGACGTCAATGTGAGTCTTATTAAAACAGTCAAAGGTCATACTATCACACTATACCATGACTGCGATACGCCTCGGCCTTACAGCAGAGAAAACTGGGTACAGGGTGATAAAGCTATTGTTATGGGTTTTGAGGACAAGATATACATCGAAGGCGTAAGTCCTGCTGACACATGGGAGCCTATATCAAAATATACAGAAAAATATATGCACCCACTGTGGAAATCGATGCAGGAAAAAGCTAAAAACTATAGTCATGGCGGTGGTGACTTCCTGGAGTTTTACCGACTTATCCAGTGTCTGCAAAAAGGCGAACCTCTCGATCAGAATGTTTATGATGCTGCAAGCTGGAGTGTTGTCGGGCCATTAAGTGAAATATCTGTAGCAAACAAAAGCAGGGCGGTTGACTTCCCTGACTTTACAAGAGGCAGCTGGAAAACAAATAAACCTCTGGAAATCATTGCAAGTATATAAAAATGAAACAAACAATAGCTGCATGTATATTATCATCGCTGATGTTGATGGTTTTTCTCGGCTGTAATGACCAGAAAAAGCACTCTGAAATTCTGAAATCGAAAAATATTTCAGAAAAAAATAATACTATTAATGCCCAGCCTCAAGAGGATGATCCGAGTGCAGACCGTGTTATTTTTAATATAACCGTTGATCAGAAAGTTTATGAGGACAGCAGTAATTTCGGCGAACCTCCGCAAATAGCTATTTGGTTAGAAAACCCCGAAACATCAAAGATAAAAACAGTTTGGGTTTCTTACCGCAGCGGATCCGGCGACTGGGTAGGCAAAGTTGAATGCCCGGTTGCACTGCCTTATTGGTATAGCAGGTTTAACAAGGAAATGAACACCTCTGGTCCGCCAAGTTTTCAAAACCCAGCACCTGTTGCTGTTACCGGTGCAACACCTAAAACAGATTTGAAAGTAAAATGCAGCATGCCAAGCAGGGGTATCTGGGAATATTTTATTGAAGTTAATGTCTCTGCTGATTTTAACAGAACTTTCTCGTCAGAAACCTCACAGGGCGTACCAGACCAGCACGGCAATGGTCAGCCTTCACTGATATATAAAGGTCTGATAGATGCGGCCAACGCCAAAATAACAGAACCTGAATTGATTGGAAGGACTGATCAATACTATCCAGCTGATAAAATTAATCCAGACCTTCAAAGCATCACCACCGCAAAAAATCTCATAAAAAGCATTGAGATAAGCTATCATCCCGCCAAAGACAATTAAAGAATGGACCGTATAAGCAATATCCCTGCAAAAATTGCAGCTAGTCCGCCAAAAAGAATTTTCCTCGAAGGTTTTTCTCCAGGCAGAAAACAGCTGATTATCATTATCATTGGCAGGTGCAGCATTACAATTGATTTTACATTTACAACAGAACCCTCAATGAGCAAAGCCTTTTGCACCGCATATTGCTGACTGTAAAACGCTATTAAAGTTGCTATGGAATACAACCCGACAGGCAAAGCATTTTCTTTTACAAAGATCTTTACAATATCTTTTGTGCGTATATTTTCAAACAGCATGATTGCCGAGCTTACGAGGTTCCAGCATGCTGAATATGCCAATGCTCCATTTACAACACTGCCGATAGCGACCTTGTCCATAAAAGTACAAAAGCCAAACAGTACCGCCGCGATTACCGAATACACTGTAAAAATAAACCTGCCATTATTTTTATCTTCTTCTTTGCCGCTTTGATACAGCGTATATGCCACCGCTGCCATACTGATAATCATAAATAAAATCGACAAAGGTTTCGGACTTTGTCTGGTAACAATAAATAGAGTAAGCAAAGTAAATACCGGCACCAATGCCTGCATCGGTAGGACACAACTCAACTTTCCCTTTTTAACCGCCTCAGTAAAAAGAACGCTTGCAAAAGCTGTCACTACCGCTGTTACAATAACCACCACCCAGAATTTTATCTCTAGAGGAAACGCCTTGTTAACGATTATCAATACAGGCAAAAGCAAAACCGTCGAAACTAATCGACCGCAAAGAACCAGCAGCCGTGAATCGACCTCATGGCAAAGCCGATTAACGACAAGAATCTTGCCGGCATTAGCAAACATTGCTGCCAAACTAAATATTATCCAGAATTCCATATACGCCTTTATAATTTAAGAGCAAATTAAATCACATTTGCAGACAAAAGAAAAGATGTGATTAATAATATCATCCAATATCGCTTGATTTTCAAAGCTGAAACATTAAAATACCCTTTGTATTATTATTTTAGAAAGGCTTTGGTGTAAAATGTTGAAAAGATTTGTTTTTCCCATGTTTATTGCAATTTTTGTTGTTCCAACCTGTTGCCTCGCTGATAAAACCATAGAGGAAAAATGGAGTAAGTGGTTAGCCGGTTTTGAAGAATCTGAAAAAACACAACCAATCGGTGAAAATCCTATTATCTGCGTCGGAAGCTCCAGTATGGTTGGTTGGAAGAATATGGGTAGGGACCTTGCACCACTTCCAGTAGTAAATCGTGGCTTTGGTGGTTCAACGTTGCCGGAAGCTTTTTTTTACATGGATGACCTTATCGTAAAATATAACCCCGCCGTGGTCATGGTCTACGAGGGTGACAACGATATGTTCACTGTTGAGCCAAGTTATTTCAGGATGCTTTTCGAGGCCTTCGAAACCCAACTACGCAAAAAACTTCCCGATACTCCCATCATATTCCTTTCGATCAAACCTTCAATCAGCAGATTAAATCTCTGGGAAAAAACCCAAAAGGCAAATGCCCTGATAAAAGAATACACCGAAACAAAAGATTATCTAAGCTACATTGACATCACCGGCACACTTTTTGGCGACGATGGCAAATTGGACCCAAATCTGTTTGTTGAACAGGAATACAAAGACAAATTGCACCTCAACGAACAAGGCTACCTTAAATGGGTACCAGTGGTAAAACCCGTTCTGGAGAGGGAATACAAAAAAGCGATGGAAATAAGAAACGCTAAGAAAAAATGTTGCGATACAAGTTGCGGCAAAAAATAATCGCTGTTGCAAAATAAGCTGAAATACCAAACGCAGGAGATTTACCGTCTTCTGCGTTTGTTTTGTTTAAATTCAACTTCCTGTTCGATCATAAGCCTTTTCATTTTGGCAAGCAATTCCGGTTTTCGACCGCCAAGCCAGGTGGCAATCCTCTTATAATTTTCTGGTAAATAATATTGCATAAACGCAAGTTGCAATGTTTTTTCACTATGCCCCTTGGGAACATGTATCTTTTCCCCCGTTGAGCTAAGCCCTGAAACATACATAGCGGTAGATGCCGCCAATGCAACTGGTGTAAAGTCCTGCACCTGACGAGGCCTCCAGTTTCTTGAAACCAGGTATTCGGTCAGCTTTAATGCTTCCTCGCTGTCGCATCCCGGATGGGCACTGATAAAATAAGGAATTAGATATTGTTTTTTGCCGACTTTTTTTGAAATTTCGTCGAAAAATTTTTCAAATTCTTCAAACTTCTTAAAATCAGGTTTACCCATCAGTGACAAAACATCACTGTCAAAATGCTCCGGCGCAATCTTCAAATGTCCGCTGACAAAATGGCTGAATAAAAGTTCCATATACTGCTTACTTTCCAACGCCAGATCATGCCTGACACCCGATGCAATAAACACGTTGATCTTTTTTTCGCCGCTTTTCTGCCACTTCCGGACAGCCTGCATCATTTCGATAACTTCAGCATGGTCTTTTTTAAGATTCTTACAAGGCGAAGGAAATAAACAACTGGCCCTTTTACAAATATGCTTAGATGTACACCTCATGCCGTACATATTAGCCGTAGGTCCGCCGATGTCACTCACTGTGCCTTTAAAATCAGGATGCTTTTTAAACGACTGAGCCTCTTGCAATATTGAATCGACACTGCGTGAAGAAATAATTTTCCCCTGATGAAAATAAATCGCGCAAAAATTACACCCGCCGAAACAACCACGATGCGAAGTTATAGAAAATTGTATAGGCGTCAATGCCGGCACACCGCCCGCCTTATCATATTTAGGATGCCATTTTCTTTCAAAGTGCAATGAATAAAGCTTGTCCAGCTCATCACTATTCAAAGGCTCCGCAGGGGGTAGAACCACAATCTTACCGGGGGCTTGATCCTGGACTACAGCATGACCGCCAACCATCGCCTCAGGCTGATATAAATTCTGCGCTTGCATAACCAGACTTGCATCTTCCTGTTGCTGCAAAAGACCAGGCAGCTCAACTGCATCACCTGGGACATTCATTTCACGCCCCAATTTATAACAGGTTCCAGCTATATCAGTAAGCTGCGCAACAGTTTCACCTTTATCGATCCTGTCAGCAATTTGTCCTATTGCTCTTTCACCCATGCCGTAAACAAGCAAATCAGCTTTGGCATCGATAAGCACCGATCGTTTCAGCTTATCTTCAATATAGTCATAATGAGTCAACCTGCGCAGTGATGCTTCCAAACCGCCGAGCACTATCGGCACATCTTTATAAGCCTCTCTTGCACGAGCTGAATATACAAGCAGTGGACGACCTGGTCTTAATCCGATTTTCCCTCCTGGGCTGTAAACATCTTCTTTTCTGCGATGGCCCATCGAAGCATAATCATTGAGTCTGGAATCGACTGCCCCTGATGTTATTGCCCAGAATAAACGAGGCCGACCTAAAGAGCGGAACTCATCAACACTTTTCCAGTCAGGCTGGGCAAGCATTGCAACTTTATAACCAAGATTCTCCAGCCATCTCCCGATCAATGCAGCACCAAATGATGGATGGTCAACATATGCATCGCCTGAAACCAGGATAATATCAGCCTGCTCGAATCCGCAAGCCTGCATCTCAGCCTTGGTCGTTGGTAAAAATATGTTACTAACATCCTTCTTATTATTAGAACTTCTGCTCATATACTCATTTTACCATCAAATAACCCGCAATTCCAATTCAAATAACCAGATTCCATCAGAATCGACGCAAGGTACTATTTACAGTAATAAAACAATGCAATTGCCCCGGTCATCAATATCCCGGCAAGTATCCTTATCATAAAAACTTTTTTTGTTATTTTTGCTTCCAGAATTTCATAGCCGCAATTAGCTATCAAATAGCCCAGAACGATTGATATGATCCCTCTCGTAGATTGAAGAATACTGCCGAAAATAACACCAACCATGGCAAAGCAGGAGAAAAGGCAAATCATAGCGGCAAACCACGAAAACGCAAAAGGCAGCGAAAGAAGCCATGCTTGTTTGTTAATGTGATGTGGTTTGAACAGGAGAAGAGATGTCCCCAAAAAACCACATAAAATATAACAGATAGATGCACTAAAAACGGACCCCTTAAAAACACCAATATATCTAAAATGATCTATCAGGGCTTTTATGCTCAGATCGGAAAAACAATAGGAAACACACGCCAGCATCACGCAAATAAAGCCTGCAAAATTCTGCTTTTTACCGGAGCCGGAAAGCATCATAATTGAGCACGAGCTTAGTATAACTGCTATCCATTGGTAAATGTTTAAACTTTGGTGTAAAAAAACAAAGCCGATAATCGCCAGCATAAAAACTTTTAGGCCCAAAAACATTGATACACTCGATGGTTCCGATTTTTCCAGCGCCGAGAATAAAAACAATTGTCCCAACAGATAAAATATAGAACTGCCAAGAAGTAGCCATATATAACTTGATAACTCAGGCATTTTCTCCGGCAGCAGCAATATCGCTAAAGGAATAGAAATAACGCCCATTATTATATGTGACAGGACAAACAGGGTTACGATATCGTTGCCATGAACTTTATTAAAAACCTTCGTAGAAAGATAAGAAACGGAATGAAAAAATGCAGCCAAAAGACCAATAAAGATGCCTGAATACATACATAATTCCTAATCTCAAATAGAGCAAAACTTTTAACCATGTAAAAATTGCAAGTGCACTGTTTCTCAATATACTAAAAGCTTATACATGTCACCTAAGCACATTAAGATACAATTTATCTTAATGCCTTGCAACTAATTAAGGTAATACATCCCTCAACAATAAGATTTTCTCGTGAGCGCCAACATCAGGCCAGTCTGATAGTAGTTTAAAACCATCCTGAATTAACCTGATGTGTTCCGTTTATTAATAGGTTTTTTTTAAAAAAAGGTTGACATTGCATAGTTTGTATTACATACTATGTAAAACTTTTTGAAAGGGCAGGATATGAAAATTGAAACTGAATTGTTGAAAGGGGTGGCACCGGCGGTTGTTCTGGAAGTTCTCTCACGGGGGCAGATGTATGGCTATGAATTGTCTAAGGCAGTAGAGCAGCGCAGTGGACAGGTTCTGACGCTTGGTAAGGGCACTTTGTACCCGCTGCTTTATAACCTGGAAGCGAAAAAGCTTGTTATCGGTGAATGGGATTTTAAGACCAGTAATCGGAAAAGAAAATATTATTCAATAACCAGCAAGGGCAAAGAATACCTCGCTAAACAGAAAGAGCAGATCAGGAATTTGCACCTGGGGCTTGATTTGGTTTTCGGCGGGGCGATCAGACTGGTGTAAATCATTGAACAATATCTTTGCTGGAGGCTTATCATGGTTGAAAATATGACAGAATTTGATTCTTTGCCTGCAAATGCGCAAAGCTTCATCAAATCAGTAATAAAAAAAATCCGCTATCGCAAAAAAGTCCGAGCAGATGTTTTCGAGGAAATCGTCTCTCATTTCACAGACCAACTGGAAGATATCAACGACATTACTCAAAGGCAGCAAGCCGCTGAAAAATTAATCGCGGACTTCGGCCAACCAGACCTTTTAGCAAAACTAATCCGAAGAGGCAAAAAGCGATGCCGCCCTTTATGGAAAAAAGTCCTAATCGTCAGTTTTCAGACCACCTGCATTTTAGTTTTATTTATTGGTCTAAGAATAAGTACATTTTATATTGGCAAACCTTCAATAAAAATCGATTACGGCAAATGGCTCACAGAAAAAGCATCAGCCGGCAAAGACCCTAATCTAAATGCAAAAATCGATATCGACCGGGCAATTGAATTAGCAGACTTTGATTTTGATAAAATTACTTGGATATTAAATATATTGCCTGAGGACATGAACGATGTTCAGCTGCAACAAGCAAAAAAATATCTTGTTGAAAATACTCAAACAATAAATGCATTAAGGGATGCCGCCAATAAGCTTTATTTTTGGGTAGATTATGATAACCCTGACTATGAACAGGTGTCACTGCATAAAGCAAATTTTATAGATGGAACAGCCGCGACATCGAATGATTATATGGAGACGCTGAGCAACTGGAGACACCTGGCAGGTATGATGGCTTTGAATATCAGGATTGAGGTTTATAGCGGACAAACTGACCAAGCCATAAAAGATTGGTTTGTGTTGCAGAAATTTGCTGGTTTTTTTCAGGGGCAGGGGTTTTTGGTTGATCAGTTAGTTGCTATGGGTATTGAGGGGTTATCATGTAATACGATAAATGATGTTTTGAGTCACGCTGAAGTTTCTCAATCCCAGTTGGTAAACATTCAGGAATATTTCGAAAAAAATGTGAAAAAAGATAAACGTGTAATAAACTGGATTGGTGAGAAGGCTCTCTGGTTCGATGAAATTCAAAGAGCCTTTACGGATAATGGGCAAGGTGACGGTAGGGTGCTTGCTAATGGTTTGCGTTTTATTGCTAAAGATAACAGCAGTTTTATTAGAGGCTTTGTGTTAGGCGGCTACCACGGAAAGAAAGAAACAATTGATGAAATTGAAAAGTTCTTTAATCAGGTAGATAGTTTTTCCCAGCAAACACCTTTTCAGCGATATCAGCAGCAATTAAAAATTACCAGCAATTTATTTGTTTTTAATACTCTTACTGCTCCATATGAACAAATTGCAATGATATCCTGGCGGCTTAGAACAAGTAGATTGGCATTGCTGACTACTATTGCGATAAAGAGATACCAGCAGGAAACACGACAGTTGCCGGCTTCATTGCAGCAGCTTGTTGATTCGGGATATCTGGATGAGCTGCCGATGGATCCGTTTAGTGATGGTCCTTTGATTTATAAAACCACAAAAGATGATTTTGTATTGTATAGCGTAGGAATCGATTGCAAGGATAACGGTGGAAAAATCGAATATTTAGATAATGGAAGAGTAAAAGGCTGGAAAGGTGAAGATTACATCTTCTGGCCAACACAGAAAATTTGAAATATAACTCTAAAGACCGGGC
>CAZBKA010000107.1:0-9874 GCA_964492365.1 uncultured Pirellulales bacterium | reverse complement strand
ATTTTTGAAAATAGAACGCGTATTCGGGAAAGAAGCCCATATTAGCAGACTATATCTCCCAAAGAAGCCGAAACCTAGAAAAACATCGACCGCATATTACATCATATCTCTACTATTGTCTATAATAATCAATGTGGCTATATATACATCATAAAAGATAAAATGTCAAGTTAAAAATATCGAATATCACTGCTCATTACTGCTATGCCGGCATTTTACCGGACACTGATAACAGCCCGGGCTCTATGAATTATCTGTCTAACTGTTTTATTGCTCTTTTGGTGCCTGAAAGTATATGGAAATACGGCTTAAAAAGGTAATACGAGGCAGGTATTTTATCTGGCAGGTTTAACTTGACATAATTGGCTTAAGAGCTTAGTATAGATGGTTTTAGTACGTTTATCAAGATAAGGATTTAAAGATGTCAGAGAATGAAAAAAAAGGTTACAGAGATACACTTAATCTGCCTAACACAAGCTTTTCTATGAAAGCGAACCTTGTTCAGCGTGAGCCCCAACAGCGTAAAATATGGGAAAAAGCTGATATTTACAGCAAAATACGCGAGGCACGGTCTGGTTCAGCTAATTATATACTGCACGATGGGCCGCCTTATGCTAACGGCGATATTCATATGGGGCATGTTATTAATAAGGTGCTCAAGGACATCGTTGTAAAATACAAAACAATGTCAGGTTTTGATTCGCCATATATTCCCGGCTGGGATTGCCACGGCTTGCCTATTGAGGTCAAAGTTATGGCTGAGCTTGGCGACGAAGCTAAGACGATGAGCAAAGAGGAAATCAGAAAAAGATGTCAGAAATACGCAAGCAAATATGTGAAACTGCAATCAACGCAATTTGCTTCTCTCGGCGTTTTCGGCGATTTTAAAAATCCATATCTGACATTAAAGCCTCAATATGAAAAGGGTATTCTTGAAATATTTGCTAAGCTGGTGGGTAATGGACTTGTCTATAAGCAGCTAAAACCAATTCACTGGTCAATCGGCTGTGAGACGGCGTTGGCGGATGCAGAGCTTGAATATAAAGATATAGAGTCTTCGAGTATCTTCGTAAACTTTCCTGCTAAAACAGCAAGCTGTGAAAAACTAAAGAAACTGGGGTTGGTTGACAGCGACTGTGATGGGAAAGTATGCTTTATGATCTGGACAACTACGCCCTGGACATTGGCAGCAAATCTGGCAGTTGCGGTACATCCATCTCTGGAGTACGCAGCTTTGAGTTATGAAAAGGCTGGGCAGAAATTTGTTTCGATTGTGGGCGTTGACAGATTAAAGGCTGTTGTAAAAGCAGCACGTCTGGAAGAAGGTAAATACAGTATCAGCAAAAAAACTGTAAAGGGTGCAGAATTCGAAGGGCTTTATTATGAGCACCCATTCATCAAGAAAAATCCAACAGACAAAGATGCCTATATGGTAATTTGCACGAATTATGTCACCACTGAAGATGGAACGGGGTTGGTTCATACGGCTCCGGGACATGGAAGTGATGACTATCTGGCTGGGCAGCAATATGGACTGGCGGTTTATTCTCCGGTTGATGATCAGGGTAATTATGATGACAGTGTTCCAGAGTGGCTTGTCGGCAAAAATGTTCTTAAGGTAGAGCGTGAAGTCAACGGCTATCTGGAGAAACTTAATCTGCTTGTGGCAGAAGAAAAAATCGTTCACAGCTATCCGCACTGCTGGAGAAGCCATATGCCGGTTATCTTCCGCGCAACGGAGCAGTGGTTTATTAGTGTTGACAGAGAAATACCGGAATACGGCAAGAGCCTCCGAAGTCTGGCACTGGACCAGACGAGTGATGTAAAATGGATTCCATCATGGGGCGAAAAACGTATCCGCGGGATGCTGGAATCAAGGCCTGACTGGTGCATAAGCAGACAGAGAACATGGGGACTTCCAATCCCATCGTTTATAACTTCAACAGGAAAAACCCTGATGACGAAAGAATCTGTTCTGGCGGTTGCTGAGCATATCGGGCAGAAAGGCTCCAACAGCTGGTTCTCTGATACGCCTAAAGAAATACTCGGTGAAGGTTTCGTACTGCCGGACGGGTTCAGTTATGATGACCTGGAGAAAGAAGAAAATATTTTTGATGTATGGTTCGAATCAGGGTGCAGCTGGCACAGTGTTGCGAGAAATGCGGGCTGGGAAGTTCCGGTTGATCTTTATCTTGAGGGGTCAGATCAGCACAGGGGCTGGTTCCAGCTTTCATTGCTACCTGCTTTGGGTGCGACTGGTAAACCTCCATTTAAATCGGTTTTGACACACGGCTTTACTGTCGATGAATTCGGTATGAAGCAGTCAAAATCCAAGGGGAATTATGTCAGCGCAATAACAGAGATTGAAAAATACGGCGCCGATGTTTTGAGACTATGGGTTTCAAGCGTCAATTATCAGGAAGATATGCGATGCAGTGATGAGCTTATCGGCAGGATGCAGGATGCGTATCGAAAAATCAGAAATACCATGCGATATCTCATGGGCAATATCGATGATTTTAATCCTGCTACAATGTCAGTTGCATATGAGAATATGAGCGAATTAGATAAATGGGCAATGCAGCAGCTTCAGAAACTTATTGCCAGCGTGACAGAAAGCTATGACAGTTTTGCATTCCATAAAGTGTTTACGAATTTATATAATTTCTGCACGGTTGAAATGAGCAGTATTTATATGGATGTGCTGAAGGACAGACTTTATTGTGATAAGGCTGACAGCCAGGTTAGAAGAAGCTCTCAGACGGTTATGCAGAAAATTCTAGACAGCATGGTAAGAATGCTTGCTCCTATTCTGGCACATACGGCTGAGGAAGCATGGGAAGCTATGAAGTTCAAATCTGAAAACGTTGATACGGTGCACCTTGCTTCTATGCCTAAAGTCGATGATTCAATCGATTATAAGGCATCAGAGGAAAAGTGGAAACAAATCATGTCGCTGAGGGATGCTGTCCTTAGAGAGCTCGAACAGCTCAGGAAAAACCAAGAGATTACAAGTAATCAGGAAGCTACGATAACAGTTAAGACCAATGATGAAAAACTTATTACAGTGCTGAATGGCTTGGGGTTGGAAAACTTTGCGGCTCTTTGCATTGTAAGTGAAATCAAACTTGAAAAGAGCGATTGTGCAACTCAGGTTAAGGCGAGCAAGAGCAGTCATAAAAAGTGCGACCGCTGCTGGAACTTCTGGTCCAGCGTAGGGACCGACAGTGAGTATCCGGAGCTTTGTGAAAGATGCGCAGACGTTGTAAGAAAGAGCTGATTTTGGAAAAATAAGTATATATCCTCACAGATGACTTGCAAAACGTCTGTGAGGATTTTTTTTTCTGTGTTTGACAATAAGATAATACGTTAAAAAATAACCTGCAATTGCGGATATTGTACCAAGTATCAAACAGCCTATCCAAAGCTCTATGCCTTTAGACCATAAAGAAGAGGCTATTTCTTTCCAGAGTGCTATCTCGAAAAATCTGCTGAAAATTTCTACCATGCTGAAACTGCTCACATGCTGAGTTATATCCTGCGGCTGATCGACAGCGGTGCCATTAAATATTTTAGTCAGAGTCCTACCAACCATGTATCCTAAAGACCACATCGGAAGATATGTAAAAGGATTGCTGACCCATACGGTCAATACAGATACAAGTTTGTTAGCTTTAGCAATGACAGCTAAAAAAAGTGCTGTCATCATATGAACACCTAAGATTGGTGTCCAGGCAACAAATACCCCTAAGCAAACCCCCATTGCGATACTTTTAGGGGAATCGTTGACGTGTAAAACACGGAACTTGAGAAACCGCATAGCATTCTCAAATTTTGTTCTTTCGTGTTTTTCTATTACCATGTCAATGCCTTAGATAACTGTTGAAATCAGTTGGATGTAACTATTTTTTTTAATTTCTTCGATACTTTTTCGTAAACCTGCTCAACAGTAATCGCATCGATACAATATTTTGGGTCACTGCTTCTAAATTCTCGCTGCCAGCTATCGACGGCAACGGCGATAAAACTATCATCTTTCTTATAAGGACCGATACGAGCAGGGTTGGAAGGTCCAAACAAAAATACAACCTCTACCCCTAATGCTACGGCAATGTGACCTGGACCAGTATCGTTAGTAATCGCCAGTTTCGCACCTCTGATCAGAGATACAAGCTCGGAGATATTTGTTTGCCCGGCAAGATTTATCACATGGCTTTTTGCGGCGGCGATGAGGTTGTCGCAGAGAGGCTTTTCAGATTTTGAACCAACCGCAATAACATCAAAGTCAAACTGTGTTTTTATTTTATCAGCAACGGCTGCAAATCTGTCTACAGACCAGCATTTATCCTGATGAGCAGAACCCGGCATAAGAACGACATAATTACCACGAGTGATATTATGCTTTTTGAGAAGGTTATCTATCGCGATGTCTGCCTGGTAATTTTGAGGAATGGCAAAATCTATCTGACTGATGTCCCCCCCTGCTGCATGAGCAACTTTCAGATAGTAATCGACCATGTGGACAGCATCGTCGCCTGGTGTTATTTTATCAGTATAAAAAATCGGGGCAAATTCGCGTCCATCGGCCATCCCAAATCTTTTTTTACATCCGCTAAGCCAGCAAAGACCAGCGGTTCTGAAAAGCCCCTGCAAATCAACGGTTAAATCAAAATTCCGGTCGCGAAGTGTTTTTATTAAAGCAAAAATCGCGGATAATGCTTTTATGTTGTACCAAGCTTTTCCTAAAAATTTTCTGTCGAATAAAATAACCTCATCGACAAGCGGATGCTGGCGAAGTATATCAGCAAATTCCGGTCTGACAAGCCAGCTTATTTTAGCCTGTGGGAACTTTTTTCGCAAAGCCGACAAAGCCGGCAATGCCATGATTATGTCGCCCAAAGCGCTTGGCTTAACTATTAAAATGTTTTTCTTATTTTCAGTCATAATAATTGAGTCAGGATTGTAAGCTAAATACAGGTTTTATTCAATAGTTTTATAATCTTTTGATTTGATAAGTAAGATACAAACAGCAATTGTTCGTTATTGATCCGCAACGTTCTTGTTAAATATGCGTAATTGAACGTCGATAGCGTTTACCGCCCAATCAATATAATGCAGTTTATGTATTGGTTTATTGTGAACCTCATTCATCAGCCCATTATATACTGCTTTTATGAACCTGCTTATTGTCTGATTAGTAATTTTCTCAGGTACAGCAGCCCATTTTTTGAGTTCTTCGTACTGCTGGCGAAGTTTTTTATTATGGATCAACTGCTCTGCTTTCAAATAATCAGCTGGGTTGTAAGACATCTGCAAACCTTTAAGGCACATTATCAAGGGTTCATAATTCGCACGTCTTTCAAGCCTGATAAATTTATACTGCTGAATACAGGTTATTGCCTGAGTTGGCGATTTATCACCAATTCCCGTCTCACCCAGAAACCATTTTCTTTTGCTTGTTCTGGCGAAAACCAACTCTTCCCCCAAAGTGTTCTGTATTATTTCACCATTTCCGATTCGAGAAACCCACATTTTACCAGAATCTTTACGTTCTACTCCTCCGCCGAGGACAAGTAAACATTTCACAAAACCAAGCGGAAGTATTTTTTGTGTGTCTATCTGTCGTTTACGTAATTGGAACGACAGATGCAGGCTGTGCGGTTTGACATCATAAAAATTGACTATTTCATATATGAGGGAACTTAAAAGCCAAGGATCAGATGTTGCTGGTCTTGAAAGTTCACCGGCAATGTTTAATCTTCCAGGTGCGAGTTCAAAGAACCCTGTTTTTCTTTTCTTTTCTGTCACACCATGATGGTCATCAACATAACCACCAAGCTTCCATGATAGCTCATCCAGATGGAAATCAGTAAAATATTTGAACCCATCATAAACTTCATCTTTTTTGCCTTGTGCATCCGATTTAACTGCAAGAGCGCCCAGATTGCTTAACTCAATTTCTGCACCTAATGGTACCAATCCTGGCTGTTTGTTTGCTTTAACTCTTTCCAAAGAATTAGCAGCAACACGGATATCAAAAACACTATCAGCGGCCTGGACGGCATATTTCACATAGTCTATGAGATCGTATTTCTCATAAGGCATCGTTTCAAGACCTTTGCAGATCAGCATATCCACCGAATTTTTAATCGAATTAATAATATGAAGCGATACTAAAAGGCTGACGGATCTTTTGAAATACCTCTCTGTGCCATACATATGTTCGAGGTCAAAACGAAAATTAGTCTGTATCTTTTCGTCAAGCTGATTAAGTATAACCTGCTTAATAACTAAGGCGAGGTAATTTTTAATAAACGGCTTTGCAGCAGGATCATCATATAAATGCTTAATGCTGGGGATGGGCCTGTCGAGTTCGTGCTCAAGAAAATAATCGCTGACAGCATCGGCACGATAGTGACTCATTACCAAGTCACGTTCTGTGGTTGCCAGCAGTTCCCTATGTGCACGTCGTTCTATTTCAGCATCTGGCGTTTCATCACCAGGTCTGGTATGTGTTTTTAAGAACCCCTCAATCCGTTTTCTTAACCAAAGTTCATGAATAAGATTAACGTGAAAACGATCCCCGAAATGCTCTTTCATAGATTCATGACTGACGAGGTAAGCCTTGGCTTCAACAAGTCCGACAGCGGTATTAACTTTTACAGTCTCCTTGAAATATCGCTTGCCCTCATATTTATCTACCTCTTTCATTGCCAGGACAGGAACATTGTGAATGACAAATCCCTCTATCTTCGATGCCTCAGCGGCAATGGCATAAAAATAAACATTGTCAGGGCTGACTTTCCTGTGTCCAGGCAAAAAGGCAGGTTCAGCAAACAAGTTACGCTCGTCAACTTCCGACTGCGACAGAGTAAAGTTCAAACCCGATACTGACTTAAAAATCTGCGGCTCCCTAAGTGAGCCATAAACAAACAAATTAACATTTTCACTATTCATCACTGTAATATTAGCAATTTCAACATTATTAAGCAACAGGCATAAGCACAATTTATCATGGGACAGAGAACTATCGAAAATATGTTAAGTTAACTCTCGTTCTTTATTTGTCTATGGAGCTTGAAAAGCTCTTTAAATGCTCGTAGTATGACTTTGATATTTGCGCCAGTTTGCTGACCAGCGGTTCTGGGATAGTGATGAACGCCTGTCTGGGTAATCTTGTATCCTTTACGAATCGCACGGGCGAGAATTTCAGTGTCAATAAGCGCTCCGGTACTGGACATCTTTATGTTGTCAAAAATCTGCCGTTTATAGAGCTTGAAAGCACAATCGACGTCACGGATTTTCATATTAAAAAGAAAACACCCAAGCCTAGTCCAGCACCATGCATTTAACTTACGAATAACGTTGTCCTGACGTTTGATTCTGTAACAACTGACAATATCATATTGTTTTATAAGGCTGAGCAATGGCACCATCTCTTTTATATCAAACTGCCCATCGCCATCTGTATAAAAGACGAGTTCTTTGGCAGCAGCTTTGAACCCAGACTGCAGAGCAGCACCATAACCAAGATTTGTCGGATGAGTAACCACTTTTATGCGAGCATTTTCGTGTGACAGCTGCTCAGCAATTTTTTTTGTGTTATCCTTACTGCCATCGTTAACTACAATAATTTCATAGTCAGCATCAATTTTTTGCAGCACATCGACAGCTTTTGTTACAGTAGCAGCGACATTATCCTGCTCGTTATAGCAGGGGAAAAATACACTGATAGAAACAGGTTTTTTGTCTGTCGGGCTATCAATTTTAGATAAGTCTTCAGTCACGATTACCACCTCTTTCCATCACGAATTACCCTTAATTCATCTGCGATTTCCTTCTTTTTCCCGACATAAAAATTACTGGTATCCTTGTTCTCTTGATTTATGCTAATGTTACGTAAATAATCACAAACAATCATGGCAACTACTGCTTTATGGTGATAGCCATCCTGATTTATATAATCTTTCTGATTGGCAATAAAATCATCAAAAAAGCTTTGTAAAATCGTTTTTACTTCCTCTCTTACCTGAGGCATCCCTGATTCGGCCCTGATTAATTCCATAACTGATAATTGAGATGGATACAATTTAAAAGCCTGTTTGGCAAATTCAAAAGCAGACATTTTAGCACTATCACCTTGTCCATAAAGCATGAGATTATGCGCCAAGATAATATTTTTCGTAAACTCAGTCGGATATACCGTGGTATTGTCATATATACCATCAAAGAGTTTTTTGCCTCTTTCGGTGGTGATATCAACGAGTACCTTTTGTTTATCATTAAAAAATACAAGTCTCCAATCCTGGTTATGTTCCAACCCTTTGAACATGGGGGTGTCAAACTGAGCAGCTGGCATTATCACGATCCAAACATCGTGTCCTTTAAGCTGAGTATTAACCCAGTTCCCAACCTTTACATAATCAGCATTTTCAAATTTCTTTTTTCTGAGCATAACATTACGAACTTCAGGACCGCCGCTCATGATTGCAGTCCAAGTGTCAAAAGCCTTTCGGTCGTAAGCAGCTTGTGCCCTGCCGTCCATGAAGAGCTGTAAAGGTGTCTTTCCCGTTTCTTTGTCAGGCTCCTGTCCCCAGGCAATAAATCCCCCTTCTGTCCAGTAATTAAACATATTGCCTTGCAAATGGTTATCCTTAATAAATTTGCAAACATAGAAAGGCTTAGCATCAGAAGCAGTCATCCTGATAAATACGGAATTGTATTTGCTATCTGTTGGCCAGGAATCAAGGTAGACATATTTATATTTAAGCGACCACCAGGTGCCAAAACCAAGTACAGCAACAGCAGCAAGAACTATTAGAAAAGCCTTTACATTATTCGTCAGACAAGGCAGCGTAAATTTTTTATTTCTGAAATAGTTATTGGAAGATGCGACTGATTTGACAATCTCCGTTACGATCATAGCGATTGCCGGACATGCAGCTACCGCTGAAATAGTAATAAATCTTCTGCTTCGTATGGCCATATATATCGTTAAAGCAGCAATAACTACCATCGCCAGGTCAATCGGTCGAGATACATAATTTTCCTGCTTAATTTCCGTATCCTTAATTTCCACAGATTCAACCAACTGGTTAGCAGTAAAAATTTTCTTTATCGCATCGAAGTTGAACCATATAATTATTGAAAGAAAATTCAGTAAATAAAGTACGGGGAAAAGCTGATTGCGATTCAACGCTTCTTTGCCCTCGTAAACAGGAGTCCATGGCCGCTGAAGTGTCCATAATTCATTGAGTTTTCCGGCGAACGTTTTTGCAGTGAAGTGATCACTCAATATCCCTAATGTTACGGCCATTACTATGGCTGAAGCACCTGCAACAAAAACTATGTTAAAATTTTTAAAATCAACTTTTTTAGAAACACCGGAAAGAACCATTGCAGTAAGTACGTATGCTGGCAATATCAAAAATGAATAAATATAGCGACCTGTATATCCATCCGCTTTATCTGAAAATATAACGGCGACAAAAGCTAAAATTGCGGCTGCATATATGCAATGAACGTTCTTGTAAACACTGAGAAGAATAATCAGAACAAATAATGCACATATCGCAAAGCTTGCAAAATCAAGACTTAAAAAAGAGAACGCAATGCAAACTGTCCAACCAATAAATACAGCGGCGAGACATACAAACAGCTTTTGCATAATATCAAAGAATTTTTGCTGGCGATCCATCTCATCTTTTGGAGCTTTCAGCATTCTTGGTTTAAGAAGCGAACTGATGAGCCACAATATCGGCAGAGCCAGAGAAATAATATAGATCACCAAAAACGGGAAACTCGTCCCCACAGGATTATCCCATTCAAAAGCGGGGTGCCATTCATTTACACTCCGCCATTTTTCAGCAGATTT
>CAZBKA010000106.1:0-9976 GCA_964492365.1 uncultured Pirellulales bacterium | reverse complement strand
TCAAACATTAACGCAACAGCCTGTTCCTGATCGAGTGCCGGAGTGCCTTTTCCTCCGCTTTGAGTATAAGTAGCAAGAGCATTTTTCAAATCAGATGCAATACCGATATAATCAACAATAAGACCGCCTGGTTTGTCTCTGAATATCCTGTTTACCCTTGCTATCGCCTGCATAAGGTTATGACCTGTCATCATCTTGTCAATATACATCGTATGCAGACAAGGAACATCAAAACCCGTAAGCCACATATCGCAGACAATAACAATCTTCAAACTGTCTTCTATATTCTTGAACCTCTCAGCAATCTCTTTTCTGTCCTGCTTTGTTGTGCTGTGCATTTGCCAGTTCTCAGGATCAGATGAAGAGGAGGTCATAACAATTTTAATAACACCTTTTCGTTTATCGCTGTTATGCCAAACAGGTCTCAATTTGGCAATTTCATCATACAGCAGAACTGCAATTCTTCTGCTCATGCAGACAATCATTGCTTTGCCTTCAAGAGCATCCTGGCGTTTCTCGAAATGGTCAATAATATCGGCTGCAACGATTTTTACTCTCTCTTTATGACCGACAATAGCCTCAAGCTGAGTCCATTTTGCCTTTGCCTTTTCTGATGCGGCATTGTCCTGACCTTCAGTAACAGCCTCTACTTCCTCATCAAGCATCTCTGCTTCATCAGGCTTTAAATGAACTTTTGCAAGTCTCGATTCATAATAAATCGCTACAGTCGCCTTATCCGCTATTGACTGCTCAATATCATAAATATCAATATAATTGCCGAAAACAGCAGGAGTAGATATATCCTTTCCCTCTATAGGTGTTGCGGTAAAGCCAATAAATGAGGCTTTTGGCAGAGCCTCCCTCAAATACTTTGCAAAGCCATAAGAAGTTCTCACTCCGCCGTTCTTGTCTGTTATATTCTTTGCCCCAAAGCCATACTGACTTCTGTGAGCTTCATCTGCAATAACGACTATGTTTCTCCGCTCAGAGAGGCATTCATAAATTGTTGAGCCGCCATCAGGTGAGAATTTCTGAATGGTAGTAAAAATAATCCCGCCGCCTGCAACCCTTAGAAGTTTCTTTAAATCGTCTCTGTCCTGAGCCTGAACAGGTTCCTGTCTTAATAACTGTCGGCATCCGGCAAAGGTATCAAACAACTGGTCGTCCAAATCGTTCCTATCAGTAATTACGACCACCGTCGGATTATTAAGCTTTAAAACAATCTTACCAGTATAAAATACCATTGAAAGACTCTTGCCGCTTCCCTGAGTATGCCAGACAATACCTGCTTTTCTGCTTCCGTTTACATCTGTCGCTGAAATTGTCGATTCAACCGCTTTATTGACTGCAAAATACTGATGATATGCGGATAATTTCTTTATCGAAATAATACTGGATAAGCCTGTTATAGCATCTGTCTTTTGAGATTTCTCAAATACTGTAAACTGCTTTATCAAATCCAGAAGGACATCTTTTCTGAGCATACCTTTAATAAGAGTCTCGATCTGTGGTACTGTTGCCTCATCTTCCCTTACACCGTCAATGCTTTTCCAGGCAGCAAATCTTTCAATATCGCTTGATATTGTCCCCGCCTTTGCATCGAAACCATCAGAGGCAATCAAAATGCCGTTATAATGGAAAAGTGATGGAACAGCATTCTTGTAATTTTGAAGTTGAGTAAATGCCTTTGCTACAGTGGCATTTTCATCAGCAGGGTTTTTAAGCTCGATTACTACTAACGGCAAACCATTTACAAATAAAACCACATCGGGACGTTTATTGATATTGTTCTCGATAACCGTGAACTGGTTACAGACAATAAAGTCGTTATTTAAAATATCGTTAAAATCAACCAGCCTGACGGTATCGCCTTTTATATTGCCATCAGACATATATTCAACAGCAATACCATCTGTCATCATCTTATGAAAGGCTTCGTTATTATCGATAAGGTTCTGGCTCGGCAGATTAAGAACCTGACGCAACGCCTGCTCTTTGGCTTCATCAGGGATGCTGTGGTTCAGCGTATCAATAGCATTTCTAAGCCGTTCCTTAAGAACAACTTCACCTAAATTAGGACGCTCCAACTCCTGACTTTCAGGCGATAAATAATCATAGCCCTGGCCTTGCAGAAGCTCTATTACAAATTCTTCAATATGTGATTCAAATATAGGGGTCATAGTTTACCATTAGTTGAGGTTTTCTCTAAAACACTCATTCTTACTATTAGCTGTCTTATTTCATCGGAACGTTTTTCACTTATTGTCTCCATATTTCTCACAGCCTGTTGGAGATTGGCTAATTCCGCCTTAAGTGTCTGATAATCAGACTGAGTATTCTTGCCTACCGAATTAGCACTCTCTATCTTAGCCATAGATATACGCAATTCGTTGATTCGTTCGTCAATACGTTTGTCAATATTATCAACTTTGCTTCCAATCTTTTCAATCGAAGAATCATTGGTCTCGACCCGCATTTGGAGCTTTCCTGCCCAAAAAGCCAGAGCAATCACTGCCACAACAATAGGGACCAATGATATCCACGCCGGTTTTTTTGCGGCTTGTATCTCGTCTGGTGTAAATATCCGATGTCTTTCTTTTTGTGGTTGCATATATTCCACTTGTGCAATCTTCCCCTGAAAAGAGCTCTCGTCTACTTCTTCGGGAACAGTAGTACCGGCACTTGGAGCAGTCTTTTCTAAGACATTGTATAAGACTTGTTCGTGTTGCGTCTTTGCTCTGGAACCTGACTTTTTTTTCTTATTGTTGCTCAAAGCCAATTTTCTCCAACATTTGTTCTATACTGGGCTTTATTGTTTTATTACAATAATCAAAATGATCATCAAAAACCTGTGGGCTCAAAAGAATATGTGGATTTAACATTCTTTGAACATCAATCGTAATGCACATTAGACGAGGTTGGTTCTCTTCTTCAGATACTCGCTCATCTTTCGACGGCCAAAGATCGGCGACTTTGGCATCAAAAACACTAAATATGATGTTTACATAATCATCTTTTCCTTTTGTTACAAAGCTTTCTGCAAGCTTTCTTCTGTATGTTAATTTAACGTTTATCTCAGAAGGGTGTTCCTTACTATCTAAAGAAAACTTGATTGTTTTCTCCATCAAATCACTTGCAGCAGGATGATTCCACTTTTCCCTTGGCCTCATTTGTGATTCAGTATATTGCCATACCATCCCCAAAAATATAGCTTTGGGTTTATTCATAAAAGAGAGCACATTTGGCATTATATATTTTGCTCTATTAAAAGTCTGTTGGGTACCGGGGAACGATTGTCCTATTTTAGCAGTACGTTCTGATAACAAAAGTTTGTCGCGTGTTGCAATAAATCTCTGTGTCTCATCCGTTGACGCAAGTTCTATTCCATCTGCACTAAATCCAATTTTTTCATAGAACTTCTCTGGGAAATGGCTCTCTTGTACACTGCAAATACCTAAAACATAATCAGCGATTACTCCTGAATTATTATCAATTGAAAAGGCACGAACATGCTTTGAACCAACAGCAAAAGAGTAATGATTAAAGTTTTTTATAGTAAGCATTTTTTCATTCCTTATATTTAGTTTTTCACAATCCTGTTATTCTTATTTCTCCCCGCATCAGTTTCGGCAAAAGGGCATCTCGCAACTTTGAAATGGTTTGGATTTGGAAATCATTATTGTAAATCTTAAAAAACAGTGATGAGACAACATTATGCCAAGATTCTAAAACTTCTTTTTGCGGAATAATAATTTCAACGTTCTTTAAATCTGTTTGCGTAATTAGCGGCTGAGTACTTCCACGATTTAAGCTTTCAAAATTGCACTTTTTTAAATTGAAATACACAAAGTAAAAGCTTTCGGCGAACAGAGGTTTTGAAATTAAAACATTATCCGATATCCACGTCTTACCTCTGGAAATATAAATAGTCCCCAAAGTTCCTACTCTGCCTGTCAAAATCAAATCTTCATCAAACAGATAACTGTCAGTCTTTCCTAATTCGCCATTTGCACCCAATATAGAATACTTGCCTTTTTCTTTTATAAATTCTTGTTTTAATCCTTTGCCAGTTGTTACATCTGCCAATTCCCCATATTTTCCCATTCTCCACCCTTCGGGCAGGCTGGTTTTGCTGTTTATTTTTAACTTTTTGCCATTAACTTTGAAATTTACAAACCACTCTTTAAAAATCGCCTGGGCGATATTTTCTAAGGTCTTATTCTGCCGCCGCAGTAATTCTATCTTGTCGTCAAAACTTGAAAGAATAGCAGCAATGGCTTTTTGCTCAGGGAGAGGGGGAAAGGAAATAGGCAATTGTGATAATAAGTCAGTATTTATTGAAGGCATTGTTGCACCAACAGCGATTTTCCTAACATATTCTTTTACCTGTTGCTGTGACACCCAATAAAAAACATACTTATTAAACATTTCTTTTGCTGGGCGTACTCGTAGCAAACGACCTGAAAAAAGCCAGTCATTTTCCTTTGCTGATACATAGCCACACCTATCAACAGAACCAACCCTGCTGAAAACAATATCACCCTCGTGAAGTATGTATCGTGCTAATCTTGCCTTATCTTCCGCTGAAACTTTAGGAGTATCTGAAGAGTGATTAATATGATCATTAACTAAATTTTCTACTGTAATCATGGGTGTACCCACGGAAACATAGTCTTCGTTATGAAGTTGACTTCCAAATGGCCCCGTTTGGACTTTAGCTACCTTTCCCAGCGTTGTTTCTTTCCAGTTATTTGGAATTATAGAAGTTTGATCTGCCATAGTTATTCCAATTTTTTCTTATCTCTTGGACGCAACATTTTTGCGTTTTTATTTGTTATAACGCTTTTGCCGGTTTTGGTTTCTATTTCTTTGCGAGCATTGCCCGCCACGCTTCCGCCTTGGCGAGCCACTGTTTTATTTTCCTCCAGATTTTTCGGCTCTCGATTTTCGGAAATTTCCGTTGTGGCGGTTTCCGCCAGCATATTCAAAACCAGTTCCAGATTGGTCATATTGTCCCGCAAATTTTCTTTCTTGAGATTTTTATGCTTCTTGTATTCTCTGGTCGTCATCCCTGTCCAGGCTTTGGTAATCTCATCAGTCAAAATGGCAAACTCCAATCCCTCTTTGGCCCCTCGCTTTTCCCATTCATCAGTAAGGGCTTTGCGAATCTCAATGCTTTTTAATCTTTGATTGACCCAATCCTGGCTGTATCCTTTTTGTAGATAGGTTTTAAGTGCACGATTAATGGCCAGTTCCGGATCGGCGGTTTCTTCTAATCGTTCATACCCAACACGAGCCAGCCAAAGCTTGAACGGTTCGGCATTTGGTGAGGGAACGGATTGAATCAGGCGAAGCATCGTTTCCGTATCAGCTGCATCAGTAAGACGCATTTTCCCGTCCTTGGCAATCATTTTCAACCCGTGACATTTTGTCACGGTTTCATTTCCGCCTTCCTTGAGCAATCTTTCCTTCAATTTACGCCAATATGCCACAGGGTCAACACTCCTGGTCAAGACGGCTATAACATCGGAAACAGAAAAATACCAAAGCTCTTTTTCCTCGTCCCAATGACGGCGGATTTGCGCACCTGCAAAAATTGCTATGGTTTGGTTTTTTTCTGCTTTTTCAGCGGCCATATCCCAGCCCCTCCAGATTTTTCTTTATCGCCTTGTTAAGTTTGCTTTCTTCCTCAAACTGCCCAGCCAGTTCATCAGTCAATCGTTTCATTTTGTCTTCAAAAGGGATACCATCGTCAATCTCATCTTTGATACCGACATATCGCCCAGGTGTGAGGACAAAATTATGCTTCTGGATTTCCTCTAATTTAGCAGATTTGCAGAATCCAGTAATATCTTTATATTTCCCGCCTTTGCTTCGCCAGTTGCGGTAAGTTTCGGCAATCATTTCAATATCTTCATCAGCAAACTCTCTGTGTGTCCGGTCTCTCATAAATCCAACTTCACCGGCATCAATAAAAAGAATTTCCCCGCTTCTCTTGCGGTCGCCGTTGCCAGTTCTTTTGCGTGAGATAAACCATATACAGGCAGGAATACCGGTATTATAGAAAAGCTGCTTAGGTAATCCGACAATGCAATCGACAAGATCATTTTCGATAAACTGCTGGCGTATCTGACCTTCATTATTGGTCTGACTCGAAAGTGACCCGTTTGCGAGCACGCAAGCCATTATTCCTTTTGGGGATAAATGATAAATCATATGTTGAAGCCAGGCGTAGTTGGCGTTACCTGCGGGGGCAATACCATATTTCCAGCGTGGGTCTTTGGCTAATAACTCACCTGACCAGTCGCTGTCATTAAAGGGAGGATTAGCAAGAATAAAATCAGCTTTTAAATCCTTATGAGCATCGTTAAGAAAAGAGCCTTCATTGTTCCATTTTACCATTGAGCCGTCAATGCCCCGAATAGCTAAATTCATTCGACAAAGACGGTATGTGGTCTGGTTGGATTCCTGGCCATAGATGGCAATATCGTCTATTTTGCACTGATGGGATTCGAGAAACTTTTCACTCATTACGAACATTCCGCCTGATCCACAGCATGGGTCGTATATTCTGCCTTTATAAGGCTCTATCATTTCAACCATAATACGGACTATTGATTTTGGAGTATAGAACTGACCGCCTTTTTTGCCTTCAGCGTTGGCAAATTCGCCAAGGAAATATTCATAGACCCGACCTAAGATGTCCTTACTTTTTGCCGCTTCGTCACCTAAAGCGATATTTCCAATAAGGTCTATCAGGCCGCCAAGAGCCGCCTTATCAAGATTGGGACGAGCATAGACCTTAGGCAGTATGCCTTTGAGAGTAGGATTTACTTTCTCTATGGCTTCCATTGCATCGTCAATATCTTTGCCAATACCTGGCAGTTTCGCTCTGCCATAAAGATATGACCAGCGGGCATTAGAGGGAACAAAGAAAACATTTTCAGCCTTATATTCGTCAATGTCCTCTGGATTGGCACCTTTGTATTCGCCTTTACCCTCAATGAGCCTGTTATGAAGAGCCTCGAATGAATCGGAAATGTATTTGAGGAAAACAAGCCCAAGTGCGATATGCTTATATTCAGCAGCATCAATATTTTTCCGCAGCTTATCCGCTGCCTTAAAAAGCGTCTTTTCAAAATTTTCTGTCCTGCCGTTGTTGTCTTTCGCCATCTTATCCTCAAATAATTTGCTTTCCCTGCATTTTTTTACTCCCTGAAATCTTGTTCAATAAAAACATAAAGGAATGGTAACATCATAGCCATTCTTAAGATGCAGTCAATCTTTAATTTCTGCTTGGAAAATGGCCTTTATGTCTAATAAAGTCACGCAACCTCAATATCATCTCCGTTGGTGTGATTTGGCGACCTATGAACATGCTTACATCACCCCCACACCTATTGAAAGTGACATTTTTCAGTCAATATCGAGATGAGAATTGCCCGTTAGGTCTTTGTTTGTTACAGTTATGCTGACAATATGTGGACTTGGTAGCCAAGGTCGCTCAAGTCTTAACGAAATACTGGAAAAGCCAATAAAACTTATTAATGGAACGTCAAAGATGACTACAGGCGGTAATCAAAATAGTGAACCTGAATTCAAGATTGAGGATAACGTCGGTGACAAAATAACTGGAGATGACCATAAGTTTTTTAATAGTATCAGCAACGACATTCTGGCTAACACTAAGGATTATGTGGCCGCTGGTAAGACACTTGATGAATACTGTTCTGTTGATGGTTATTGGAAAAGACAACGCGGTGATCTAAAAAAACTTCTTATGTTCAGGAGAATTAAGGGAAAGTCTGTTTCAGGCTACGATGACGAAATAAGAAGTAAGATCAAAGAGCTTAATCGAAAACCTGCAAAAGATTTATTTGTACGTTCAGCTGGTATTCGTAATTACTGGGTTGAAAAATATATCGAGGATGAATTTTTATCAGAAAGTGACTGTAGGTGTGTGCTTTTGCTTGTATGGCTGTTGACTGACCCTGATGCTCATGAAAAGAAAACTGACCTGTGTGAATTAGCAAATATTCCCTGGAAAACTGAGCCGGATTGGTACGGTAGAGATTATTCCAAAGTTGCATGGTTATTTTCTGAAAATATCAATGATTTTCTGGCAATGACGCACATGGCGTTTGAAAAAGTTATTGATGCAAAAAAATTACTTCCACATCAAGAGATAGAAACAAAACAAATAACCAAGGATTCAGCAAGAACCTTAAATGTAAAAGTTGCCAACTCTCTAATCAAACACCCAAAGGCAAACTCAGAAGAAATAGCAAAAATGGTCGAATCAACCGCTGGAAGTGTTCGTACTGTACCTGCTTGGAAAATGCGTAAACAGCTAAGAGAAAGATATATCTCCAAACAGGGCTGGAAAGACTCTGACGGAAATATGGACGCTATTAGCAGCCAAGAAATTCGAGCAGAACATCTTGATATTTACGGAATGTTCCAAAAATATAAATCAGAAAAAAACGTTGAATACCCAACAATCCAGCTGATAGCCCAAAGACTGAATGTAACCGATACCCAAGCCAAGGAGCTTTTAAGAGAAGCACAGAAGCTACTGGATTTTTCAGTTGACCAGATGGATTAACAATCAAATCACTGCGTCTTTACCTGCGCAGTAATATTTTTTTAGATTTTTTAAGTCATTTTCTAAAAAGCAGTTACAAACACATGCCCCTTTGCGCACCTGCGCAAACTCCTGCGTTTTAAACAACTTTCAAATGAATGTTGTTTTTTACAAAGGATTTTAAAATGTCAAACTTGTTTACTGTTTCACAAATCGCTGAGCATTTCGGCGAACCCCCTCAACGGGTGGCGTACATCATCCGCAAATTCCGCATCAAACCAGAATGCCAAGTTGGCATCACTCGTCTATTTGATGATAAGCAGCTTGCTGCTATCAAACAGGGGCTATACGGAATCCGAATCCATCAGGAGCGGATCTTTGCCCCAAAGTTTAACAGTGATTGTAAAGGGAGGTGTCAACATGCCTGAGAGACTTTTATCCCGTTTGGAAACTGCCCAGCGCTTAAATATGAGTACCAGATCGCTCAGTAGACACAAGGCGAGGCTAATGGCCCTGGGTTTACAAGCTGTGCAGATAGGCCAATACCCAAAATTTCGGGAATTATCTTTAGATAAACTTATACAAAAATTGGCAGAGGACGGAGGCGGCAGATGAACGATCGGGAAACTGTAATTGAATCTAATCGCCAAATCAGCCTTTTGATGAAAGGTTGCTCGTATACGGAACGTGATCAACTTGGTAAACACATAAGACCGATGCCAATGTTGCCAAAGCGAAGATATGGCGAGCCTGAACGCCTGGGACAAATATTGCCACGTGTGATGGACAACATTTCAAAAGGCTGCCAGAAAGGAGTAATACTGTGAAAGAATTATCCACTGTAAGAATCCACCCTGATGTTTTTAAGTTGAATGTTCAGGGGCTTTATAGGGTTTGTATTCTGGGACTGGTACATGGTTTTGGCGACAACGGACTGAGGGTTTCAAACAGTAAACTGGCAACTCTTTTTTCGGTCGATGTACGCAGTGTTGAACGGGCAATATCAAGTCTGAAAAAAGATGGTTTTATCCGTGACATTGGCACTGGAAAAAATGATCGTTGTCTTATTTTTGTTACCGACAAAATAACCGGTAATAATACCGACAAATCAGCCGGTTCCGAGTACCGACAAATTGACCGGTACACCCCCGACAAAGTTACCGGTAGGATACCGGCGCAGAGAGGTAATAATACCGACAAAACTACCGACCATAAAGAAGAAGTAAGAGAAGAAGAAGAGTCTAAGGAGTTTTTTAACCTGTGGAGTTCTAAGAAAAATCTTCCGTCGATAAGGTCAATTACTCCACAAAGAAAACAGAAACTTTCTGCCATGATGGGTGAACAACTTTTCGCCGATAATTGGCGCGAGATTATCAACAAACTTTCAGCTTC
>CAZBKA010000105.1:0-10263 GCA_964492365.1 uncultured Pirellulales bacterium | reverse complement strand
TTTTTTGTTTATACATTTCTCTAATTCCCCCACAAAAACAGCTCAAATAGTCCAGAAATAGTCCCGTTTATTTATATAGTGTGTGTGAAGTGAGTATAAAGTGAGTCTGGTTTCAATATTAGTTTTAGAGAATAAATCAAGAGTATCGCTGTCAAAACCCATTTTTTGGACATTTGTAATTGGAGAGTTCAGCACAGACTTAGCAGTTTTTTCCCTCTTGGCATCTTCAGGGGAAGTAATAAGTGGTACTAACTAAAAAAATTGTGAAAAAAAACACAAAAATCTATTGCACTGCGATAAAGTATTTGATATTATTATATCGATAAGTATATATCGATATTTTTGTATTTGTTAAAACCTTCAAAATAGAGGGTTTGAATGTGTAATTGCAATACTTTTTGATTACAAAATTAGAAAACTTAACCTTGTAGTTTGTTATAAGTGTAATCATGCAAATTAAAAGAAATATTGGAGAAAAAATGCCTGAAGAAAATAAAGCCGGCATACCACTGCCAACAGTTAGAAGACTGCCTCTTTATGCGTCGATACTTTTCAACGCCAGAGACAATAACCAAGTTACCATCAGTAGTTCGTATATCGCTAAAGAATTGAATCTTGAGCCTATTCAGGTTCGTAAGGACCTTGCCGGAATAGGTATTACAGGGCAACCAAGGATAGGTTTCCCTGTAGTAGAACTAATCGAAGCGATTGAGAAATTCCTTGGCTGGGACAACACAAGCGATGCTTTTATAGTTGGAGCTGGAAATTTGGGTGCGGCTTTGGCGGGCTATCCTGGGTTTAAAAAACATGGACTGAATGTCGTCGCATTGTTCGATTGTGATTACAGCAAGATAGGCAGTAAAATTCATGACAAAGAAGTATTTGACATTGAACGAATGGGTCATTTAACAGAAAGGCTTGGAGTCTTAATCGGCATATTGGCTGTACCTGCGGAAGTTGCTCAGGCTACAACCAATTTAATGGTCGATGCTGGTATTAAAGCAATATGGAATTTCACTCCTACCAAGCTTCTTGTACCTAATGGCATCATAGTTGAAAGAGTTGATCTGGCGGCAAGTCTGGCAGTTCTTTCGAGCAAGCTGACAGCTGTGATTAAGGGTAAAAAGACTAACTAACATAAATAGAGCGACATGAGCTGCTTTAATTATTTATAAATATTTTTTAAAGGAACAAACTTAATGTGTTGCACGGGTTGTAATTCAGATAAAAATTTGCGAAAGTTTGAGAAGGTTTGCGAGATCATTAACAAATATGATCATCAGCCAAACAAACTTATTCCAATCTTGCAGGAGATACAAAAAGAGTACAGGTATCTTCCTGAAAAAGTTCAGAGCTATGTTGCTACTTCATTGGGTATCCCTCCTGCGAGGGTCTTTGGTGTTGCGAGTTTTTACGCAAATTTTGCACTAAAACCCAAGGGCAAATATGTTATCCATGTTTGCAATGGGACGGCGTGTTATGTCAAAGGCTCAACAGCCATTGTAGATGCTCTGTACAAGAAATTAGGTCTGAGCAATGAAAAACCAACGTCTGATGACATGCTCTTTACGATTGAAACAGTTTCATGCTTAGGAGCTTGCGGTCTGGCACCTGTTATTACAATAAATGGTAAAGTTCATGGTCAAATGAACGCTGAAAAGGCAACATCTTTGATTGATGAGATCGTGACAAAGGAGCAGAACAATGACAAATAACAAAAGCAGCCTTGAAGATATTCGTAGCTACTATCTTCAAAAAGCACAAAACTTTAAACAGCGAGTAATCGTTTGCGCTGGAACAGGATGTGTTGCAAATGGTGCTCTTGATGTTTACAAAAGCATTTTAGACGCAATTGAAAAACAAGGTATTAAAGCCTCAACTTGCATTGATAGTCCTAATGAAGACTGTAATGTTGAAATTCAGATTTCAAAAAGTGGCTGCCAGGGTTTTTGTCAGGCAGGACCTTTGGTAAGTATTGAACCTTATGGATACCTTTATGTACATGTGAAGCCAGAAGATGCAACTGATATTGTTGAACAGACTCTGATGAACGGTCAGGTAGTTGACAGGCTCGTTTATATTGACCCACTTTCCGGCAACGCTTGCCCAAGAACGGTTGATATCCCATTTTATAACAAACAAAACAGAGTTGTGCTCGGACGATGCGGACATATTGATCCTGAAGAAATTAAAGAATTTATTTCTTTGGGTGGATATGAATCGGCAAGAAAAGCTTTTCTGGAAATGACTAGTGAGCAGGTATGTGAGGAAATATTACAATCAGGTCTTAGAGGCAGAGGTGGTGGTGGATTTATTACAGGTCGGAAATGGCAGTTTGCTCTGGCTGAAAAAAATAAGAAGAAATACATAATTTGTAATGGTGACGAAGGCGACCCTGGTGCATTCATGGACAGAAGCCTAATGGAAGGCAACCCACACCGTGTTATCGAAGGCATTATGATTGCCGCCAGAGCTGTTAATGCTGATGAAGCATATGTCTATGTTCGTGCTGAGTATCCCTTGGCTGTGGAGCGTATTCGCAAAGCGGTTGCTGATGCTGAAGCCGAGGGTATTCTTGGTGACAATATTTTCGGTAGCAAATTTAATATGAAATGTCACGTTATGGAAGGAGCTGGTGCTTTTGTATGCGGCGAAGAAACCGCACTAATGGCCTCGATAGAAGGTCAGCGTGGTATGCCTATGCCCAAACCACCCTTCCCAGCACAAAAGGGGCTTTTTGGCAAACCTACTGTAATTAATAATGTAGAAACGCTTGCTACAGTCCCATTGATAATAAAAAACGGCAGCAGTAAATATAGAGAACTTGGAACCAAAAACTCACCTGGGACAAAAACTTTTGCCTTAACAGGGCACATCGTTAATACTGGTCTGATTGAGGTGCCTTTTGGTACTACACTTCGAGAGATTATCTATGAAATTGGTGGTGGTGTAACAGATGATAAAGGACGTGTTATTGAAAACGGTTTCAAAGCTGTTCAGATCGGTGGCCCTTCCGGAGGCTGCCTGACAAAAGACCATCTTGATATACCTATCGATTTTGATTCTGTCAAAGAGGTTGGTGCGATGGTTGGTTCAGGCGGGTTGGTTGTCATGAACAAAGATACCTGCATGGTGAAGATCGCCCATTTCTTTATGCAGTTTACACAGAACGAGTCTTGCGGAAAATGTGTTCCTTGTCGTGAAGGAACAAAGCAGATGCTTTCACTGTTAACTGATATTGTTGAAGGCAAAGCTGATTCTGAAACTTTGGACTTGCTTGAAAGTCTTGCCGAAGCTGTTAGGGATGGTTCATTGTGCGGGCTTGGTAAGACGGCACCTAATCCTGTTTTGAGCACTTTAAGATATTTCAGAAGTGAATATGAGGCACACGTATTGCAGAAAAGATGTCCCGCTGGTCAGTGCAAAGCTTTGGCTTTGCCGGAGATATTGTCTGGTCTTTGCAAAGGATGCGGCCTATGTAAACGTAAGTGTCCCGTAGGTGCCATAAGTGGTGAAAAGAAAGAGCCGCATAAGATTGATCAAAATAAATGTATTAAATGTGGAACTTGTGCAGAAGCTTGTAAATTTAACGCGATTGTTGGGGTTTAATTGAAGATGAATACAGAAAAATTTTTAACAATAAACGGCAAACAGGTTGAGTTCAATGCTGAAAGAAATCTGCTTGAGGTTATAAGAAAAGCTAACATTGATTTGCCAACCTTTTGCTATCATAGTGACTTGAGTATTTATGGTTCCTGTCGACTCTGCATTGTTGAGATCGAAGGTATGGGCGTTGTTACTTCATGCAGCACAACTCCAAAAGCAGGTATGATCGTAAAAACTCACACAGATAAACTTCGGAAAATGCGAAAGATTTATCTTGAACTGCTGCTTGCAAACCACCATCAGGGGTGTACTACTTGTGAGAAAAGTGATTGTTGCAAATTACATGATCTGGCTAGGAGAATGAATGTTACAGCTGTAAGATTTAAATGTGCAGAGGAAACCAAAGCTATTGACACTTCAAATGAATGCCTTGTCCGTGACACTAATAAATGTATTCTGTGTGGTGATTGCGTTCGTGCTTGCAGCGAGATACAGGGAATCGGAGCAGTCGACTTTGCTTACAGGGGAGCCAAAGCAACTGTTATACCGGCTTTCGGTAAGGACCTCAGTAAAGTTGAATGTGTTTATTGTGGTCTGTGTGCGAGCGTTTGTCCAACCGGTGCGATTACACCCAAAAATCATATTGAAAGGGTCTGGTCTGCAATCAACAACGAAAATAAAAAAGTAGTTGCACAAATCGCCCCAGCGGTCAGGGTTGCTCTGGGAGAAATGTTTGGACTTGAGGCAGGGACGGTAACAACAGGTAAAATCGTTGCGGCTTTGAAAATGATTGGATTTGACAAAATTTACGACACAAGCTTTGCTGCCGACCTTACCGTGATTGAAGAAACAAACGAATTCATTGACAGGAAAACTAAAAAAGGCAAGTTGCCCTTATTTACATCTTGCTGTCCAGCCTGGGTTAAGTTTGCAGAGCAATATTATTCTGATCTCTTAGAAAATATTTCGAGTTGCCGATCACCTCAACAAATGTTTGGTTCATTGGCTAAGGAAACTTTGCCTAAGAGTTTGGGTATTGACAAAGAGAATCTTTATGTTGTTTCAATTATGCCATGTACCGCCAAAAAATTTGAGGCAAAAAGACCTGAATTCTCAACCGATGGTAATGCTGATGTTGATGTTGTTTTGACGACTCAGGAGCTTGGTAAAATGATTAAACAGGCAGGCATACAGTTCAATGACCTCATGCCTGAGTCACTCGACATGCCATTGGGATTTAAGACTGGTGCAGGGGTTATTTTTGGTGCAAGCGGCGGAGTCAGTGAGGCAGTATTGCGATATGCTTCCGAGAAGTTGACTGGGTTGAAGCTTGAATCTGTTGACTTTAAGCAGGTAAGAGGCAACAAAGGGATACTTGAGAAGACCGTGACTATCGGAGACATTGAACTTAAACTGGCGATTGTACATGGGCTTAAAAATGCCAGGGCAATCGCAGAAAAAGTCAGACAGGGACAATGTGATTATGACTTTATCGAAGTTATGGCATGTCCTGGTGGTTGTATTGCAGGAGCAGGTCAGCCTGTGTCACTTGAATGTAAGACTAAACAGCAAAGGACAAATGGTTTGTATGATGCAGACAAAATGCTTCAGTTGCATAAATCACAGGATAATCCTTATGTTCTGAAATGCTATAAGGATGAGCTTGGTGAAATTGGAGGACATAAGGCTCATGAATTACTGCATACCAGTTACCAAAGTAGGAAAAGAATAAATAACGAAGGATTTTCTCTCTTAGGTGGCAGCGGAGAAGAAAGATTGCAGGTTAGCGTTTGCGTCGGAACAAGTTGTTATTTAAAGGGTTCTCAAAAGTTACTGCAAAAAATTATGAACTACGTCAGAGAAAAGGAGCTTGAAAACGCAGTTGATGTCAGAGCGACTTTCTGCTTTGAAAAATGTGATAATGGGCCAAATGTCAAGGTTGGTGACAAACAGATAAGTAAGTGTAATTTAGATACTGTTTGTGCTGAGATAGCAGAACAATTGAAAGCAACGGTTTAAATTTTAAGGAGTTCAATATGAGCTCAGAACCAAATAATAATCAAATTGTTTTTACGAATAAAGCCAGATGCCGTGATTGTTACAGATGCATAAGAGTTTGCCCTGTTAAAGCGATCGGATTGCGCGATGGGCAGGCCTATGTTGATGAAACAAAATGTACTTCCTGCGGGACCTGTATTCGTGAGTGCCCTCAGCACGCAAAAAGCTTTCGCAATGACCTTGACAGAGTTATTGGTTTAATAGCCTCTGGTAAAAAAACAGCTGTCACAATAGCACCTTCTTTCGCATCTTTTTTTGAACAATGGCAAATAAAGAGACTGCCTTCTGCATTACGAAAGCTGGGATTTAACTACATCAGCGAAACGGCTGTGGGAGCTTATTTTGTAGCCAAGGAAACTGCTGAATATGCCAAAAAGAATCCTGCAAAAGTTCATATTACCACAGCATGCCCGGCAGTTGTAAATTATATCGAGCTTTATAAACCTGAGTTAATAAATTGTCTTGTCCCCTTAGCATCTCCAATGATAGCCCATGGTCGGATAATAAAGGAAAAACTTGGTAGTGATACGGCAGTTGTATTTATTGGTCCATGCGTCGCTAAAAAAGCAGAGGTGCAAAACTCTAATGGAGAAATAGACTATGCTTTAACTTTTCTGGAATTGCAGCAGTGGTTTGAAATGGAGAATATCGATCTCGCTGAGTTTGAAGAAAGTGACTTTGATGAAACGCCTCAAGGCTGGGCAAGGAATTTTCCACTTGCCGGAGGCGCTCTGCAGACTGGTTTATTGAGCACAGATATGCTTGATGAAAATATTATTTCTGTAACCGGCTTTGAAGAAATGAATAACATTCTTAAAGGAATAAATTCACATAGCAAGCCTATGATTATAGAGCCTTTGTTCTGCGACCAGGGGTGCATCAATGGTCCGGCGGCACATACAGAAGATTATATTTTTAGACGACGCAAAGCTGTTCTCGATTATACAAATAAAACACATAAAGATGAAAAAACGGAAAGCATCAAAGTCGATCTCACCGTTGATTTTAAGGACAAGCATGTTTTTGATGAAAAGAAGATAACAGAAAGTGACATAACCAAAATACTCACTATGACAGGTAAGGAAAATCCACAGGACCAGTTTAACTGTGGGGCTTGTGGATATCCTACCTGTCGCGATCAGGCAATAGCTGTTATAAAAGGAATGGCAGAGGCTGATATGTGCATCCCTTATATGCGAAGACTTGCAGAAAGGCGTACTGACAAGATCATCGATACAAGCCCAAATGGTATAGTAATACTTGACGAGCACTTGAATATTGTTAGCATGAACAATTCCTTTAAAACATTATTCCTGTGTACCGAGGCGGTTTGCGGCAAAAAAATTTCTTACCTTATGGACCCGGAACCTTTTGACATGGTCGCATCTGGTCAGCGAGAAATGACAGAAATGACTGTTGAACATGCCAAGTACAGCCTGATATGTCACCAGATCATTTATTCACTGCGAGAAGAAAATCAGTATGTAGGTATTTTCGTTAATATGACCAACAGTCTGAAGAATAAAAAACAGCTCGACGAAATCAGAGCTAAAACCGTAATGCAGGCACAAAATCTGTTAACACATCAAATTGACATCGCCGGTCAGATTGCTCAGTTTCTCGGTGAAAGTACATCAGAAAGTGAGAAGCTCTTAGAGAACCTCATGGAGCTTGGTCAGGAAAAATCGAAAGATAACGATGAAGGCAGAAATCCGTGGATCAAAACTTACACATAGATATAACAGAATATCAAAGCTCTAAGAATCCAATTGCTCCATGCGGAGATGTGGTAAGCTTTGAACGAAACGAATCCGGAACAATAATAATATTATGTGACGGCATCGGTTCTGGTTTTAAAGCCCATATTGCAGCCAAGATGTGCATTTCCAGAATTAAGGGGCTTTTAAAAAGAGGCTTTTCACTCCGAAAAACTTTTTCAAATGTTGTTAAAACTATGGAGCAGTGGAAGTCCCCCCAAAAACCTTACTGTGCATTTACCCTTGCGCGTATTCGTAACGATGGAGAGGTTACTATTTTATCTTATGAAGCCCCGACAGCAATATTACTTAGTTCGACTGCTGTTGAAATACCGCAGAGAACTTTTGTTGTAGATGGTATTATTGCCAAGGAATCAAACTGTTTTTTAATACCGTCAGAAGGGCTGATACTCATAAGTGATGGAATAAGCCAGTCGGGGCTTGGTAGACGTCTGCCGCGAGGCTGGACAGGTGAAATGATCGCACAATATGTTACTGATTTGATGAATGACAATGTGGATCGTAAATTAATAGTCCATGCTATTCACGATAAAGGTCTGTCGCTTTGTAACAATATCAGACAGGATGACTGCACTGTTGTTTATGCATCTTGCAGAGTTGGTAAAAGCGTAAATATTTTTACAGGACCACCTTCTAACAAAAATATGGATAAAAGAATTGTCGCAAACTTTCTGGATATGCCGGGGCCGAAAGTTGTCTGTGGGGCCACTACTGCTGCCATTGTTGCCCGACAATCAGGCGGCAAACTAGACATAGAGCATCAAAGTCAAAGTTTGCTTGCTCCGCCGAGATATTATATCAATGGTATTAATTTAGTCACCGAGGGCGCCGTAACACTGAATCAGCTATGCAATATTATCGATGTCGACCCATGTCAACTTGAAGAAGACAGCGGTGTAACAGATTTGTACAGCATGTTAAAAAATGCTGACAAAGTAAATTTTATCCTCGGTATGGGGCTCAACCCTGTATCTGGTGATATCAGCTTTTGCCAAAAAGGAATATTAACCAGAGATAAAATTGTCCCACTGATCGCAGAGAAACTAAGAGCCAAGGGGAAACTGGTTTTGATAACCAGGGTTTAGATAAAAATATTCTGGCGTGTAGTAACTTGCCACCTCCTCCGACACGTGGATTTTCAGTTAAGGATGTAACGTATTCAGAGTTATAATACAAATCCCAAAAATAACTGCATTTCCGATGTATTTTGTTTGACAGATTGACTTGATTTTTGCACTCTACGCGACCGATAATACCACCAAGGTATTGTCTTGTTTATTCTTTTTGTTTTGCCTGAGACTAAGGTAAGAGTTTGGAGCAGTTCGAGAGGGAGTTGGTTGATTGAGTGGAGAAAAAGACGTACTTTGCTAAATGCTGGTTTTCTTTTATAGGAAAGGTACATTATGAAAAATAAAAAGGTGTGGGTTGTAGTAGCAGTATTATTAACAATATGTATTAGTTTAGTTTTTGCTGTTGAAAGTAAAACAGATGACCAGGTAACTTTTTGTTCAGAACAAAAGGACACATTGAAAGGTATGCAAGGTGTCGCTGCTTCTGTTAAAATGCTTGATCGGGATGTAGAGAAATTGGGACTTAGTTGGCTACAAATAAAAGATGATGTGGAATTGAGACTTCGTCAAAACGGCATCAAAAGACTTACTTCATTAGATTATTTCAAAGGAGAGGATTGCCCATGTCTTTATGTAACTGTTAATATCCTAAACGAAGGCTCATCAATTGTCGCTTATGAGATATCAGTTGAAGTATTACAAGCTGTTTATTTGAAAAGAGACCTAACAAAAATGTGTGTTATTAGAACTTGGAAAAATAGTAGTGTTATATCTGCCAGTAAGTCCAACATGTCAAATATTCGTCAACGTATCAAAGACCAAGTTGATATGTTTTGCACTGACTATCTTGCAGTTAACCCAAAGAGGTAACTTGAAATATAATTATAAAAATAAAAACAAGCAAGGTATGAGGAGCTAAAAAATGACGGATACTTGCTCAGAGATTATAATGTCCCAATTTACATAGAATGTTTTGTTGTGTCGAAGTATAAAACGATTATATTTAGTTCGTCCTGTTTTTGTCCCGTTTATATTTGCTCCCTGTAATCTCTGAATTAGGTATGTGTCTAATTTTAGTTCAAATATTATATTATTACTCTTTCAGCCCTTCTTGGTGTGTCAAATATCTGTATAAATTATGCCTAAGTAACAGCTATCAGGGCTCGACAAGCAGGAGATCGTCATATGTCTTAATTCAAGTATGAGCCGGTAAATGCGTTACCAGGCAACTGAAAATACTTACAATCACTTGGTCTGCAGATTAGCTTTTTTTTGCCTCACAAGGCTAAGTACATACGTGAATATTACCAGAATGCATAATCCCAGAAGAACCGCACCGCATATACCCGAAATCAGTACGTCAGGCTTGATCTCACCGCCATTAATATAAGCCGGCAGGCTTGTAATAAACGGTTTTATCTGGAGAACCAGGGCAACAATTGTCATGGTCATCATAAAAATCATTGGGATTACAACATAAAATATGCGTTTACCTGATTTTGCAAGCCATGCAGATAGAACCAGCAATGTAAGGCTTGCCAGCATTTGATTGCTTGTTCCGAAAATTGGCCAGGCAAGCAGATACGCTTTTTCTTCAGCCAGTAGTATAAAGGCAAGAGGCATACTTAAGCATATAAGTGTAGCAGCGCAGCCGCCAGTAAAACTTTTCCAGCCCATAAGTTCCTGGAATATATATCTTGCAAGACGAGTTGAAACATCGAGTGTGTCGTAAACGAATGTTGAAAAGGCCA
>CAZBKA010000104.1:0-10280 GCA_964492365.1 uncultured Pirellulales bacterium | reverse complement strand
AGGTGTTCATTCAACTTATCCACCTCTGCCTGCAAGCTGAGCAGTTTTTTATGATTGGTGTAGATTTCTTCCAAGGCGAATTTTCCCTTTTCGGTTTCTATTTTAACCTCAGTTTCTTCAATTTCGGATTCTATTTTTTCTATAGGCCAGGTATTGAATTTTTTCAGTTCAACCGGTGCCGGGCCCTTGGCAGAATCTTTATTAGCCCGTTTTGGTTTGGCATTTGTTGATGGTTTTTTGTCCTGCCCCTGTGCTTCTCTGTTTTCGAGTATTTCCTGGTATTTGCTGAATGAGCCATCAATAAACTCATGTTGGCCGATTGCTCTTTTGCCTGTTTTGTCGGCGCCGATAATAAGCATTTTATCTGCGACGCGGTCAACGAAAAATCGGTCATGGCTTACAACAATAACAGTGCCAGCGTAATTTTCCAGAGCGTTTTCAAGAGCTTCGATGCTGGGGATATCAAGGTGGTTAGTAGGCTCGTCGAGTACCAGTATTTCTGGTTTTGCCAACACGATTTTGCATAGCGCAAGACGATTTCTTTCGCCGCCGGAGAGATCTGCGACTTTTTTAAAGACATCATTTTTTGAGAACAGGAATTGGCCCAACGCAGAACGAACTTTTTCGATACCCATATCGGGGACAACCGATCGTGCCTCTTCAACAACGTCGTTTTCATTGTTGAGTTCCAAACCGGACTGATCAAGGTAGCCTATTGTCATGTTTCTTTTAATTTTTACTTCGCCTGTAGTCGGTGGTTCTTTATCGAGAACTATTTTTAGCAGAGTTGTTTTGCCGCTGCCGTTAGGACCGATGATAGCCAGTTTTTGACCGGTATAAAGTTCCAGACGCAGATTCTCGAAGAGCGTTATATCACCGAATCTTTTTGTTACGTTACAACAGTGGATTATTATATCAATTCGTTGGCCTTTGTCCTGAACTTCGGCAAAGTCAAAAGTAAGGTTCCTGTGGTGCCTTTGTTTTGTTAGATAGTCGGGGTTTTCTTTTAACAATCGGTCGAGTTGCTTTTCTCTGCCGCGAGCAACTTTCTGCATGCCTTTGAAGTTCCGGTTCCGGGCGACAAAATCGCGGGTCTTTTCTACAAATTCACTGCGTTGTTTTTGCTGTCGGTCAAATTCGAGTTTTTGAAGCTCTTTTTGTTCCCGGTAACTGGAATAATTGCCAGTGTATGTTTTACTCTGATGCTGGTCAATATCGATAATCTTTTTTACTACCCTGTCGAGCAGGAATCGGTCATGGCTCACAACCAGCACAGCGTGGGGGAAAGCTCGCAGAAATTTTTCAAGCCAAATGGTAGCGTTCCAGTCGAGATGGTTTGTAGGCTCATCCAGCAAAAGCAGATTTGCATTTGAAAGCAGTACCTTTGCCAAACCAAGTCGCGATAGCTGACCTCCTGAGAGCTGTGAAGGTTTTAGACCATAATGTTCTTCACTGATGCCCAGACCGGCAGTTATCTCTTTTACACGGGTTTCGAAATCATAGCCTCCAGCCAGTTCGAATTCGTGATTGAGCCGATCATATTGCAGCATAGCCTCTTTTTGCTGGGAGCCCTGCAGATGGCTGATTTTTTCAGCTGTCTCACGAATCTGTTGCTGCATTGCCAGTAAGTCTTCTGCGCTGCTGTGAAGCTGCTCCAATATTGTTTTTTCGTCAGTAAAAGTCGGTTCCTGAGGCAAATACCCTATCTTTATTGAGTTTCTTTTGTTCACCTGCCCCAGATCATAGTCGAGTTGGCCGAGAATTATTTTCAGCAGTGTAGTTTTACCACAGCCATTAGGCCCCACCAGCCCAACCTTGTCGGTTGGGTATATCTGTATATTCAGCTTCTCGAAGATTACTTCGGCACCGAAATTCAAATGTATGTCATTGAGCGTCAAAATTGGCATCGGGCCATTATACAGACTGGAAAACAAATTACCAGCCCAAGTACACAAAAGAATTGGCCAATTCTTTGTTATTACTTCCTGGTGACGCTTTTTTGGAAATCAGAAAACACCTGATTATCACTTTAACCAATAATTTGCTAATTTTGCCAGGTCATTGGCATCCACGTTTCCATCATTTGTCAGGTCAGCGCCCATGCAGGTATCACAATTTATGTTTTGCCACTGCTTTGCCAGCAAGGCGAAGTCTTCCAGATTGCATTTATAATCACGGTTTATGTCAGCATCGCCGAGATATATTACCATTTCCCAAGGCTCTGTGGTATCAGCCGCAGTGACAACAACTTCAACCGGCCCCGAGCCGTCCGTTGGTGCTTTGCAGATTAAGTGTGTTTCTGCGTCTGTCCAGTAGAGCATATTATTTTCAAAATCGATTACTAACCCGTGAGGCCTGTTAAGATTGGTGGTATTGTTAGCGTCATAAAGTTGCTGGACATTGTTTCCATCGATATCGGCAACATTTACAGTATGTGCTACACTGTCATTGAAGTACAATTTACCAGCATTTAAGTCAATTTCAATGTCACGCACCTCCTGCTGATTTGTGACCAGGGCTGTTTCGTTGCCATCGACCGTACTATACCTCCAAATGACAGGACTATTGATTTCGCTGTAATAGATATAATTATTTACGATGTCCAGATCAAAATAATAAGGGCTCTTACCTGTATTTACGATAATTTCGGGTGTTCCGCCTTCAATTGGTATTCTTGAAATTGTTCCCGGTATAGATTCGCTGTAGTAGATGTAGCCATTTAATAAATCAAGCTCCAGATCTGCTAATCCTGTAAAGGCGGAAATACTCAGCAAAACAGTTCTTTCCGAACCATCTAGTTTTGCTCGATAGATGGCCTGGTTTCCTGTACCAGTCCAGTACATCAACTCTTTTGAAAAATCTATGTCTATTCCTCTCGGCGCATTCAGCCCGTCAGCAACTGTTAGAATATTTTCTATACCATTACAGTCACTATTAATCCTTTGTATTTTTGAAACGGGAGGATTTTCTTTATCCGTCCAGAAAATTTTCCGCTCGAATGTCACCTCCTGCTGATTAAAAATAGCAATACCTGGCGAAGCAACATCACCAAAACCCGTTGCCTGCCATGAACCGAAAGAACCCAACTGACTATAACCAAGAAAAGATGCGTCGGCTCCGAAAACCGCAGATAATCCGTCGGGCTGATTGGTGTAAGAACTAACAGTTACCTGCTGGTTTGAGGTATTAAACAGCAAAACCCGGTCATCGCCCCCTAATCCGTTGCTAAAAGTCATTCCAATGACCTGAACATTCGAATCAAGCCCCCAGATGCCTCTCCATGTTGTTATCATTGCCGATGATGTACTGTCTATGATAATTATTGACTCGCCGGGCCCGATTATAACTGGGCCGAATACATTAACTCCAGGATTAGCACGATCACCCCAGCTGTAACCAGATAAATCTATCGCCGAAACCCCGGTATTGGTCAGTTCCCACCAGTCCATCCGCGCTGTGGTAATAGTGCTGCGGCCCATTACCTCAGTTATTACGAGATCCGCATACAAAGACGTTGAAAACAAAACGAGGATCAGTGTTGCAATTAATGATTTTTCCCGCAATTTCATACTCTTGCCTCCTTTTTTTGTAAAAAACACACTTGCCGATACTTTACACATATAAATATACATTTATTGTCTGTTTGTCAAGGCTTTTTTCAGCAGGAACACAAAAAGCAGGTTTTTAAAGCCAAAATTGCAATACAACTATTAGTTTGACGTTTGGGCGTTATTATGCTCAAATAAGGCCTCGGTAGGTTTCCCGGAAAAATTGTTATTTAGACTTTTGAGTGAAAATATGTCATTGGAAGAATTCAGAAAACAGATAAATGATGTTGACGATGAGTTGGTCAAACTGCTTAACGAACGTGCACAGATTGTTGTTGAAATCGGCAAATTAAAGAATAAATCAGGCAAGTCAGTTTATGCACCCGACCGTGAAAGCGAAGTTCTGAAAAAGGTTTCCAGGCAAAATAAAGGCCCATTGCCGGACAAGTGTCTTATCGCTATCTGGCGTGAGCTGATGAGCGGTTCTTTTTTCCTGGAAAAACCAATGCGTATAGGCTATCTCGGCCCTGAAGGCAGCTTTACCCATACCGCGGCTCATCTAAAGTTCGGCCAAAGTGTCGAATATGATTCACTAATGGACATTGTCAGTATCTTTCAGGAAGTCAGCAAAAGACATTGTGATCTTGGTGTGGTGCCTGTTGAAAATTCTGCGGGCGGCGGAGTTATTGAAACACTTGACTCGTTGATTGAATTTGATGTTAAAATATGTAACGAAGTTTTGATGACAATTCATCATAACCTGCTGGCAAATTGCCCTATCGATAAGATCGAAAAGATATATTCTAAGCCCGAAGTTTTTGCCCAATGCAGAAATTGGCTCAGTGCCACATTTAAAGAAGCCATAACCATCCCCGTCGCTTCCACCGCCAAGGCCGCACAAATGGCAGCCGCAGAGGAAAATGCTGCAGCTATAGGTTCAACTATTGCTGCTGAGCTTTACGGTTTAAAAATTATCTGTGAGCAGGTCGAAGATATGGTTAATAATGTCACCCGGTTTCTGGTCATTTCCAATGATGATGCCAAACCCACTGGCGACGATAAAACAGTTATCACTTTCAGCACGGGACATAAAGTTGGCGCCCTGGCGGATGTGCTGGACGTGTTCAGAAAATACAATATCAATATGACCAACATAGGCTCCAGACCAAGCAAAAACAAACAATGGGAATATGTGTTCTTTGTTGATTTTGTAGGCCATCGACTGGAAGATCATGTCGCCAAAGGTATTGAAGAAGCTGGTAAACATTGCATAGCACTCTCCATTCTCGGCAGCTTCCCACGAGCTACCGAAGTACTATAGCAAAGTCTGAAATATAATCGATATTACTATTTTTGAACAAGCTTCTTGCCGGTAAGATTGTTAGTTATTATTTTATAGCCATTCGGAACAGTTGCTTTATAGATTATCGAATCGCCGTCGACTCTCCAGTTTAATGTTACTATCCCTGCTTTTGTCGGCACCTGGCCCGTACAACTGCCAAGGTCAGTATCAGTAAATTTCAAAGTTACTGTTTTATTGTTATGGTTAATTTCTCCAATACCGAGAATATCTTCAATCAGATTGCATACAATATGCGATGCGAAACCATGGTTGCAGCTTGCGTAGTCATCAACGTGTTCCCATAGCGTATTAGTTTTGTCAGCCATATAAAGCAGGTAGTCTATTGTTTCATCCTTTAATTGCTGATACAGACCCAGGCGGGAAAATAATTGAAGCCTCATCCAGTTGCCCAGCAAAGCATTTCCCATTTTTACATTTGGATAAGCTTTTGTTTGTGCGCGGTCTGGACCGAATTCACTAACCAGCTTCTGCCAGAGGTCGCTGTGAGTGGTAGCATCTGCGATGTTGAAATAGAAAGCGTAATATTGACAACTTTCCGAGCAGTTCTCCGTTCGTTGGAGCAAGCTGTCTTTCCTGATAGCGTTGTCTACGAAAAATTCGCCGTTAAAAGATTGACGCAATATCTGTTTTTTTACGTTTTCAGCTTTTGCTGATAGTTCAGGCTGATTGTAAATTTTACCAGCAGTTTTTAATGTTGCCGCATAAAGCATATTCGTCGGGTAATTAACACCCTTAACGAAATCATTAGCTGCAGACCAGTCGACAAAAATCCAGCCTTCAAGATTTTCAAGCAGCCCATCGGAGTTTTCAAATTTCTTAAAGTAATCCAGCAAAGCCATTACTCTCGGTTTTAAACTGTTTATTAATTCGATGTCACCATCATTGTCCTTATAAATCTCCAGTTCCAGCACAAACCACATTGCCCAGTTAGGAATAAAACAGCCGTCATCATGGTCAGACGGATAACACATTGCCAACATGCCTTCAGGCAAGTGATCGAATTTTTCAGGCAGAAGATAATTTTCGAGGAAGTTATGTTCGATACTTGTCTGCCCGGTAAGACAGTATTCTGCCTGCGAGGTTCGATAGCTGTCACAAAGCCAACCAGCCCTTTCACGTGATGGACAATCCATAAAAATATCAATTGAATTTTGCTTAAATGTATTAACCGCCGCTTTAAAAATCCGATTAAGCCTGTCATCACTGCTAAAAAAATAAGCTGTATAACAATCAGAGTTTTCATAAAGACGCAGATATGGATTAGTGATTTGACATTGCCCTTCTAAAAGATTCAGTTTTATATACCGCATCGTGTAAGGCTCAAAGGACTCGACTTTATAAGTGCCGGGTTTCATTTGGTAAGTTATCACATTGACGCACTCCATCCTTTTGAAATCAACATCGTTGTCTCTAAGTATTTCGTCAAAGGTTACCATTAGCTTGCAATCAGTATCGCATTTTATCTCCATCCCTGCAAAACCGGTAAGGTTAGAACCCAGATCGAGAATTTTGAAAGTTTTATCTTTCAGCAATATTGCATCTGCTGCATTAAAAGGTTTATTGATACTTACGACAGATTCCGATTTGACCGCACTGGCCGTATCGGAAATAATTTCCTCGAGCTCGTCCATCTTAAAACCCTTCAGTGCTGGTCCGATGTTGACAAGGGCGCGATCTCGCCATGGATTTTCAACTTTTGCATCTGTTATCAGTGAGCCTTCGGATAATATAGTAACAGGTGAAACAACTTCAAATCTCGGATAGGAAACTCTTCGCGGCAGCAGCTTTTTCTCAGACATAATCGTAAGGGTTGGTTCTTCTGATACCATCATAAAATTCGTTTTCCAATCATCAAAACCGGGGACAAGTTTGTAATACTCAATGAAAGGCCTTTGAAAACAGTACCGTTGAACTTTCTGAACTCGGGAATTCAAAATAGTCACTTTGAAATTTTCGCCGCCCAATTGTGTTGAGGCAATAACGTTTTCTCCCGACAAGACTTCTGCCTGCAAAAATGAAGGCTGGTTAAGCAGATAGTAACTGTTCACATTATAACCGGCAACTTCAATTGCAAGTATGTTTTTGTCTTTCAGCTGTTTACTGAGATTCCATTCGTCAACACGGTAATAACCATGAGCGGCCCTTGCAGGTCCATGACCTACAAATTCACCGTTAAGATAAACCCTGTAAAGCGTCGAAGCCGTCAACTTCAAAACAGCCTGCCCGCTTTCAGGTTTATCAAAAACAGCCCTGAAACCAACTGACAGGTTTTGCTCGGTTTCTTTCCCTGTAATCCAGACAGGTTTACCGGTTTTAAAAGTCGGATTTATCCCCGCCCCTGATGAGCAGGTAACTAAAATTGTTGTTAATGCAGCAGTTAATATTAATCCTGAAAATTTAGTCAGTGACATATTATCCTCATATGTTGTTTACCAGGTTTCTGTTGTCGTATAAGTTACAGTCGCCGTCGAATCCGCCTCAATGTTCACTTTAAATCTTGCCGTAGCTGAATCTTTCTTTTCGAACTTGAGGCTGTTGTTGCTGATTTTCCAGTTTATTCCCGATGAAAATTTTTCATCTACGAAAACAGTTACTGCTGTATCCTTGCGGTTTCTGATTTGAACCTCATGGCTTCCGATTGCTTGATGTTCGCTGTACTTTGCATCAGTAGTCTTATATTCCGGCACAATATCAAAAGCATTGCCTATATACAGTGACAGCTTTTCTTTTCTTGGCGTATGGTCTATCATATCTTCACCAACAAACTCCAGCATATCGTCAGCGGGATCCTTTTTGAAAACCCGCACCTTGCCTTTGGGCATCGCGATACCCAGCCCATATTCTTCCTTGTTTTCAAACTCAAGCTTAACCTGCATTTTATCCGGCATCTGCTGGTGGTCATAAATATACAGCTTTTCAACCGGAACATTCAAAGCTGGTGTAATGAATTCTATCTGCTTGGTCTGGAAATTATTTATCGTTGATTTCCTGCCGAGCGTGTACATGTGATATTCCATGAACGATTTTTCTTCAAACCCGGTCCCAGCTTCTTCGGGTTTCATCATCATAACATCCTTGTTTTCGTACATACGGCGTGGTGCCGGTTGAATACGCCTGACATCACCGGCAATCAATTTAATAGCGGCGTCTTTATAACCGGCGCCCGATTGATTACTAATCGTTACCCACCCCGAAAAATCGAGAGCATTTTCAGCGGCATTCAAAATCGCAGTATAATCTGCCTGCCAGCTTATTGCCGATGCAGTGAATGTGGCCATGCAAAGCTGGGAACCTTCTATTTCCGAATTTGCCATCCAGACCAGCGTTGGTTTTGTCACCAGATCCTCAGGTTTTTCCGCCAAGGTAATACTTTCGATACTATTATAAGAAATAATTTCCAAGCCGCTCTCCTGCTGTATTATAAGGTTGCCGTCTTTGGATGCTGAAAGTATGCCGACAATTCTTTTACCAGCATCTGAACCTGAACCCTTAATTGATACAGCCACTTTTTTGTCGATATATCTGTTTAGCAGACTTTGAGTATTGACCAGGTCGTATTCATAATTTTGCTCCAGAATGGAAATCGCCCCAGGCAACGACAAACATTGAAACTTTACGCTGGTAGCATCAATGGTGGCAGGTACTTCGGTAAATTTGATAGTATTAACGCCCTTTTGAAAATCCATATTACGGACATTCCGGATTACAGCAAAATTATCGTTATAAATGGTCAACGCCGTCCCCTCAGATTGCTTTACCTCCAATACCTCGCAGCAACATAACGAACTGCATAACAAAATAATGGTCGTGATTATAATTGTCTTTTGCATTTTCCAGTCCCTTAAAAAGAAATTAAATTTTTACTTCCAGCACATAAATATCATTCTATCCCAGTGGTATTTATTTTACCAATACCATTTTTAATCAAAAACAGCTTTCCGTAAAGTAAAAACCTTTAAAATTATGCTGGTTGAATACACCACCTTAATGCAGTATAATTTAGGCTTAAACAAAAAGGCTATTTTATTGGAATTAAATTATGAACGCATTTTTCGAAAATATCATCGGTGTGGATGGCTGGTGGAACTATAATCTGATAAAGGGTAACCAGGCTTGGCGATTCTTAATCGTCTTCGTCATATTCCTTATTACACTTGCTCTTGGTAAAATTGCCCAGGCTATCCTCAGCGGATTAGCCCGCAAAGGGGAAGAGAAGATAGGTCCTAATATTATTGCTGTTTTCCTGGAGGCTATTTCCAAACCCGCTAATCTAGCTTGTTTCGGCATTGGTCTTTTTGCTTGCAGGTCTTTCCTTGTTTTCGCTAATCCGATTAAACCAGACGTTATAGGCATTGACCCTGTTATAGGCGAATATTGGAAAAGAATCAGCATGGCCATAGTTGCAACAGCCATTGCCTATGCGGTCTACAAATTAGTTGATGCTGCCGAATATCACCTGGTAAAACTGACCAACAAGACCTCAAACAAACTTGACAATATGCTTGTGCCGATAGTTCGTAAATCCATAAGGGTTACTATTGTAATAATCTCAGCATTATGGATACTGGACGGAATTCTTGAAGCAAATATCCGTGCCATACTGCTAAGTGCCGGTGTTGGCGGTATCGGTATTGCCTTGGCAGCGAAAGAAACTATCGCTAATTTCTTCGGCTCAATAACCATTTTTGCTGACAGACCTTTCCAGGTCGATGAAGTTGTCGAAGTTGAAGGACATCTTGGTACTATCGAAGAAGTAGGCTTTAGAAGCACCAGAATAAGAACCGTTGATGGTCCGCTGGTTATGATCCCCAACAGTACTGTCGCAAGCACCATGATCAAAAATATAAGCAAACGGCAGTATACCAGAAGAGTAACCAGCATCACGATAACCTACGACTCAGGATTCGATAAAACCAAAAGGGCCGTCGAAATAATCAAAGAAATACTCGCAGAAACCCCGGAAATAAATACCGACCCCCAAACCCCGCCAAGGGTCTATTTCGACGATTTTGCCAGTTCTTCCTTGAATATCTATATGGCCTATTGGGTCAGACCAGCAGATTACTGGGTTTTCAAAGAGGTAAGCGACAGGATAAACTTCAAAATACTCAAAAGCTTTGATGCAGAGGGTATTAATTTTGCTTTCCCGACCCAAACCATCTACGTCAAAAAAGATTCACAGCAATAACTCGCAAAATATCCCCAAAAATTACATTTACCGCCAAGTTTGAAACTAAAAGCTTGACTTGAACCGGCAAAATGCGTAATATTCCCCTTTTGCCGCGGATGTGGCGGAACTGGCAGACGCGCAGGCTTCAGGTGCCTGTGGGCTTACGCTCATGGAGGTTCGACTCCTCTCATCCGCATTG
>CAZBKA010000103.1:0-10283 GCA_964492365.1 uncultured Pirellulales bacterium | reverse complement strand
GCATTGCTGAATATCCCATGGTATCTGTCCAGACAGCTGTGATATCATTGCCTTCGTCGTCATAGCTTTCGAAGTCTTCTACTACAATAGACTCAACAGTACTGAACTGCCAAACTGGACCTTTGACAATTAAATCACCATTTACATCAAGCTGATCAACTCTCCAGTAATAAGTTTTCATCATTTCAAGGCCACATGGATCATAGGTTGTCGCTGTCTGTTGGCCTATGAAGCAAAGGGATGAAGCGTCTGCATTTTTAACAGCAGAATAGTTATCACCAAAGTATAAACTTTGCGAAACCGCATTTTCGCCTGCTTGCCACTGCAATATTGTATTGAGCGTATTTTCAGTTGATTCATCTTTCGGCGATATGATCTTTGGTAATTGTGGGTAGTTACCGACTAACTCCGCAATATATGCTGGTTCCAAAACTTCACCATAAATTCTAAAGTCGGTCATTTCGCACATATATTCATGATAATCTTCCCTGCCAACGGTAAATGTTGTCAAGCCACTAAAGCTGCCGGTGGCCCCATATTGTGTGGCCCAAACCTGCTTGTCAAGGTAATAAACAACCTGTCCTTTGGTAAAGTCAGCAGTTATGGAGATTCTTCTTGCAGCAGCGTTCTTAAAGATATAGTTGTTATGTTCCGAATTAAAAGCCTCCCAGCACCACAGGTTTCCACCATTGCCAAGTTTTGTCAGGAAGTGTTGTGTCTCACCAGTTGGAGCTTCACATGACATCACATGATAGCCGCCTGAGTTCTTACCTGAAAAAGCGTAACCATTATCGCCGGCAACATGACCACTCATTACAAATGAAATAGTTACCTTATCAGTTAGTCCCATATCAGCAATAAGATCAGCACCATTGTTTGCAAAGACTATACCGCTTGCCCCGTAGCTGCCGCCGTCAAAATCAACAACTGCACCGAGGCCTGGAAAATTTTTCCATACATCAGAAGACCCCATAGTGCCGTCATTACCATTACCAGAATAATCTCTAACAAGCCTTGTATTTTCAGGATCAGGGGCATTCATTTTTAACCACAATAGTGGATTCGGCATTGGAGGCAAAATCTCGAAACTCCAAACATCGCCTTTCCATACTTCAGCATCATTGATTTCGTCAATGCGCCAGAAATACATTCCTTCAGAAAGATTACCTATATTGTAAGTATTTACTGTTTGGTTGCCCATAAACAATGGAGAAGATGTATCTGCATTTTTTACATCACTGAAACTTGTACCAAAGTAAACATTATGTGAAACAGCATTGTTACCGGGGCTCCATGAAAGATGCTTTAATTTAACAACATCAGAGTTATTGATCGGTAAGGGTGAGGATGCTGAAACGAAGAAACTCTTAATTTCCTGTTCAGTAAGCTCGCGGTTGTAAATTCTGAAATCTTTCATTTTGCCATGCATACATGCATAGGTGTCGTAGTTACGGCCGATATAAAACATTGCCAGATCTGTGAATGAGCCAGTTTTGCCTGACTCTGAGTTATAAAGTTTATCATCAACATAAATCTTATAATTACCAGTATCAAAATTCACTGTTGTTGTAATTCTTATGAAATCACCCCAAGTCTTACCTACGCCGTTTTTCTGGAATATAAAGTTTGCATGTTTATCATTAAAAGCTTCCCATGACCAACAAGCAGCACCGCCAAAGTGGTCAAGAATGTGATTGCTTGTTGGGCATTCAGATGAAAGAAGTCGCCCCCAATTGTTCTCTAAAGTTTGCTCTAGTGATCTGCCGTCATAGGTATAATTAACACCAGCAAAGTACCCATCCCATGCAGCGATATAAGAGATGGTAATCTGAGAAGTCAACCCAAGGTCAGCAATAAGGTTGGCACCATTGTTTGCAAAGACAATGCCGCTTGTCCCATAGTAGCCGCCATCAAAATCAATTCCACCATAAGCCATCCATGTGTCAGCCGAACCCATCGTACCATTGTTACCAAACCCTGAGTAGTCTTTGACCAGCTTATTGTCAACTGGATCGGGCCTGTCCATCTTCCAGTGACCAACCAGACCATTTGTTGGGGCAAGAGTGGTAAATGTCCAAACGTCGCCTTTGATGGTTGTTGTTGCAGTAACTTCATCAATACGCCAAAAGTACTGAATGCTGTTCCCAAAATCTTCAAAAGCGTAAGTTGTACCTAATCTATTTCTTACAAATTCAATAGATGCAGTTGTCGCGTTATTTACAGCATTATAATTGGTTCCTATATAAATATCATGTGACTGCGCGCCATCACCTGGGGTCCATTCCAGGTAAATGGCAGTTTGCTCATTTAGCACCGCAGCTCCATTTTCGGGCATGGGTACTGTTGATTTCTCAACTGCCAAAACATTAACTGAAATTGCCGAAATAGCTGAAAAAACGACTAAAAGCAACAATCTCTTTAACATAAGTGTTTATCTCATCCAAATAATGAAATATTTCTATAAGGCCACAATTTCTAAAGAACCAATCGGCAAAAAATAAAATTGAAATGATAACCAAACCCCAAAATACCATAACCAAGCTGCAATACTAACATCGTCATAGATATCCTTTTATTACCCATTTTAAAGATTTAACTCCTCAAAAACCTTATTTAGACTAACATATAAGGTTTTTTTGTCAACAAAAAACTTGTTTTGCTACAAGGAACCAAATCTGTGCCAGGTCTCATAAAACCCGTTTTTAACCAAATAAAAGTCAAATATTTTACCTAGTGCAGCTTCGGAATTGCTGTTTTGACCGTCGGTTAATACAAAACCTATCATTTTATTTGAGGTCTGTTGAAAGCGTATTTGGGAACATCTCAGGGATAAGCCATTGGAAAGGCTCGTTTATATCAGTTTTGTTGACATCTTCAGCTGTTTGCTCTACCAAGCTTGTGGGTTGTGAAACTGCACTTTCAGGCGAAGATACGTTAAAAACGCGAACAAGCACAAAAACCAGGAAAATTGCTGCCACAGGCAAAAGCATTCTCGCTGTTTTTTGTTTTGCCGTAATTCCGCCATCAGGCAAATTAAGAAGGTTTCTTTTTGCCCAACCAATAACCGAATTGGAAGATGTTTGTTCTAAATCTGTTTTCAATTTGCGTTTATTATCTGCATTTAATTTTTCCATTATTTCCTGCCTTACTGAAAAAATAAAAAGCTGTAAGCAACCCTTTATAATTATCGTCTCATTAAACAGCAGGAATTATTTGGAAGTAAAATTAGATCTAAATTTTAATAGAACAAAGTATGAACTAGCTTTTATAGGACTATAAAATTGTCCAAATGCAGTGTGCTATAACTTATTGGCTAAAAACACTTTAACTAAAAACAAGCTATCTCATGAAGGTATTATCTAAAAAAAACAAAAAAAATACTTGACATAATTTTATAGATATGGTTCAATGCTGGAAGTTAGAGAGGGGAAGGAAAACTCACTTATACTTATTATATCTTGTGGTTTGTGTTTAGTCTCGCAAAATAGGAAATTTGAGAGTACCGATTTTGGCGTTACATTTTAGCAGGGGGAGCAGGGAGACGTTGTTGCAGCTGAAGAGGGTTTTTCCAAGAGAGAGTTTTGTTTGCGTATGAAGTCTGCGCGTTTATCGCATGGGGTTCATCCGCAGGAGTTCTTTTATTGAGGTTTTATAGATAAAAAGAACAGAAATATTACTCTTTTTTTAAGGATAAGTAAAATGGGAAAAGCACTAAAAAGTCAGTTGGTAATTGGTTTACTTGCGGCGGTGTTTATTACTGGTTCTGCAATAGCAGGATTGATGCCTGTACCAGCAGGTACCAAAACACAGGTTGCAGGTATTGCTAATTCACATCTTGGGTCATTAGGAACTGTAGACAGTTATGTTTACAAGTACACATCCGGTCAATATGCTAACCAGTACCTTTACACTTATAAGTTGACCAGTACAAGTGTCGGTATCAGTTTTTTCTCAGTTGGTATTAATGATACTCTGAATCTAACCCTCAACGTGGCAAATATTAATTATGCAAATGATGGTGGTGTTAATCCTTTAAGCTGGAACGCGATTGGTAATAATCCATTGCAGAGTGTAGATGCCGGTTTCTTTGTTACTCCAATCTATAGCGGACAAGCTTCTGCACTACTTTGGTTTGTATGTGACTACGCACCAGTGGTAGGGCTTGGTTCTGTCTTTGGAACTTCTTCTGGTGTTCCTACATTTGCAGCTGGGCAGCTTTATACCATCCCTGAACCAACTACAATAATCATGCTGACAACCGGGGCTCTTTGGATCTGCACTCGTCGCAAGAAAAGTGTTGCTTAATTTGTTAAAAAAAATTGAGTGATTTTTTTAAGAAAGAAGGTATAGATATGAAGTTCATAAGTAAAATAAAATTATTTATGATATTATTATCAGCAATATTGGTTGCAGGCTCGGCTTCGGCGGCGAGCACCAGCATATATGCTGTCAGCGTTGATAACACAAATATCTATGAAATAAATGTGACAACAGGGGCGATAGCAATTGTTTCAAACAGTTTGTATAAATCGGTTAGTTTAGCTTGCGATGGAACCAATGCTTATTACTGGAACTCAGAAGGCAACCACAGAGGTTTAATGAAATGGAATCCTCTGGGGAGTACTAATACTTTGGTAAATGCCAATGAAATCTCAGAGGAAAATGCATGTTTTGATAGTTCAGGAAATCTATGGGTTCTTGACAGAACCAACAGTTATGTAGATGGTGCTTTCCTTGGTAAAACTGCTGACAACACATTCCACCTTTACCAGATTGATAAAACTAACGGCACTCGCACGGTCAGTTATACACTTCCAGATGTAGGTGGATATGCAACTGGTGACATTGCCTGGGGGCCAGATGGAAAGCTTTATATTAGTACAAATAACGTCTTTTGGACCTATGATACTGCCTCCAATTATGTGTGGGACCCAGCTGATCCAACTAACATAGCTACAAAAGGCGGCGTTTACCATGCGGGTCTTGTATGGGTAGACGGCAAACTCTATGGCAGTAAAACAAATGATACAAATGGAACAGGTGCTATTTACGAACTTAATCCGACTGACTTTTCAGAAATTGCTCTGGTTGCAACTATGTCCACTGGGGTAACGATTGGTGACTTGTCTAATTCGGTACCTGAGCCGGCAACAATATGTCTGCTTGGTTTGGCATCAATGGCACTAATGAAAAGGCAAAGAAGATAAATAAAATATATTCTCTCTCTATAAAAAATAACGCAGATAAAAAAAAGAGCAACCAATAAAATGGCTGCTCTTTTTATATTTAAAAGTTAATTAGAAAATTTATATGGTTAAAATTTCCACCTTATACTCATTGCCAGGGCATCTGCGCTTCCGGTATGCTGATATTCGATACAGTAGAAAGTATCTTTGAATACTTCGTATTGTGCACCAATATAGCCGCCGAAATTACTTTCATCATCAATGTCATAAGTTGAGTAACATGTCTTTCTCTCACTTTGTGAAGGGTCGGTTTCATGGCTTCTAAAACCATGGAGATCGCTGTCATTGAAGTTTATGAAGTGCCAGAAAGGACCGCCATAAATAGCTATTTTCTCAGTGAGCTGATATGTCGCACCTAAAGCGATCTGCATTTCGACAATATCCAGGTCAACACTTTCTCTATAGTCCACTCCAGAGGCAGTTGCATGTGATGATGCCCAACTCATCTGGAACAATGCCCCTAATTTTAGTTTATCTTTTTCATAAAAGGTTACCTTAGTTCCAAAACCGATTGCAAAGCCGGTGTCACCATTGAAATTTCTTGACTGGCTGCCTGTGGAACCTGGGAAAAAGTTTCCGGAGAATTCAGTATTCATTCCACCAAGACGAATAAAAGTTTCCCAGTTATCAGTAATTCCATAGCCTATATTTGCATAGAGCTTATGCATTTTTAATCTTTTAAGTGTAAATGAACTAACAGTGGAAGTGGTGGAACTGGCAAGTGCACCATGCTGATAGAGGCTCTCATTAATCACTCCATGATCTAGCCCAAGGTTCATCCTTGTGTCTGAATAATCAGCTCCTAAACTAATCTGCCCCTTTTTAAGCTCCGCAGAAGGCGGGCCCATAAAATCAAGTGCCAACGCTGTTGAACAAAAACAACCAAAGGCCATGACTAAAGCTACAGCAAAATTAATTTGTTTCCTCATAAACATGTCTCTAATTATTAGATTTAGCATAAACAATTATACGTCTATGCTAGCTAATTTTCGAAAAAAGTCAAGTTTTTTCTATAATTTAGCAGCTTGGTCTAATTTTTTTTTACGATAGCATAAAGCAGCTTTAAAAAGACAGTATTGCCATAATACCATGGTTTTTGTCTCAATAATTGGTATATTCTATAAGAGAATTTGTGCCATAAGGATAACGTTGAGGCCTTGAAAGCATTGAATTTGCATTGTCATTATCGATGAATCTCTCTTTTTTCGGGTCCCAGTAAAGTTTTTCAGACAGTTTCATGGAAATATGAGCTAAAAGACATGTGCTGCAACTGCGATGTGCCACCTCGGCTGGGGCGACGGGCTGTTTTCTGGATTTTATACACTCAAGCCAGTTTAAATGCTGTTCAGGGCTTTCATACAAATGTATTTCATTAGGGGCGATTTCAGATTGCAATATTTTGGGATCACTGGCATCCAAAACTTTTTCATCTTTATCATCAGTCCCCGGGTCGCTGGCCGTCACTTTAGCATTGCCGCGAGTAACAAATATCCAACCCTGGCTGCCTTCAAACCTAATGCCGTTAGGCCAATCATGACGAATATCCATTATTACATCATTAGCATATCTGGCTACCACTTTGAATGCTCCGTGGACATCCCAGAGACCTGATTTGGGAAATTCGGCCTGTCCCTCTAATTCGATAGGCCCGGTAAATTCTGTCCCCATTGCCCAGTGAGCTATATCAATATGATGAGCACCCCAACCGGTTACCATCCCTGCACCAAACTGCTCACATCTAAGCCAACCCGGTCTGGAATAATCATTCTGCGGGTGCACCTTTTTTTCAGTGTAAGAAACTTTAGGTGTAGACCCAAGCCACATATCATAATCAAGATTTGCCGGAACCGGCATTTCAGGTTCATCGCCGCAACCAGGATCCGCCCACAGACCTACCTTGATATTTTTAACTTCTCCGATCCTTCCATTGCGAACAAGCTCACACACTCTTTTAAACTGAGGCCAGGGATTTACAGACCTCTGCTGACTGCCTATCTGAAAAATAGTTCCTGTACGATTGACAACGTTGCTCATTTGCCTGCCTTCAGTGATCGTCAAAGATGCGGGTTTTTGCAGATAAATATCCTTACCTGCAAAAGCTGCTTCGATTGCAGGCTGAGCATGCCAGTGGTCAGGTGTAGAAATGATGACGGCATCTATACTCTTATCCTTGAGCATTTCGCGATAGTCCTGGCAGGTCTTTACATCGACATAATTATCACTGTCTTTAATTTTAGAATACCAGTCCTGTATCCATTCTTTGCCCTTTTGGGCTCTGTTAGTGTCAACATCCGCAACTGCGACAAATCTGCACATATCATGTTTGATTGTTTCCGGCATATCATGGGTAATCGCAATTCGACCACATCCGATTTGAGCAATATTGATCTTGTCACAAGGAGCATTTTTGCTGAATACTACAGATGGAACAATAGTCGGAATCCCTATTACACCAGCGGTTGCTGCAACAGCGTTTTTAAGAAAATCTCGTCTTTTCATAATTTCAGTTCGCTTTCTATTTTATGGCTTTTTAAATTTTCGTTTGCCAGAACCCACTTGATACCGCCTGCCAGATGTTTTTTAAAATTCTCATCTTCGTAATGTTTGATATTATGTCCCAAAGCAGTATACCACTGTCTGCCGCCATCAAATTCATGACACCAGCAAAGCGGAAAATACTGACCAAAGACTTCACCCGGGTATTGATTTTTTGTATCATCCTTAATTGTGCTCAGATCAACCGCCAGCAAAACATGGATATCAGGGTTGAACTGATTTGTAAAATAACATTCATCCTCCCAATTCCAAATCTCACCAAGATGGGACGTTGAAATATTATTGTGGTCAATAACCTTGATATCGAATTTCTGAAAAGCGGGGTGCCTGACGAATTTACCACCTAAGTTTGCCCAGAACCAAGGCCAGCTTCTCTCTGAACCACATGCAGAATGAATACCTACAAATCCGCCTCCGCCTTGAATATAGGCTTTAAAAGCATCCTTCTGCTGCTGTGAGTCAAAGGTCTCATTGTTCGTATTAGAAAAAACCAGTACATCAAATTTGCTGATCTTTTCTGCGGTGAAGATGGAAGCATCATTGCTGACCTGACAATCCCAATCATTTTCTGTGCAGATATTTTTCAGACACTCGACACTGGCGGCAATATTATCATGCACATATCCTTCGCCGTTTTTAGTGTATATAAGGATATTTGCTTTAGCCAGACAAACATCACAGGTGAAAAGAACAAGTAAACAAATGGCTGCTGAAACGGTTTTCATTCTGTTTTTCATTTGAATGTCACGATAGGCGGATAAACGTAGTTTTTCCATAATGTCTCCATTGTTTCAGAATTAATTTCCCCATCGTAAACGATCATACGATATCTCAACACATACTCTTTTTTAGGCTCAATTAACCAACCCTTAAGCCTGATTGGACAGAATTCAAAAAACATATCTCCTCTGCCGCCATTAGCATCCATCGGCCAAACCCTGACAGGTTCGGGATGCTCCCTGTTTGCGGTGTGGCTCAAAAAGACAATCCCGCTGCGTTGTCCATCACCTGTGTCACCATTAATATCACACCACCTTGCCCGGCTGCCGTCAGCGTCTTTTCTTGTCTTGCCGTCAGAGGTTAAAACTGAACAATTATCTTTTGTCCATTTTTCAGTTGCACGGAAACCTATCCCACCGCCATAACGGTACTGTTCAAATTCAATGGGATTTTCCAGGGTATTATTAAAAACCGTTATAAGGTCAATTATCCAGATTTCCCTGTCATTAAGTTTACCAGCAAAAGCTTTTATATCCCATACCTCATTGATTGGGATTTTGTTCCTAGCTTTTTCAGAAAGATCCCAATATTCCTGCCTAGCTTTAAAACCTCCGAAAACAGGCCCTGAAATCTTTGAAATGAAACCACCAAAGCGTACGGTCCCTTGTCCCTCACCGAGATTCCAAAAGTCTACTTCACGCCCATCAATCCTGGTTTTTGTCCATGGTCCCCATATCCCGTAATGGTGGTAGTGATCCGCAGGTTGAATACGAGTTAATACCTTGCCCATAGGCGAAAAAAGCGGATGAATAAAACCACTTTTTTGATAAATCTTATCAACGGTTTCAGGCACATCGCAAAGGGAATAATAATAGCTTAGGATATTTTTCCCATTGCTGCAAAGAGTAATTGTTTCTGCTTCTGTTTTTATGTCTACCAAGCTTTCCTTCTTTGCAGTATCTTCAAAGGCAATTTCAAAGATAACTTTTTCACCAATGTTAATTTCTCGCCCTGGAGTAAACCATAACTTGCTGCTGAAAGCTTCCAACTGGCAGGGTAAAGCGGTCTTGTTACCATTATCTAATCTGTATAATGCTATTTCTTTGGAATCAGTATTGTAATTTATCTCATCAAGACTTATTGACAATGGACTTACAGATAAAATGGTGTGTGCTGTTTCTATTGTAAATTGACGCTGTTGCAGTTCCGCCGAATAGCATATACTACAAAGTGAAATAGCCATCAATACGAACATATTTTTGACAAACGTCACTTGTTGAATCTCCTAAAAAGCCATAGACATTGCTGCTCGACAAACCATCATGGTCATTATGAAAGAATTTGGCTTCGACGTCAAGACTTGTGAATATTTCACTAATTATTTTAAGAAGCTTATGCAACATTTCCGAAGTAGTCAAAGCGATTAACGCTCTGTTAAAACAGAAGCATTGTTGTTCATTTTCTAAGAACAAGAAAGAAGATATCTATTAAATTTTGCCAAACTTAATATAGACGCCTGTGTACAAAATTCTATACTATATTTTAATGCATCCCTGTTTAAAATCAAATAACGAGCATTACAATACTGGGAATGTGCAAATTCAGGGCTCTTTGGCACAAAAAAGACTTGACTTTTTCTTATCAAAAGTCATAATTAAATAAACGACAGCTAAAGTTGTGCATTTCTATATAGAAGTGTTTCTTTAAAAAACTCAAGAAGGAGGTGTAAATGTAAAGGTGATAAGAAAAAATGATAAAAAC
>CAZBKA010000102.1:0-10283 GCA_964492365.1 uncultured Pirellulales bacterium | reverse complement strand
TTTGTTAACAACGAGGCTGATATGAATATACCCGCTGATAATGACAAAGCATTCATCAGTTATGGTGGTGGTGTTGCGGCTCGTGATGATGCAAGGCCTATGTTTGAGAATTGCAACTTCAGCGGTAACCTTGCAACAATTGGTGGTGGTTTGTATTGCGGAAGTATCGACGCTAAAATCGTTGATTGTAATTTCATTCATAATTCAGCCTTTCATGGTGGCGGTTTTTGTTATGCCAACGGTGATGGTCTTGTGAAGAATTCTACAATTAGTTATAACTTTACTACTCAGCCAGCCGATCCGAATATATTCCCTGATGAAATATTTGGTCTTGGCGGCGGTATGTATCTAACTACCGGCGGTAGTAAGATTGTTGACTGCAATGTCAGCATGAACACTGCGGGTGCATCCGGTGGTGGTGTGTATTTCGCAAATACCGACTCTGTTGTGAAAAACTGTTTGATTACTAATAATGCGGCGGGCAGAGACGGCGGTGGTATTTCTGTTAACTGGTTATCGAAGCTTGATGTTACTAACAGTACAGTTGCGGATAACACGGTTTCAGACACCAGCTTCCCGGCGCCTTATAATTACGGCGGTGGTTTATATTGCGGCTATGGCAGCGATGCTAATATAATTGACAGTATCTTCTGGGGCAATACAGCCAGCAGCGGTCACGAATTGGCAGTTACAACTCAAAAAAATGGCGACACAGGTGTTTCTTCTCTGAAAGTATCATACAGTATTGTATCAGGTGCCGAAACGAATGTGTTTGTTGATAATGGGTGCAATCTCATCTGGGGTGCAGGTAACCTTTATTTAAATCCAGTCTTTGTTTCAGGTTATAAAGGTGATTACTTCCTCAGTAATTTAGAAGTAAGTGTCAATGATCCAGATCAGACCGAAGACAGCCCCGCAATCAATGCAGGCAGTACTGATGTGCTTAAGTCTGGTTTAAGTGTATATACCACCAGAACTGATGGTATATATGATCAGGGTGTTGTGGACATGGGTTATCATTATATAGTTGGTGGTGAGTGTCAGATTTGTGATTTCGACAAGAGCGGAAAAGTTGAATTTGGCGATCTTGCAATTTTGGCACAATACTGGCTCTATTCTGATACCGAATGTACAGTTGATAATAACTGGTGTCAGGGGGTTAATCTTGTGGTTGATAACAAGGTTGACTTTAAAGATTATACCAAACTAATGCAGTGCTGGATGAAAACTACTACCGGTATGAAAGCTGAATGGCTTGTAGAACCTTATCTTAAGACGCCGTTATACAGTATCGCTATGATAGCCAAACCAGTTGTCAATAGCTGGGGCTGGGATGTTGAGTATTACTTCGAGTGCTTGGATGATGCAAATGCCTCTAGTGAAGACTGGCAGAGTGAAGATACATATATTGCTGGTGGTTTATTGTCTGATACAGTTTACCGCTTCAGATTTAAAGTTCGAGATATATCTCCGAATCATACAGAGTCTGAGTGGTCAGTGATTAAGTCTGTATTTACAGGTAGCGCAGCCAGCGACATGACGGCTCCAACTCCTAACCCGATGACATTTGCAACTCCACCTACAGCATTAGGTCCGAATTCTGTAACGATGATAGCTTCTTTGGCTACTGACGATGTTGCTGGTAATACTGTCGAGTATCTATTCACATGTATGGATTCAAATGGTCACAGCAGTAAATGGCAGGAAAGCCAGTCCTATACTGATGAAGGTCTTGAGCCTAACACCGTTTATTATTACAAAGTCAGGGCTCGTGATGCATCAAATAATATGACAGAATATTCTGATCTAAAAGCCGTTACCACTTTGCCAGAAGGTGTTGTGGAAGATAACGTGCCTCCAGAGCCTAACCCGAGTGATTGGTTAGTAGAACCTTATATGGATTCTATGGGTTGGCACTCAATGACAGCAGCCACGGCTTCTGATGCTGAGACTGGCGGAAATGATCCGGTATGGTATAAATTCTATGTTGTTGATGGTACTGGTGAACCCAGTTCTTGGCAGCAAAGTCCTATATATTTTTATGACGCGCATCATGCTCATGTTAGATATAAGGTGGTGACATGTGACAGTATTCCAGGTGTTTACCCGTATCAACCTAACGAGCACAACGTGACTGCGCCTTCGAAGACGGTAGGAACGTGGGAATAACAGTTAGTTGAAGTTTATTAAGTATTAAAAAAAAGCCCCGTGATTTCGCGGGGCTTTTTTATTTCTACAATGAATAATTTATAAAGCGTTTTATTGTTTTGGAAAGAGCCTGATAAGTATTACACCGTGGCCTGGTACTATAGTTTCGAAACTGTCGGAATATATACCGAGATCTTTTTGCCGCCAAAGGTCCCTTACTGTAAATTGTCCATCAAGGCCGAGGTCATTGAAATTTATTTTTGCGTTCATGCTTACTGGTAAGTTCGGATTAAAAAGACCTACTGCCCATGAGCCGTCGTTCATTTCTTTTGCCCATACCTCATATTCAAAGGATTTATAAATTTGCCTTGCAGCTCGACCAAGCGGGTCCTGGTTGACTTGCAGAACTTCTTCGTTAGTAAGAAGGTTCATAGTGAATTCGTCGATTTTTTCCAGATCACAGCTCAGTAATAAAGGTGATGAAAGCAGGCACCACATACTCATGTGGGTGTACTGTTCGTCAGCGGTTAATCTGCTGTTGTGCCATTGGCGGTTCTCTGTTCCACATGTCAGGTATCCAACTACCAACATATCCGTGTCTATCCAGTGGCCTGGTCTGGCGTATTCGGTGTATTCGGCTTGTCTAAAGGTAACTTGCTTTACTATGGGCCATTTGTCTTCCAGATCCGCTCCTGTTCTCCAGCATTGGCAGAGTCTAGCCCATTCTCCGGCAAATTGGAAATACGCGTCGTTTGAGAGGCTAAAGACGATATCTCTGTGAGAATCTTTAATTGCATTGATGATTTTTTTCGTATGTTCAACGGTGTTTGGTGACCAGTCGTATTTTACATAGTCAACTCCCCAGCGGGCCCATTCAAAGATGTCATTTTTTGTGTAGTCATTTTTACCGAATCTGTGTTTTCCATTAGGAATGTTGTTCCAGGTGCCATCATCAAAATCACCTGAACCACCAGGGTACTCACACCATGAAGTTACCCATGGGGTTGAGTATAGACCCATTTTCAGACCAATCGAATGTATGTAATCGCACAGACCTTTCATGTCCGGGAATTTTTCATTGCCTTGGAGTGATAAATTATTTGGGTCGCGTTTTCCCTGCCAGCAGGCGTCGAGATTTATATAGCTATAGCCGAAGTCAGCCAAACCTGTATCAACCATTGCTTTTGCGGTTCTGCGGATGTTATCGTTGTTTATGTCAGGACCGAGGCAGTTCCAGCTGTTCCAACCCATAGGAGGAGTTAAAGCAAAGTCGTCACCAACGATGATTTTCAATTCCTGAGTTGCTTTGCCTTTTTTGTTTTTTGCGATCAGAGTTGTTTTGTAACAATCGCGTTCTGTTAGCAGACCTGTAATTTGCCCGGTTTTTTTATTCAACGTTAGACCTTCGGGTAAATTTTTTGCATCGAAGACCATAGGTTTTTCACCCCTTGCTGCAATTGTATACAAAAAAGGAGAACAGGGTCTAACGCCGAAAACTTTTGGGCTGTTAATGTGTGGCTCAAGGCCTGGTTTGGGGGTTAATATGTATTTCTCTGTAGATACCGGTAATGAAATAGCTTCTGGTTTTGCTCCGGAATACTCAAATTTTGCATTAACCCAGTCAGCATGGTCGTGACTATAACCGTCCCCGCCATCGTTGACTATCAAGATTAGTTGTTTTTTGCCTTTCAGGTCGAGGTTGATTTCTTTGGCAGGCTGGGATTTTTTCATCACTCCGCTGCGATACAGCACTTGGCTGTCAGAGATTACTATAAATTCGATAGAAGCTGTATTTGGGTCGACTTCATCATCTACGCCTGCTAAAGTGGTGAATCTTTCGACATTTCCATCAAGAGCAATAGTAAAACATCCCAAGGCATGTGTTCCTACTCCGCGATCATATTTTTCGCCTGCAATACTTAGCTTGTTTTTAGCTACAGATAAGTTTTTCTGGGAAGTTTCCCAGCCGCTGACAGCTTTGCTGACGTCGAGTTCATCGAGCCAGAGAGTTTCTGCGAATAGATTTTGCGATAACAGTGCGGCTAATACAATTGTAGATACGAGGTGATTGGTGTGTTTCATTTTTTTTGTATCCTTACGCTTTTTAATATTAATATTAACTTCCGTACGAGATATATAGTATAAATTGTTTGTGAGAATAACAAGGCAGTATAAAAAAAAAGCTGCTAAAACAATTTAGCAGCTTTGAAAATTTGAAAATAGAAAAGAAAGTTTATTTCTGAAATCTTGCTTTAGCCTGACCTATCAGGTAGAAACTGCCTGTTACGCAGATCAGATCTTCTCTTCCTATTGCACTTGATGCCAGTTTGAATGCCTGGCCGATACTGCTTGCAGATTGACACATTTTGCCGCATATTTCGGTATACTGATCTGCCAGTTCAATTGGCGAAACAGCCTTTGGTGAATTACTTCTTGTGAATATCACTTTGTCAGCACCGTATTGAAGCTGAGTTAACATGCCGGTTATATCTTTGTCACAATTACAACCAAAGATAACGATCATTGAGTCATACGGTATGTTTTGTCCAAGTGCATGTATCAAAGCCCGCAGACTTGCAGCGTTATGGGCTGCATCGATGATAATCCTCGGGTCCTGACAAATCATTTCCATTCTGCCAGCCAGAGAAACCGCGTTTAATCCTTCAACAACTTTTTCGTTGTCAACCTTATAGCCTGCACATTTTAGCTTATCCAGCATTGCCAGAGCGAGACTGCAATTGACGGCCTGATGTTTGCCATGCAAAGGAACCCTGACGTGTTCAAATTTACTCGTTGGTGTTGCAAGACATATCCTTGTGTGTGGCCCGTGCTCCCTGGAAGTCTCGAATCGATAGGAAAAATCAATATCCATACCAGTTACACTCAACGGAGCCTTAACCTGCTCAGCATGTGATTGTAATACCGCCATGGCTTCCGGTTTTTGAATAACCGTTACAATGGGTACGCCTGATTTAAAGATTCCAGCCTTTTCTGCGGCAATCTTGTCAATAGTACTTCCGAGCTGTTGCTGATGATCTATGCTAAGCGAGGTTATACCAACAACCTTCGGGGTTATTACGTTTGTGCTGTCGAGTCTGCCGCCAAGGCCGGTTTCGATAACAGCGATATCGACCTGGCTGTCAGCGAAGTACATAAAGGCCAAAGCGGTCATTATTTCGAAGAAACTAACACTATCAGTTTCAGAAATTTTTTCTATTGGTGTATAAATTCTGTTCATCAGATCAAGCATTTGATCTTCAGAAATCATTTCAGAATTTATAACGATCCTCTCATGAAGATGGAGAAGGTGAGGGGAAGTATATAGGCCAACTTTGTATCCATTGAACTCAAGCATTTTAGCAAGCATTGTTGCTGTCGAACCTTTGCCTTTTGTGCCTGCTATATGGGCTGTTGGAAATTTTTCTTGCGGATTGCCCAGAAGTTCAAGCAGATTTCTCATCTTGTCGAGATTAAAAGTGGTTACGTTATATCTTACACGCGTTTCTTTTTCGTAATCAGTCTTCTCAGAAAGATAATTCATAGCCTGTTGATAATTACTGAAAGCCTTTTTGCTTTCAACTTTTGCTTTGGAACTTTTAGCAACAGCTTTCTTTGTAACTTTCTTTACAGGTTTCTTTTCAATAGTTTTTTTAATAGCTTTAGTCATAAGGTACCTGATTATATCATACAAGATTGGTCAAGTCAATTTAATCAGTGTAAAACAGCTGAAAAACTGTTATTATAATTAATTTAAATTGCTGTATATTTCTGGTAACAAAAAACTTATGAAATAATGCTCTCAATTGAACCAGATTTGGGATTATTATATATTTTGATGTTAAAATTAGATAAGCTTATAACGGCAGACTTAATTTCTCAATTTTTATGCCTTAGTGTACCATAATAACACTGTTTTACTAAGGGTTTTAAGGGGTAAATATCAGGAAAACCCTTATTGTTACATTTTAATAAAATGCTGATAATAATTATCGTAATACATCTCCTGGTTAGCCTTTGTTCTTTCATAAAGATATGGAGGCTAACCGCTTTTTTCATTCCTGAAGTCCCTGGATTGTTCAGTATAATCTAACGTTTCACGGTTTTTTTGGGGGGGACTTTATGTTTTGTTTATTGGGTTTATTTTTGCGACGGCTTATAAAATTTCAATTATTTATACTGGAAACAAAGATTTCGCATTATTTTTTTTATCCTTGACAATTCAAATGTCCGATGGTTAAATTAGGACATAGAGGCAAATTGGGAAAGCCTCCTGGCAAATGGATTTGGTTAAGAAAGAGGAATGGATAAAATGAAGGATCTTTTTACTACCGGCAAGGCCGCAGAAATTTGTAAAGTAAGTCAGCAAACTATTATTAGATGTTTTGACTCTGGAAGGTTGGAAGGATTCAGGGTTCCTGGTTCTAAGTTCAGGAGAATTCCCCGACACAGCCTGATCAAATTCATGAAAGATAATAGTATTCCCTTGGATAATCTTGATTCGGGGAAGAAAAAAATACTTATAGTTGATGATGATGCTGAGATCGTTGAGTTGATGGCAGATGTACTGCTCAGAGACGGTAGGTTTGATCTTAAAACAGCATCGAGTGGCTATGAGGCAGGGATGGTGACTCAGCAGTTCCACCCTGACTTGATCTTACTTGACTATATGCTGCCTGACATTAATGGAAATGTGGTTTGCCAGACAATCAGGCAGAACCCTGAATTTGAAAATATAAAGATAATTATAGTAAGCGGTGTTATTAAAACTGATGAGATAGATGGTCTGCTTAAGGCTGGGGCTGAAGGTTTTATTCAGAAGCCCTTTAACATCGTTGAACTCACTGATAAGATCACTGGCGTTTTAGCGATGGGATAGGTCTTGCAGCAGGGGTTTGAAAAGAAGGAATCATAGGATATGCCGGAGAACAGGGCTGATATTACAGTTGCGCACCAGATAGAATTTGCTATTAATCAGCTTGAGAGTATTTCGCTGTTTGACTCGGTCGCGGATAAATTTCTCAAAGAGTTGTTTCTGGGAGGTGGAAATATTTCGGCTTTAGCTGGAATAGTTGAGTCTGATCCTTGTTTGACGGCAAAGATATTTTCTGTTATGCATTCCAAGGGTGTGGTATTTTCAGGAATTGGATTTTCCGCGGCCCAGATGCTTGGTAAGCTTTCTTTGGGTGAGATTCAGAAAATATTCTTTTCACATGAAATTGACAGCTGTGATAGCAGGGCTGTATCTAAGAAAGATTTGATCTTGCACAGCCTGGCTGTTGGAATTTCCGCCAAGGCGATATCTCAAGCGGTTAGTCCTCGGATGGATGGCGGGCTGGCATATCTTGCGGGGCTTATGCACAATATTGGTGTTTTGGCGTTATATGATTCGATGCCGAAAAGTTTTGACAGTATTGCAGCAGAGGCCAAACTTAATGGCAGTAAACTTGCGGCTGTTGAGCGGAAATATCTTGGGGTCGACCATACAATAATTGGTAAAAGGCTGGCTGCCAAGTGGAATTTGCCAAAGCAGGTTTCCTGGGCGGTATGGCTTTATGATAAGAATACTGAAGTTATTGCTCAAACCATTCCACAGGCGAGAATCGCACAGATTGTTGGTCTTGGTCATGTTATAGCAAGGCTTGCAGAGATTGGTAATTGTTGTTGCTATGATGAAGTTATTTGGCCTACAGAGTTGATTGAATCGCTTGGGTTGGATCGCGGATTTGTTGAACAAATTGTTGGAGAGCTTGCAGGCTATGTTAAGGAGGCTGGGAAGAAGCTTGGTTTTGATTCAGCTGATTCGCGGGGCAGATATCTTTCTACTTTAAATAAGACAGCAGCAAAACTTACAGAACAAAACAGTAAACTTGAAAACCAGCAGGGGCAGATAGTAACTGACTCTATGTTGTGGAATTTTGCGAAGGATTTTATCGTGCAGGCGGCAGGAGATGTGCCTGTAGTTGAGATCGCAAAAGAGATGACGGGGCGGTTGCAGAAGTTTTATCAGACAGGGCCGATGTGTCTTTATCTGCTGCCGGTAGATCAAAGTAAAATAATTGATGCGGTTGTTGCTGTGGATGCTAAAAACGGTGCCAAGGCAGTGATCGTTGATATGCCGGAATCTGTACCGGCGGTTCCTGCTGAGATGTTCCGTGAATTCGGAATGAGCAGTGCCTCGGTGCGGTGCGATTGGCTTTTTGATCAGCTTGATGTGGAATTTGATCATGATAAGACGTTAGTAGTGTCTCTGATCGGTGGTGCCAAGGCAATTGGTGCAGTTGTGTTTGAACAGAGGTATCCGGTTGAGAAAGGAAAACTTTTCGAAAGTTTGAAGGTTGTTACTTCTATTGTTGCTGGGATACTTAACGAGAAAATTGAATTGTATAAACAGAGATTTTTCTCTGAGCAGTTTGCAGAGCTTGTCGGTGACCAGGTTCCTGCTGCAGCTTTGCCGGTAGAACCATCGGGCTGGCGTGAAGCCAGTGTAAAAGATGATTATTTTGCCGGGCTGGTGGAGATGGCTGCGGGTGCGGGGCATGAGCTTAATAATCCGCTTTCGGTTATTTCTGGCAGGGCTCAGTTGCTTATTGAGGGGGAAAGCGATGCGGATAAAATTGAAAATCTAAAAAAGATACAGCAGAACTGCGAAGCATTGTCGCAGATAATTATTGATCTTTTGAGTTTTGCAGAGCCTAAGTCGCCAAGAGCTACGAAGGTTGGGCCTATGCAGGTGATAGAAGAAGCGATTCAGCTTGTTATGATGAAAAAAGCTGTAAGTGTTTCTGATTTTAAGATTAGTAATGAACTTGAAGATGGGCGGACGTTATTTGTAGATTCGGGGCAGATTGCTTCGGCAATCGCTAATATTTTGCACAATGCGATTGAGGCATGTGGTGAGGAACTTAAGCCTATAGAGATTAATTTGGGGATCGGTGAGTCCGGTGATGTTGTTTCTATTTTGATTACTGACCACGGGTGTGGGATGGACACCGATACTGTCGCAAAGGCAACGCATCCATTCTTTAGCGCCAAGGCTGCTGGGAGACAACGGGGAATGGGGCTTGCCAATGCTAGAAGGCTTATCGAATTGAACAAAGGAACATTGAGTATCGACAGCATGGTTGGGCAGGGGACAAGTATCGTTGTTGAGCTACCTTTAGGTTAGAACCTAGTCCGATAATCGATGTGGTGTTTTTGTTTTCTGATGTTCTGCTTTTAAAGTGACATTTCTATATTCAAACCTTAAAACTGATGCTGTATTTATTGGTCCTGCCGACAAATTTCAGTAAAAATGAGATTATTTTAAAGAGGCAGGCGATTTGGGTCGAATTTTCCTACATGTTGGAAGGGGAGTTTTCTGTTTTTTGGGTTTTGGTGGTTAGCTGATAGAGAACTGTATGGAAAAAGATTTGAGAAAAAAAAGATTGCGTGCGATGGTCAGACAGCTTAATGCTGAGCGGAAAAAGCATGCTATGAAAGTTGATATACTTTGCAACGACCTTGTTGAGGCACAGAGGCAGTTTATCAAAAGGCTTGATACCATCGATTTTTCGAGCGGTTTTTATGAAGCTATAATTGGCAGTACGGAGCTTGATGAGCTTTTTGACCATGCCGGAGAGATAATAGAGAATCAGGTTTTCGGGGCTGAGGTTGCTTTTTTCATTCGGAAAAATAACAGAATAGAGATTTACCCAGACAGAGGGGTGGATAATGTTTCGCTGGAGTTCAGGGATATTAAGAACCGTATGAGTTTTTCGCTTGTTGAAAAAATCTGCAATGCGAACAGGGTTTGCACGCTTGAGGAAATTTTTGAGATGGATGCTGATGGCAGCCTGGAAGGAGCAGAGAGGCTTTCGGCGGAGGCGTTTCCTATTGGTTCTGTTAAATCCAGCGGGTTTATGCTTGTCGGGAGGGACAAGGATAATCCGCTTGATGGTCATGAAATAGCTAATATTGCAGCGATAACTGGTGGTCTCAGTAAAGCTGTTGAATCATGTCAGATGCTAGCATGTCGATAGAGTTCTGGTCATTTCTATAAAAGATGGGTTGGGAAGAAACTCAGGTTGGAAAATCTGTCTATTTTTGGTGACGCAAAATGACAGGTGGGGGTTTTTTAGGGATTTTAAAATTGGGGG
>CAZBKA010000101.1:0-10317 GCA_964492365.1 uncultured Pirellulales bacterium | reverse complement strand
GGTAATTGCTTTGTTTATTTTAATTGTTCTTTCCACGGCATTGTGTGCCAATCAAATTACAACTTTGGACTCACTTGATATGACTTCCAGCCAGGATTGGGGTCTTCTGGGAATTAATCAGGCAGCTCATTCAAAAGACGTAGAGGCTTTGCCTTTGCAGATAAAAGATAAAAATTATCAACAGGGAATTGGAACCCATGCAAATAGTGGTATCGTAATTGAGCTTTATGGTGAATATGCTTCTTTTGAGGCAGAGGTTGGTGTTCAATGGCAAGGGGGAAATACGGATGGGAGCGTTATTTTCCAAGTTTATGTTGATGATGAAAAGAAGTTCGAAAGCGGACGGATGACGGAAAAAGATGATGCATTGCCTATTAAGGTATCATTAAAAGGAGGCAACCGGTTGCGATTGCTGGTGACTGATGCAGGGAATGGTATTAACTGTGATGCGGCTAACTGGTGCAATTTGAAACTTACTGGTGATGCTGATACAAAGGCACATGCGTCGAATTCTTATATGGATGAGAGAATATCAGATAGTCTTGCTAAAAGGATCATTCCAGGTTCAAAGGAGATAAAATTAGGGGACGGGAAACTTGAAACGGTATTGGTTTACAGTGATACAAATATTTATGAGACCGGTTTTGTTTCCAATGGCAAGGAGATCAACTCATTGTGTGGAGTTCCCTGGGCAGTTAAGCTTGGTGATAACGATGTTTTAATACCATCTGGTTCAACTATAAAGCTTGTGAAAAAAAACGGAAATGAAGTAAGTTTCAAGGGGGAAAATGATATATTTGACTGGACGTTGTCGTATAATGTTACCGGTGAGGGACGCATAACAAAGGGATTGGATCTGAAAGCTAAAAAAGATGTACTATTAAAACAAATTTCGCTGTGGAACCTTCAATCTTCGGCTGCTCCATATGTTGCACGCGGTGGCCTGGTAGATATTGCCGCCTTTTATCGTGAAAATGAATATGGAATTTTTGCTTCACTGGACTTTCCGTATTCAGACATAAAGACAACCAATGATATAACAAAAATAACTTACCCTCCGTATGAAAAATTAAAAGCTGGTGACAGTTATAGCTGTCACAGTTTAACCTATGGTGCTACGAGCCTTGATGGTGAAATTCGATATGGCCATGATATTGGTGAAGTTGCAGCGATGGATTCTTATATCCAACAGCGATTTAAGCCGCATTTTAATTGCCCCATGTTTGTAACCAGCAGTATCTATAATCGTTATACGCAGGTTGAAGGTGATATTGTATTTTATACTATGAAAGATAATCCTACTTTGTGGTTAAATTCCGAATTGCTCAAGCGAGATGTAGACATACTATCGAGTATTAACTTTAACTATCTGCATGTTTTCCCTGGAGTATTTGAATGGGTAGAAGGTGATCCGTCTCCAGAAGTTATTAAAGATTTTGTAAAATATGCAAACAGCAAAGGCGTACATACGGGTGATTATTCTGGAACCAATCCGGTATTTTGCAATCATTATAATGACTACAGAAATACTTTATGTAAACCACAGTGGAAAATCGATGATGTCGCTGGAAATGAAACTGGTGTCTTTTGTTTCGGTGATGACGAGTTTGTAGATTATTATATAGATACGGTTGTTCCCAATATCAAAAAGTATGGTTTTGAAGTACATTGCCTTGATTTTTTATCTATCTCGCCATGCTTTAATAGTCATCATAAACATCCTGCAGGCAGGGAAAGTGTTTATGATCAGGTTAAGGGGCTGGTGAAACTATTAATGGCTATACGTGATACGTCTCCTAATATGATGACCTGGTCCAATTCTGGCAACTGGGCGGAATTTTTGCCTAAGATTGCCTGGTATAATTCTAATCTGTATTTGACGGATCCATATATTGATACCCCATGGAAGGGGCTTAATCAGACTCGTTTGCTTGATGATAAACGTCGCGAGCAGATGGTAAGTCTGCATTATGAGAAGTTTATTCCATATCGATATCTGACCAACTGTCAGTATTTCTTCTGCCAAAATTCAATTGTGCCTGACATTAGAAATTATCAGTATGGATTGTTATCAACGATAGCGGTTTGTCCCAATTTATGTCTTGGTGAGTTTACTCCATGGCTAAGTAGTTTGTGCCCTGATGACCAGAAAGAAGTTTTGGCATTTTATAAAAAATGGCTTGGTTTTTTAAATGAGAATTATGACATTCTTAAGAAGACATGGCATGTGGGTGACAATCCAGGCTTTGGCGGAGTAGAAATTTATAGTCATGCTGATAAGGACCATGGTTATATATTTATTATCAACCCCCAATATTGGGATAGTACGGTTGAGATCCCGCTGGATGAAACTTTGGGGTTCAATACACAAGGGGAATATGAAATCGCAGAGCTTTATCCGGTAGAGCGTTTACGTTTAAGCAACAATGGTATTTTTGCTTCTGGTGGTTCCAAACTTTCTTTTAATATACCTGCTCAACAGGTTGTAATTTTAGACTTACATCCGGCGCCGCAAAAGATACAAACACCAAGGCTTTATGGTTTGCCTGGCACTATTGAAAAGGCTCAGCAAGGTTATCTGCTTAAAGCAACGGGCTTTCAGGGTGATACAGAAAATTTTGCTGTAGTTCTACCTTGTAACGAAATAATAAGTGAAGCGAATGTACGTATGGATTTTCCTAAGCAACCCAAACGTCAAACATATGAAACCGGTTTGGATATTATTGGCAGGGATAATACTACTACTTACATGAAAATTAAATTCCGTCGGGAGTCTGTACCAACATCGCTGAGTTGTTGGAAAGTACAGCAGGCGGATTATGAAACAGGTATTGGAAAAGATTGGCACAAGACGCTGCCTGACGGAGAGGCGGTTGAATTTCCTGTTTTTGTTAATTTGAACGATAATGTTTTTGAATTTCCTATTGATGATTCGCAGGCAAAAAAAGCCGGCCTGGGGTCGATAGCAAACTTCTGTGGAGCATATATAGATAATGCGTTTGGCGAACAGCAACCTACGTGGATTGATCTGAAAGTAACCAAAAATAAACAGACAGACGTTAGCTCAGTTGAAAAAGGGATTATGGGAGATGGTGTCAAACCTGCAATAAAGAGAACGCTTCCTGAAATCGCTAAAGATCAACAGAAATGCTGGTGGTTTGAAACTGAATTTTCGCTGCCTTTCATCTATGGCTATAGCTGTGAACCGATTTTCGAGGAACATACCATTGTGGTGCTGCCGTTATTCAGGAATGAACAGGTTAAAAATATTAAGGCCTGGATCAATGGTGATCCTTTAGATGTGCGTGAGTATCGTTATCCGCGTAATCGTGGTTTGCTGTGCCATTGGGCGGATTTGGTTGGTTCAGGTGCCCGGCATGGTTTGAACACCTTGATAGTATATATGGAATCTGAATAGTGATAACTCTTTTTATTGGCGGTATGTATAAAATAGAATAATGCTGATTTAATGAAATAATTTTTTAAAGGATTTTGGATATGGTTAAGAATTCATGTTATGCATTTTCTAATAATTGTTTTTTTGCGAAGTTTTTAAAAGCTACATTAGTCTTCTTTTTTTGTCTTAGTCCTGCATTTGCAGGCAATGAATCAGCAGTTATTTCAGGCGATTCAATTCAGCGTGTGCTGTCCACAAAAGATAATATTTTACGCACGGTGGAAGTGAACAATAAAATTGCCGGGCAAAAAATTAGTGTCAGTGGTCCGGAGTTTGTGATTACCTGTGGCGATGGTCAGGAGCTTACCAGTGATGAGTTTAAAGTTGTCTCATTAGACTCTAATGCCCATTCTGTTATTGTCAGATTACTGAATGAGTCTTATGGAATTCAGGCTGAAATAACCTATAGTGACGCCCAAAAGGCACCTTTACTTTATAAGCAAATCAGGTTTACCAATAAAGGTACCAAGCCTTTTTTATTGCGTACGGTTGAGTTGGAACACTTGAAAATTAATAATGAAAAAGTCACTTATGCCGTTAATGCAAATTTCCCTGAGATTTCGGATTGGGGGCAACCTGTATATACTGAATCTCTCTGGTTTGGTGTTGAGTTTCCGGCTACGCGTTCAAGTGTTACATCAGATGGTTTTATTTTTCTTCGCCATCACCCAGGAACTGAGCTTGGAACGGGACAAAGTTATCTCACAAAGAAAGCTGTTTTAGGGGCCGCGGCGGCTGGGAAAGTAAAAGAATTTTTCATGGATTACGTAGCCACTTTACCTCCGCATAAACAGGTTCCACAAATGAAGCTTTATTGGGATGGTTTCAGGGTAATCATACCGCCTGATTGATTAGGTCAGGGGCTTGCAATGATCGAGTATGCAAAAAAACTTAAAGCTGAAACTGGTTTTACTTTTGATGCATGGACATATGATGCTGGGTTCGATATGTATCGTGCAGATGGTTTGTTCGTACCCAGAGAAGATAATATCTGGGACAAGACCAATGAAGCACTTAAAGCTATTAATACACCATTGGGTTTCTGGTGCAGCTTTTCACCAATTTATGACACTCCGACACATGCCTGGGGTAAAACGCAAGGCTATGAGCTTCAACATGAGAGTTCCTATTGCCTTGCAGGGCCGATATACTTTTCTGCGATTAAAAAACGACTTGAAGATATTGTCAGAAAATACAGGATTGGTTCGATCAACTATGATGGTATGTATTGGGGACAGGGATTTGGCTGTAATCAACCAGGTCACGGCCACCTCGTAGGTACAGGTAGTGAGGCGGGTGTATATTCATTGGAACGGGTTGCTGAAAATCAGCTGGATATATTCCATAGTCTGCGCGCTATAAATCCTGATATTCTTCTTGATCTTTTTGTTTGTCAGGAGTGGGCAAGTCCATGGTGGTTACGGGAGGTGGATGGTATTCATACTGTGCCTGGAGATACTGCTGCTGCCGGGATTGCGTCGCCATGGCTTCGTGATGAGTTGATTACTGTCCGTGATATTCAGGTTTTTTATGAGCATGAAAGAAGGAATCGCCAGTTCCCGTTATGGGCTGAGGACCTTTATGGTTCCCAGGTTCGCAAAGACCATCTGATTGATGGAGTGGTGGTTACCGGTGAATCAACTACGATGCGGTGGGAAGATGAATACGTGATGGCGTTATCTGGTCGAGGTGCCATAACAGGCAATGTCATATGCAGTGATCTCGAGATTCTCGACAAGACACAAAGCGGTCTTAAATTCCTCGGTAATGCAGCTAACTGGACAAAAGCTAATGAATCCATTTACAGGGATTTTCATCTGATTGGCGGTGACCCTGGACAACTCCAGGCTTACGGCTACAGTCATTGTGATGGTAATGGGCGGGCAATTGTTGCTCTGCGTAATCCATATATCACAGCTCAGACTTTCCCATTGATTATTGATGAGTCGCTTGGTCTTAAAGCAACTGGTGAAAAATATTGCGTAAATATTGTCTATCCTTACCAAAAGACATTTACACCGGTGAATTTTGGAGAAAAAGTTGATATATTGCTTCAGGATTACACGGTTATGATGCTGGAGGTTCGTAGTCAGTCGCGGCAGTTCAAGGAAATAGTATCTCCTGGCCGTTGGGGTGTCAATGAATCAGGCAGATTGATTGAATATGATGAGTCACCTTTGAAAAATCTGCCCACAGGCAAACTTATACCACTTTGCAAAGATGGTCAACTGCAATTAAAAGGAGAAGTTACTTCACCAGAATCTGCTAAAAATTCGCAAATTCAAATCATGCTTGATCCAGAGGAAGATGTTTCTATTAATAAACCAGCAGTACTTATTGACGGTCAAGCGGTTGGATTTGAATTTCACGAAAGGACAGGTTCTGTAAAACAAGACTGGATACTTGTTAACATTGAACCAGGAACTCATAATGTCGAAGTTGTAATCGAAAATATTTATACTACAGCAGTCAAAGTACAGGCGTGGCTGGTAGCGAATTATAAACTTGACGGTAAAGAGACTTCAAAAAAAGCACCTCAGATGAAAGAGCTTTTTCCAGTTTTCTCATCGCAATGGGATCGAAGATCAACCTCTTTGCTGGAAACATATTTAGTAGAAAAAAAACTTTCTCCACTTCCAGAGGCAAATTCGATATTCTTGTCGGATATTAAGGGAAGGTGTTGCGAAACTAAAGTTGGTTGGTTTGAGTTTAGCTGGGACAAATCCTGCTGGCCGGGAAATCCGGAATTAAAGATTGGCGAAACTGTCTATGCCAAAGGCCTTAGTTTTCACGCCCCGGGATATGTAAAATTTGACATCGACGGGCAATTCAAATACTTCATTGCAGATATAGGATTACTTAGCATGCCTTTGGAAAAAAAGCCTTCAAAAATAGCTAATGGGAGCAGTGTTTTAATCGTTGAAACAGATGGTAAAGAAGTTTATCGCTCATCCATTTTGAAGGAAGGTCAACCTGCAGAACATGTCAAAATAGATATTTCAGGAGCAAAAATTTTGAAGCTTATATGCACCGATGGCGGTGACAGCATTTGTGACGATTTGACGGTTTGGGCGCAGGCTCGTGTTGAAAAATAGAATTTAATTTTATACCAGTCACATAAAAAGCGAGTGTTTTTTATGTGATTGGTATTTACATATAATTACAAAAGCTCCAGAACATCCGTCGGATTTTGTGCTATAGCTCGTGCGCCATTGGCATTTAATTCATGTGCATCACGAAAGCCCCATGCGGCACCGACGGGATACATACCTGCATTGTTTGCAGTTTGCATATCCGTATTTGTATCACCAAGATAAAGAAACTCACAGGGTAATACCCCAAGCTCTTTGGCAACAGCAAAGGCCCCGGCTGGGTCGGGCTTGTGTGCAACATCGCTGGTGGCTCCGCGAACGACATCGAACTTAAAATCTGCCAGTAATTTTTCAACAATTAGTTTTGTCATATCGTCAGGCTTATTGCTTAGTACCGCTTTTTTCAGCCCCAATTTATCAAGCCCTGACAGTAATTCAGGAATTCCCTTATAAGGTCTGGTTGTTTGTGCCCATCGAATTGCATATTCAGCCCGCATGCCTTTAAAACATCTGTTAATATTTTCCTGGTTCCTGTGGGCCTCGGGGAGCACCCGTTTAGCCAACTCGAGAATACCATCACCAACAAAATATTTATAAGCATCAATTGGGTGCTGTGGATATCCGAGCCTATCCAATACTGAATTCATAGAATTAGCAAGATCGCCCAGCGTATCGAGCAGTGTACCATCGAGATCAAATAATACAGCTTTGAATTTAATGTCTTTTCTCCTTATTAAAAGTTTCAAAGCTTTGATTGTAGCCGAACGTGTTAATCAAAAAAAGCAAAAAATATCCGGACAATAGTGATTAGCCTATCACCAGTAATGCTGCAGTGGAAATGATACATTTATTGAATGTGTAGATGCATTCGGATATTTTCAACGAGTTCGATAGTTTACTTAATTTCTTCATCCATATGTTTTAGCAATACAAACTGGAGCTTGTGCAGCTCGATTAACGAATCGAGATATTCCTGCAATTTCAGTTTTTTGCCGCGGTTGTCCCTGCTGATGTCAGGGCTGGCAGCGATATTTTCATTTTTGTTTTTTTTGCTTAACTTATCTTTCCTGTTCATATTGCTCTTCCTTTTGAGTTAATATTGTTAATTAAAAATAACTCCGTTGACTTTATACGCGATTGCGATAATATTTTATTTTTATAGGTCCTTATTACTGCGATTATGTTGAATGATGTGGAAAGTGTCAATAATAATTTTCGCGTTTGCGTAAAAAATGAATTTTGAAACTAAAAAAAATCCAATTATTGAAAGAATTATACAGCTTAGAATTGAGCATTTTGGCAAACGAGGTAAGAGTTATTTTGCCAGAAAGCTTAACATAAGTCCTTCTACGTACAACTATTACGAACAAGACCGAGTTCCACCGGCAGATGTTTTACTGAAAATGAGCATGGTTGCCGGTGTGGAACTAGACTGGTTGATTGCCGGCGAAAAAAAATTCACAAATGCGTCAAATTACTTTTGTGATCATGGAGAGAAAAGCAATATTGGCAAGGCCGTTGAAGCTTTAGTAGCGGAAAATCCAAAGCTTTATTCATCAATATCCGCCTTTATTGAAATTATTTGCGAAAAAAATAATATTAAAAATCCGCTAATTAGCATCGATAATTTAAAAAAGACACCCCAGATTGTAAAAAATGCTATCCAAGATGAAGGTTCTGGGGCTGATGAGCAAGGTATCAAAGGCGAGGATATAAAAAAAACTAATAGGGATATGGACTTGCCAGGCATGAGGCAAGGCATCAGAGCAACGGAGTTGGTTAATGATAAAGAGGAGAGACGTGAATCAGCTGAATATGGAAACGAAAGTAATTTTGATGGACCCCAAAATGAGATTAACGGTGTGGTTGGTTGTATTTCTCAAAAAGGTATCACAGTTAATGCAGGCCTGGAAGATGAGGGGATGATACCGGTTCTGGGCAGAACTGCAGCAGGGATTGTTCATTGCTGGGATCAATGTATCAAGCCTGATTTTTGGCATGCAGAAACAAAACTATCAGAACTGGTGAAAAAATATATCGGTAAGGATATTGTTTGCAGCAGCAGCGGCGAGATAGCATTTGACAGTGATGCTGGAAAGTTTGCTGGTATGTCTAATAATGCTTATATCGTGCAGGTCAGCGGTTATGATGATGGTGTGGTTGAGTTTGTTAATAGTTGTGATATGGCGAAAAAGTATCCTGATTGTTTTGGGCTTCGTGTTGACGGTGACAGTATGCAGCCTATGATATGTGATGGTGACATTGTAATTTTAAGTCCGTCAGTGCGAGCCAAGCAGGGGGCAATTGCGGTAGTGAAGGTTAGAGATCAAATTGGGGTGACATGCAAAATAGTTCGCTTTGACCAGGGGCAGGTGCATCTTATCGCTGGTAATAAAAATTATGAGACACGGGTTATTGAATGTGAGCAGCTTATCTGGGCGATAGCTGTGCTGGGTCATGTTAAACGGCGATAGCTGGTCAAATTAGTAATTTCAGTAGACCACCAAATGAAAAGCCCAAAGTTTTGCTGAGCAATTCTTTGGGCTTTTAACTTTTTTTTACAGTTGTTTACAGGTCAAGTGCAAGTCTGAAGCCTACATTTTCCCTGTCAGATTTAGGATCCCTTGCTCTTCTGTCAGCACTTCTTAACTTATCAGGATCCTGACTCCAGGCGCCACCTCTGATGACTTTCTTGCCGCCTTTATGCGGCCCCTGAGGATCATCTTCTGGGCTGAATTTGTAGTAATTATCATCATACCAGTCAGCACACCATTCCCAGACATTGCCATGCATATCATACAAACCGAAAGGATTTGCAGGATAGCTTCCTACAGGTCTTGTTTCGCCGTAAGGTGAACCTTGCGGCCCGCCCATATATGTACTTTCACAATCGTAATTTGCCTGATCGGGGCCTATTGTATTGCCTGTGTAGAAGGGTGTTTCTGTGCCCGCTTTGCAAGCATATTCCCATTCAGCTTCTGTTGGAAAGCGGAATTTTAATTTTGTCTGCTGTGACAATTTTTCAATGAATGTGTTGGCCTCGTACCATTCGATATTATCAACCGGGAGCTGATCACCGACAAACTGCAGGCCTTTATGGTACTTCATTATTGCAAGATATTGTTTTTGAGTGACTTCATATTTGCTCATGTAGAAGCCTTTGGTAATGTTTACCTGGTGCAAAGGTCTTTCATCATTTTCACTTTTCGCAATGTCCCTTGGTGACCCCATGTGAAATTTTCCCTGTGGGATGAAAACCAAGTCTATATTGATATTTTCAGCAATATTTACAGTTTTCTCAACGGGCACATTCAGCTCAGCGGCCTTGTCTGTCTGAAGTTTTTTGGCTTCCTGGGCAGTTGATGGATTTCTTTCACCAAGTGGTCTGACAACTTCCGAACCAGCAAAAGCCGGGACAAAACAGACTAAACTCAGTATGATAACAATTAATCCCACTCTTGTTTGTTTGATATGCTGCATAGAACTTCTCCGCAAAACAATATTACAGTTTCTGTTATACAATCCTGGGTATTGTATTTTTTATTATTGTACCGGCATTACAACACGGAAACCAAGGAAGCCTCTGTCTGCTCTTGGTATTCTTGATGCTCGTTCAGCACTTCTCAGTGTTTGCGGCCCGTCTCTCCATGAACCACCTCTAAGGACATGGCTCAGACCTTCTCTTGGTCCTTGGGGATCTTCCTTTGTTGATCTTTTATAGGCGTCAACCTGGTACCAGTCCTGACACCATTCAGCAACATTTCCGTG
>CAZBKA010000100.1:0-10320 GCA_964492365.1 uncultured Pirellulales bacterium | reverse complement strand
AGTTTATCTACAGGTCGAAAGTTACAAAATTGCGGCGGCATATTAAAACCATATTATTTTGGCATTATTTATATCAAGTTACGTTGTTTGGGAAATTATATAAAGTCTATTTAAGAAAGGGAGTTTAAGATGATGAAGAAAAGCCTATTAGCTGTTGCAATAATTGTTTTATTAAATTTTTCAAATGCATTTGCTACAGTGTACCGTGTTAGTCCAGATGGCAGTGATATCAATGCCGGCACTTCATGGGCAACCGCTTTCGAAACATTGGGACAAGCACTTTCTATAGCAAGTAGTGGTGATGAAATCTGGGTTGCTGCTGGTACTTACAAACCAGGTACAAGTCGTTCAAGCACTTTTCAAATGGTCTCGGGTGTTGCTGTTTATGGCGGCTTTAATGGGACCGAGACAGTTCTTAGTAAACGAGACTGGATTATAAACAAAACGTATCTCAGTGGAGATATTGGTACCATAGATGTTGATACAGATAACTGCTACCATGTAGTAACTGGTGGCGTAAGTAATGCAAGACTTGATGGTTTTATTGTTACAAAAGGTTATGCTAATGGAAGTACTCCAGCTTCTTTTGGTGGAGGGTTATTTAATCCAGTAAATCTTTATAATTGTATATTTGAAGCTAATTATGCTTCTGACAATGGCGGTGCTGTATGGCTTTTTGATAATTGTGAGATTTCCAATTGTACTTTTCAAGATAACTCTACGGATGGTTATGGTGGAGCTTTATATTTATATGAAGCAAATATTACCTTTAGTAATAATCTTGTCCACCACAACTCCGCAGATGAAGCTGGTGCAATATATATAAATAACTCATCTCCAGTAATCAAAAATTGCACAATTGTATATAATGATGCATTAAATGGAGATGGTGGTGGTTTGTACTTTTACAATGGTTTCGTTAGTGCCATAATTAAAAATAACATAATTTGGTATAATACTGCAACCGGTTCTGGTACTCAGGTATTTAAGGATGCTTCGTGTACTGATCCAAGTTACGACCATTGTAATATCCAAGATTGTCTTGATACGAGTTTTGTATGGGACACTTCTCTTGGTACTGATAGTGGAGGTAATAGGGATGAGTATATATATTTTATAGATACAGGCCATGATGACTTCCATATTTGTGCAAAATCACCATGCCTCAATGCTGGTGACCCTGCAGGCAACTATACTGGCCAAGTTGATATGGATGGCGAAGTTCGTGTTGGTGGCGGTGTTATAGATATAGGTGCAGATGAGATACCATCTATTATATACGTAGACGCATCAGCTGTAGGCGATGCTGATGGTTCTTCATGGTCAGATGCTTACACAGATCTTCAGGATGCTCTTTCTGCAGCAGAAAGCGGAGATGAAATCTGGGTTGCAGCTGGTACTTACAAACCAGGCACAAGCCGTTCAAGCACTTTTCAAATGATTTCAGGTGTAGATGTCTACGGTGGGTTTAGTGGCGATGAAATAGCTATGTGTCAACGAAAACCAATGATATATAAAACGTGTCTCAGTGGAGATATTGGTACAATAGATGTTGATACAGATAACTGCTACCATGTAGTAACTGGTGGCGTAAGTAATGCAAGACTTGATGGTTTTATTGTTACAAAAGGTTATGCTAATGGAAGTACTCCAGCTTCTTTTGGTGGAGGGTTATTTAATCCAGTAAATCTTTATAATTGTATATTTGAAGCTAATTATGCTTCTGGTCATGGAGGAGCCATATGGCTGGCTAGTAGTTGCGAGGTTTCCAATTGTACTTTTCGAGGTAACTCTACAGATGGTTATGGTGGAGCTTTATATTTATATGAAGCAAATATTACCTTTACTAATAATCTCGTCCATAACAACTCCGCAGATAGCGCTGGTGCGATATATGTTTATGACGCATCTCCAGCATTTTCAAACTGTACAATAGTGAATAATGAAGCAGTAGATGGTAACGGTGGAGGGCTATACTTTATTTATTGTTCAAACAATCCAGTACTTAAAAACAGCATAATCTGGGGTAATACTGCAACAGGTTCTGGAGATAATGTTTTTAAAACAGCAGCAGGTATGTATCCGATTTATAGTTATTGTGATATTGAAGGTTCCAATGGTAGTGGTGTGAACTGGGATAGCTCTATTGGCACAGATAATGGCAATAATATTGATGCAAATCCAGAGTTTATTGACGCATATAACAATGATTTCCACATAACTCCAAGTTCACCATGTATTGATGCTGGCAGTCCTGATGAAAATTATACTTGTCAAGTTGACACAGATGGACAACAGCGAGTACTAAGAAATAATGCTGATATAGGAGTAGATGAAATACCGTCTATTATATATACAAATTACTCAGCTACCGGTAATGATGATGGCTCTTCATGGTCAAATGCTTACACTGATCTTCAGGATGCTCTTTCTACAGCAGAAAGCGGAGATGAAATCTGGGTTGCTGCAGGTACTTATAAACCAGGTACAAGTCGCTTAAGTAGTTTTGAGATGGTTGAGAATGTTGCGTTATACGGTCACTTTTACGGCGATGAAACATCTACGAGCGAACGTAATTTTACGGACAATAATACTGTAACTATTCTCAGTGGTGATATTGGAACAATAGGTGTTGATACAGACAATTGTTGTCACGTAGTTAGGAGCAATGCTCTTAATGCAAGTATTGATGGCTTTACAATTACTAAAGGCCATGCAGACTCGACAGATACTGGATTTCGTGGGGCCTGTGGTGGTGGAATATTTAATCATTATTGTTACGATCTTAAAATAAAAAATTGTATTGTTTGTGATAACTACGCAGGACTCTCAGGTGGTGGAATATATCAAAGTTCATTTTCTTATATATATCATTTCTACATGAGTGATTCAACCATAACTAACAATGAAGCAGTAGGTGGTTTTGTTGCTTACGGAGGTGGTGGAATGTGTGCTGAAAATACTATTGTACATTTAGACTCGTGCATCATAAGCGATAATATAGTCAATGATGGATCTGGATCTGGTGCTGGAGTTCTTTTATTTGGTAAAAACTACGCATATTCAACAATTACTAATTGTATTTTCAAAGATAACTCTGCAACTGGCGATGCAGGTGCTCTTTCTGCTTCTGTATATATAGGAGATGAAATTTTAAAACTAAAAATTGATAATTGTGTATTTACTGGTAATGAAGCGGGTCTGTCTGGTGGAGCAATATGGCATTATGCCAGAAACAGCCCCGCGGAATATTTTACAGTAACCAATTGTATTTTTTATGAAAATTCAGCTAGCTCAAACTCTGGCGGAGCAATGTATAATTATTGTTCTTCTCCTACTATAACAAACTGCACATTTGTCGGAAACACAGCAGATTCTCTTCATAGTAAAGGAGGGGGAATATATAACAATTGCAAGCAAGGTTACTATGCTTGGCCAATAGTAACCAATTGTACATTCTGGAACAATAGCTCTTCCAGCGGTAACGACATATATAATAATACCAATAGCAATCCCACATTTAGTTACTGTGATATAGTAGGAGGCCTTAATGGTGTTAACTGTGCTGGAACAGATTCTATTGATGGCGGTGGTAATATCAGTGGTACTCCTATTTTTGTTAACTCCAATGACCCTGATGGTAATGATGACTTATGGATGACTTCAGATGATGGTTTAATGTTGAGCTCTAACAGTCCGGGCATTGATGCCGCTAATGGCAACGAAGCACCATTAATAGATATATTGGGCAATAGCAGATATGATGATCCATATACCACTAACACAGGTATAGGTACCCCTGATTATGTTGACATTGGAGCTTATGAATATTAGTGAAAACGAATAAGATCATTTCAAAATGGAGCGGCAGTTGATTTGCCGTTCCATTTTTTCAATTACTTTCTTATGAAGTGGTTGAAAAGTCTGGCTTCTAATGCTCAAATAACAGAATTTGAAGGGTCGGCTTAGACGGCTGCCCCTTTTTTGTTTCAGGGATACTTACCCGTCAAATTCGCACAAAGAATGCTCATTGCCGCAAAATAGCCTTCCTTTAATTGCCTAACTTAATTTACGTATTTTATAATGGTCTACCAAAGAAATTATTTGGCAAATATATTTGTTGGCTTTAGCGGTGCAAATTGTATGGGCTGGCCTTGGGGCTAAAAATAGATGTTTTTTGTGTTTTTGGGGTTGGGATATTATTTTTGAAAATGGTTTTGAAATTGGCTGGGGTTTTGTATAATGTGGGGGAGTGCTGAAATTTTAATAACAGGAGAAATAGTGTATGTGTGATCAATGTAATTGTGGTGATTTCGAATGTATGAGCTTTGAAGAAAAAGTCAATGAAATGATAGGGCAGATTCGTCCGATGCTTCAGGGTCATGGGGGCGATATCGAGCTGGTTTCAATAGAAGATGATAAAACTGTAAAAGTTAAACTTCAGGGTGCTTGTGCTGGTTGTCCTGGTGCGAGGGCGACGTTGAAGCAGGGCGTCGAAAAAATGATGAAGGAAAGTATTCCTGAATTAAAAGAAGTTGTTGCAGTAAATTAAAAAAAGCAGATCTGAAAAAATAAACATAAAGGGCCTCTAATAACAGACGGCCCTTTTTTTATTGGTAAAAATGGGGTTTTTGATAATATTTTTGAATTGACAAAAAAAAGATAAAAAAAACGTCACAAATATATAAGTTGGGGCATTTAATTGTAGACGACTTGAAAGTTTTAAAACCATTTGAATTTTGATGATGGGATTTTCAGCCAAAATTTAAACATTAAATAAAAACAGCTGAATTCGCATCGATTCAAAATAGAACAGCCGCCTGACCATGTATCAGCGGCTGTTTGTAATTAATTAAATTTTTGGAATTATTTCAAGTGGGTTTTGATTTTGTCAGCATCGGGATTTTCGATGAGGCCTTGCTCTGTAATTATGGCGGTGATATCGGAGGCACGGACCACATCAAAGGCAGGATTATAAACGTTTACTTCATCGGGGGTGATTTTTGTGTTGGCGAAGCAGGTTATTTCTAACGGGCTTCTTTGTTCGATGGGGATGTCATTGCCGGAGTTGATTGAGAGATCGAAAGTGCTTGAAGGTGCGGCGATGTAGAATGGTATGCCGTGCGCCTTTGCGAGGATGCTAAGAGAATAAGTGCCAATTTTGTTTGCAGAGTCACCATTTGCAGCGATTCTGTCGGCGCCTGTTATGACCAGATTTATTTTGCCTTGCTTCATTAACCAACCTGCCATATTGTCGCAGATAACTGTGACATCTATTCCGGCGTGATTAAGTTCCCAGCTTGTCAGCCTTGCACCTTGTAAGAGTGGACGAGTTTCATCTGCGTAGACTTTAAAGTTTGTACCTGCATCGTGTGCCTCGAACATTAGTGACAGGGCGGTTCCCTGACCTGCGGTGGCCAGTGCTCCGGCGTTGCAATGTGTTAATACGCCTGCATTACTGGTGATAAGGTGTCGGCCATTTAAACCGATTTTTTTGCACATGTCGATATCGTGTTTGCAGATTTCGTGTGCGGCTCGAAGTATTTCATTTCTGAGAGAAGCTGCCTGGCAGTTATTGTTTTTTGAGATGAAAATTTTTGCGGCGTTGAAAACTTTATCGAGTGCCCATTGCAGATTGACAGCGGTTGGTCTGCAGGAGGCGAGGTAAATTTTCTGCTGTTGTAAATATTCTAATAATTTATTCGTGTCGTTTTTGTATTGGCAGGCGTGTGCGGCAAGAACCATACCATATGCTGCTGCGACGCCGATAGCAGGTGCTCCACGTACGGCAAGGGTTTTTATGGCGTTGAAAAGGTCATTGACGTTTCTGCATCGGATTTTTTTAAATTCTGCGGGCAAAAGCCTCTGGTCAATAAGCTCAAGACAGCCGTCGGTTGCACCAATCCATTCAAGAGTTTTTTCTCTCATTATAATCCTTTATCAGTGTTAACTGGAGCGAGTTTTTCCCTGAGATATTTTGCGGTGTAGCTTTGTTCTATGTTGATTATATCTTCAGGTCTGCCCTGAGCGATGACCTGCCCACCGGCCTGTCCACCTTCAGGACCGAGGTCGATGATGTAATCGGCCATTTTAATAACATCTAGATTGTGCTCAATAACGATGATGGTGTTTCCCATGTCGCAAAGGCGCTGGAGAACATTTAGCAGGTTATGGATATCGGCAAAGTGAAGACCAGTGGTTGGTTCATCAAGAATATACACAGTGTGCCCGGTTTCGGCTTTTCCCAGTTCTGCGGCGAGCTTGATTCTCTGGGCCTCACCACCAGAAAGCGTTGTTGACTGCTGTCCGAGGGTCATGTAACCTAAACCGACGTCGTTGAGTGTTTTCAAAAAGCGTACGATGGTTGGGAAGTTCGCAAAAAAATCAATAGCATCTTCGATCCGCATATCAAGCACATCGGCGATGCTTTTGCCTTTATATGTTATCTGCAAACTTTCGGGGTTATATCGCTTGCCTTTGCATTGTTCGCATGTAACGTAGACATCTGGGAGGAAATGCATTTCGATTTTTTTAGTTCCCTGTCCCTTGCAATATTCGCAGCGACCGCCTTTAACATTGAAGCTGAATCTGCCTGGTTTGTAGCCACGAATTTTTGCTTCTCTTGTCATGGAGAAAAGTTTTCTGATAATGTCAAAGACACCTGTATATGTCGAAGGGTTGCTCCTGGGTGTTTTACCGATGGGGGACTGATCGATTTCGATAACCTTATCAATATTCGATGCACCTAAGATAGATTTGTGTTGACCAGGTTTTTCTTTTGACTGATATAGGCGTCGTTTTAAACCTCTGAGCAATATCTGGTTGACGAGTGTGCTTTTTCCTGAGCCTGATACACCGGTAACGCAAATAAATACACCGAGCGGGAATTTGACGTCGATATTTTTAAGATTATTCTCTGCGGCACCTTTGACTTCGATACACTTTCGCAGGTTATATCTTCGCCTTTTTGCGGGTAACTTTATAGTTTTTTTTCCAGTGAGATATTGACCTGTCAGGGATCTGTCGCAAGCTTTTATGTCATCGATTGAGCCTTGTGCAACGAGTTCACCACCATTTGTTCCTGCTTCTGGACCAATGTCGACTATGTGATCGGCGGCCATGATAATGTCTTCATCGTGTTCAACGACGATGACCGTGTTGCCAATTTTCTGCAAACGCTGGAGAATTCCGAGGAGGCGATAATTATCTCTTTTGTGCAGACCGATTGTTGGTTCATCAAGGACATAACAAACACCGACCAAACCGCTGCCTACTTGTGTTGCGAGTCTGATTCTCTGTGCTTCACCGCCTGAAAGTGTTCCGCTTTTTCTGTCAAGTGTAAGGTATCCAAGCCCGACATCAGCCATGAATTTGAGGCGTGCTTTAATCTCCTTATTTACCTGTTCAGCTATTATTGTTTTTTCATTATCGAGTTGGAGGTTATCGAAAAAAGATATAGCATCTTCAACACTGAGTGCTGAAAGTTGCGAAATGTTTTTTCCACCGACAGTAACAGCTGCGGCTTGTGGTTTGATTCTTGCGCCATTACAAACCTGACAAGGCTGCTCTGAAAGATAACCATGCAGTCTTGCTTTGACGAATTCACTGTTGGTTGTTTTCCATCGCCTGGTAAGGTTCGGAATTACACCTTCAAAAGTAAAACCCATAGTCTCCTGATCATTTTCATTGGTGCCATACATAAGGATGTTCTGAATTTTTTCAGGTATCTGATTGAATGGAGCGGCTTTGCTAATATTAACACTTTTGCAGAATTTTTTTATCATTCTGTTATAATAAATATTCATGCGTTTTCCGCCTTTGCGCCAGGCGATAATTGCACCATTCTCTAACGAAACAGTTTTATCCGGCACGATAAGCTCCGGGTCGAATTCGAGTATTGTTCCGAGTCCGTCACAACTTTTGCAAGCACCATAAGGGCTGTTGAAACTGAAGAGCCTTGGTGAAAGTTCCTCCAGACAAGCTTCTGGATGTTCAGGGCACGCGAATTTTTCGCTGTATAGGGTTTCCTGCCAGACACCATTGCCGCCATTTTTTTTGCTATCGTTAGGCTCCTGTGTCAAAATTACAGTGATGCCTTCGGATAATTTTAATGCGGTTTCGACGGAATCTGCCAACCTGTCACGGATTATATCTTTAACTACCAGTCTATCGACGACGGCTGCAATATCATGTGACTGGTTTTTGTTAAGCAGAGGTAGATTCTGAATATCATAAATTTCACCATCCACTCTTGCACGGACAAAACCTTCTCGCTGAATAGTGATAAAAACGTCACGGTGCTCACCTTTTTGGCCCCGCACAAGCGGACTGCAGACTTGTATCTTTGTGCCTTGTGGTTTTTGCATTATAGAATCAACAATTTGTGATGCATGCTGACTTGTTATTTCCTTGCCGCAAACCCAGCAATGAGGAGTACCGGCACGTGCGAAGAGTAATCTTAAATAATCGTAAATTTCTGTTGTAGTTGCTACAGTTGAACGCGGATTACTGCTTGAGCTTCTCTGCTCGATGGCAATAGTCGGCGGCAGTCCAGTGATATTACCGACGAGCGGTTTTTGCATCTGGTCAAGGAACTGCCTTGCGTAAGAACTTAAAGACTCGACGTATTTTCTACGTCCTTCAGCGTAGATAGTATCAAAAGCCAGGGAACTTTTACCGCTTCCACTGATGCCGGTTATAACTACCATCTTATCTCGTGGAATGTCTACATCAATAGATTTAAGATTATGCTCGGCAGCCCCTGTAATGGATATTACTTTATCATCAGACACTTTAGCCTTACCTTTGCAGTTACACTGCATTATAAAAATACACAATACTAGAAATGGTTCATTATACCAAAAAACAATGCCTGTGCAAAGTAAAAAAATGAGAGGTGATATATGTTATCGACATGATTACGCCGATACTGTAGTCCTATAAAAGGCAACTACGCAGTATGTTAAGGCGGTTTTTTGCTGAATTACGGTTGTGTAGTTTTAAAGCTGTTTACTTTTTGCGGCGCACAAAAAAGCGTGCCTTTTACAGCACGCTAGGCTCTAAATATGATCTCCTGGTCTCTTTTATTCCCCAATTTAATTTTCCTCGGCGAGCAGAAGTTGAACAACAGTTTGATCAATCTAAGTATTATTTTCGGCTATTTCGATATAAGAAACGAACAGGAAAACCCCCAATATGGCTGGGTAAATTCCTATAATAACGTCGGTGTATTGGTAAAAAAACCTTCACTTTGTCTAATCGGCGTCAGTTTTGAAGCAATACAAGCAATAAATACAGGCAATAAACTATAACATCATCACTTTTTATTTTCATCAACCGGCACAGTTATTTCAACCCTGGTACCAGGTTCATTTTTCCTGATAAAATTTATATTTCCACCAAGATAATGGAGCTTCTCTCTGGTTTTGAAGAGGCCATATCCGCTTTTTTTATAATCAGCTGGTACTTTATTTTCGGCGTCTTTTAAACCAATACCATCATCAACCACATTGGCGATAATAAACTTTTCATTCCTTTTTAATGAAACTTCAATATTTTTGGCATGTGCATGTTTGACAACATTGATTAAAAGCTCTTTTATTGCCCTGAAAAGGAAATTTTTTAAATCGTCATTAAGATTATGATAATCCTCATCACAGGTAAAGTTTACAACTACCTGATGCTTGTTTTCTATTTCTCTTGATATCCATTCTTTCAAAGCAGACTTCAACCCTAACCCATACAGCAAATTGCTACCAAGATCATTGGTAACATATTGAAGATCACCTAGAACATTGGCTATAGCTTTGCTTGTTTCCTTTAATATGCAACCATTTTTATTATATTCATCTTTTGCGATTGCCGAATCAATTTTCATTTTAAGAAATACGATATTCTGACAGATATCATCATGCAGCTTAGCAGCAATTCGTTTGCGTTCCTGTTCCTGCGCGATAGCTAATTGAGAAACAAGGCATTGGAGTTGATGCTGATACTCCACCATTTTTTTTTCATTGTGCTTGAATTGGGTGATATCCCTGCTTACGCTGCTGAGACCTTTTCGTTTTCCCATTGAGTCGTAAACCAAATATGTTTTACAGTCAAAAATAAATTCTTTTCCTTCGGGAGTATGTTTTGCAATTTCTCCCTGCCAATATCCAAGCAGAGTTTTTTTCAATATTTCTTTCTGTGTCGCTCCCAGACTGGTATTTTTTCTTAGGATATCTATCTTGCTGCCAATAATATTTTCTCTTGGTAATCGCATCCATTTGACAACAGCACTGTTGACATAAGTAATATTGCCATGTAAATCTGTTGCTA
>CAZBKA010000099.1:0-10462 GCA_964492365.1 uncultured Pirellulales bacterium | reverse complement strand
CTGATAAGGAGTAAAACATCGGATAAAACAATCAGACAGACCGGGATTTTGTGCCTTGGTCTGGTTACATCCAAATGTCTTTATGAGGTTTTTACAGGACAGATGGTATTCAGCTTTTTCCATTCTGATATGATAGGTTGTCCAGTAGCGGCTTCTCATGCTGGTGGGTTGATAGGCGGAGTGATTATGTATGTGTTTTTCAATGGCTTTTCTTTTGTTAAAACTAAATGTTTAAATCCTGAAAGTTTTGTATTGGAATGTTAGAAGATTTTTTTTGAAAGGGGATAGAAATGTTTATTACGCTTTTAATAGTTACTTTTGCCATTGCGATTGCTGTTTCAACTATTGTTGTTCTGTTTTTTTCAAAGCCTATCAATAACATTCTTGATAGGATCATAGCAGATAAGATAAGCAGTCCATGGTCGAAGTATCTGAAATTTGCTATTTATATAACCGGTATCTCAAGCGGAGTCAGGATATGGGCTTTAGAGAAATACATTACTGAAGGACAGTTTGAAGGCTCTAAAATAGTAGCACTCAATGGCGAGAGATGGGTGCTTGAAGTTTACAGAACGATAATAGAAACGCTTCAGGGGATCGCATGGATGCTTTTAGTATTCTTTGTTTTTGCATTGATCGCTTATGTTATTGTCCGTGTATTTGAAATGAAAAAATATAAGAATGATCAAGTCAAAATTTCGTAAATTATTGGCTTTGATATTATTGCTGTGTTATGTTGTTAACAGCTTTAGAGTAAAGCAAGGCGAGGTATCTGTTATGGGAAAGAGTGTAATTAAGATTAATGAAAAAATTAGTTGGCTCGGCAATGTGGAAGGCGGGATATATTCTGAGGAAGTAGTTGAGTATTTCAAATACTATGGGCTGGACTTTGAAAATGAATTTGAAGGTCTGGATCATATTTTTGGTCAATTTCAATCTGGTGGCAATTTACTGGTTGGGCATATTTATGAGCCTGCCAAATATAAAGCAACGGTTATTTTAGCCCATGGGTATTTTAATCATTGCGGGCAGCTGAATCATCTTATCAGACATCTGCTTAGTAATGGTTTTGCTGTGGCATCATTTGATCTACCTGGTCATGGACTTTCTGGTGGAGACAGGGGAGCGATAGAAGATTTTTCGCAATACCGCGTGGCACTGGTTGATTTTACAAATAAAGTTATGGACAGGCTGGAGGGACCTGTCCATTTTGTTGGTCACAGTACCGGCGGGTCGGCTGTGATTGATTATCTGCTTACGGAAAAAGAATCTGTTTTTGACAAGATTGTTCTGGCTGGTCCTTTGGTTCATTGTCAGGGGTGGGAATTGTCAAAGATATCAAGCCAGGACAAGTTTCAACTAATTAAACAGGTGCCTAGAATTTTTCGCAAGAGTTCTTCAGATGAAGCTTTTTTGAATTTTATTAAAAACGACGATTGGCTGCAAACTAAGTATTTGCCTTTAAAATGGGTGCGTGCATTGCATAGCTGGAACGAGAAGATTGTTACCCATGATAGCTGTGACAGGGTGGTAATGATTATTCAGGGAACGGAAGATTCAACTGTTGATTGGCGTTATAATATTAAGTTTTTACGGGCAAAGTTTAGCGAAGTCAGGGTAAACATGGTAGAAGATGCTGGTCATGAATTATTTAATGAGTCCGTAGATATGCGCGAGGATGTTTTCTTTTTGATAAGTAATTATTTTAAGGATTAAGACAGAGAGCTTTATTATGAATAAATCAAAAACAAAACTTAGTGCAGGGTTTGCATGGTTGAATGTCACTCAGTTTCTTGGCGCCCTTAACGATAATATTTTCAAGCTTTTGATGATTTTGTTTCTGATAGGTTTCCAAGGTGCTGAGAAAGCGAGTAATGTTACTGCGACGGCTGGTGCTGTATTTGTTGTTCCCTTTCTTTTATTTACCGCATTAGCTGGTAAATTTGCTGACAGATTCAGTAAACGAAATATTGTTGTCTGGACCAAGGTCGGGGAGGTTTTTGTGATGAGTGCAGGCATTGTAGCGTTTATGTTTCAAAGTGTGGCTGGGCTTTATTGCGTGTTGTTTTTGATGGCAACGCAAAGTGCATTTTTTGGTCCGGTTAAATATGGGATCGTTCCTGAACTGGTTAAAAATGAACAGCTTTCAAGGGCCAATGCTATTTTAGAAGCTATGACATTTCTTGCAATTGTGATTGGGGCCGCAATGGGGCCTACGCTGTCACAGATGACTGGAGGCAGATTTGTTTTTATGGGGGCTGTGTGTATCGCCGTGTCTTGTGCTGGATTGGTTGCGAGTATGTTTATACCCAAAACTGCACCGATGGGTGTTAAGAGCAGGGCATCGATATTTTTCGTACGTGACATCTGGAGGACGCTTCTGGATATCCGCAAAGACAGAGATTTGTTTTTGGCGGTTATTGCGTCAGCTTATTTTCTGCTGATAGGTGGGTTTATCTATTCTAATCTGATACCTTACGGGATAAATCATTTGGGGCTTAACGAAACTCAAAGCGGATACCTGTTTCTTGCAGCGGCGGTTGGTATTGGGTTCGGCTCATTGGTTGCGGGCAGGCTTTCAGGTCGAAATGTTGAGTTCGGCGTTGTGCCATTAGGGGCTATCGGACTGACCGTTTCTTCAGCTATGCTTGGTTTTGTACCAGGGTTGTATATTACTTATGCTCTGGTGTTTTTGATGGGCAGCAGTGCTGGGTTATTTGTTGTGCCACTGTATGCGTTTATTCAGCTTCGCAGCCCTGTAAAAAAACGGGGCGAGATATTAGCAGCATCCGGATTTCTTGGTTGGATTGGTGTAATTGCTGCCTCTGGATTTATATATCTGTTTACCAGTGTGTGGGGATTAACCGCCGGGCAGGTCTTTATGGTGCTTGGTTTGATGACGGTTGTACCTACGATTGCTACCATTGTGATACTCCCTGATTTTTTGACGCGGTTTCTTTGTATTCTGCTTACGAGATTTTGTTACCGGATAAAGGTTGAAGGTGGTGATAATGTCCCTACAGACAAGGGTGCACTTCTCGTCAGCAATCATGTTTCATGGTCTGATGCATTGCTTATCGCTGCGACTCAGCAGAGGCGAATCAGGTTTATCATGGAGAAAAAGTATTATAATAAATGGTGGTTGGGGACTATAGCCAGGCTGATGCGGGCGATACCAATATCTGCTGACGATTCGCCAAAACAGATAATTATGTCACTAAAGCAGGCGAGGCAGGCAATAGATGATGGTTATATGGTTTGTATTTTTGCCGAAGGGATGATAACCCGCACCGGTGTCATGGCTGAATTTAAACGCGGGTTCGAGCGAATAATAAAAGGCAGTGATTGTGATATTATCCCCGTATATCTTGGCGGAGTCTGGGGCAGCATATTCAGCTATTCAAGTGGTAAAATAATGGCAAGTTGGCCTAAGAGGTTTCCCTATCCGGTATCTGTTTATTTTGGTAAAGCATTAGCGGCTGATTCACATGTTTCGCAGATAAGACAAAAAGTAATAGAGCTTTCGTGTGATTATTTCAATAGTTTGAAGTCGCCTAAGCGTACACTTGTGCATGAGTTTGTTAAAACCGCGAGAAAGAACTGGAGAAAGCACAGCATTTCTGATTCGACCGGACAGAAGTTGAATTATGGACAAACGCTTGTCATGACGATTGCCCTTGCAGATAAGTTTGATGAGTTTATCAAAGCCGGTGACAAGGTTGGGATTTTGCTGCCGCCATCAGCAGGTGGGGCGATTGTAAATCTGGCTGTAACGTTAGCTGGTGCGATATCGGTTAATCTCAATTATACTATGGATGAACAGTCCAGAGCTGATGTGGTTCAGCAATGCGGAATAAAATATATTATTTCATCACATAAGTTTCTGGAGAAAACTAAGCTTTCATGTAGTAGTTGCGGCAAGGTTGTTTTTCTTGAAGATATTGCAGCAGGGGTTAATTGTAAAGCCAGGATTAAAGCGTATTTGAAAGCGAAATTTTGGTCTATTGGATTATTGACAAAGGGACGTAAGTACAGCGGCGATGATTTGTTGACAGTTATATTTTCTTCGGGAAGCAGCGGCAGACCTAAAGGGGTTATGCTTAGTCACCACAATATCATTTCTAATGTCGAAGCTATCAGAATGGTTATTAATGCCAGGTCAGATGATGATATGTGCGGGGTGCTGCCTTTTTTTCATTCTTTTGGGTTCAATTGCGGATTGTGGATGCCCTTGATAAGCGGTGTTTCGGTTAGTTATCATGCAAATCCGCTTGATGCACCGATGCTGGCCAAAAGTGTCAGAGAGAATAAATCGACAATACTTTTTACACCTCCTACGTTTCTGCTGAATTATATGAGAAGGCTTGAGCGGGAAGATTTTGCGACACTTCGGATTGTTGCCGCTGGTGCTGAGAAGTTAAAAACACATCTGGCCGATGAATTTGAAAAGAAATTTGGTATTAGACCTTTAGAGGGATATGGAGCTACGGAGCTTTCCCCGATAGTCGCCCTTAATCTGCCCGATATTGAATCGGATGGTGTTTATCAGATGGGGACAAAGGAAGGAACCGTGGGCCATCCTGTGCCGGGTGTTGCTGCGAAAGTGGTTGATGTTGAAACAGGGAACCCTTTGGATTTTGGACAAGAGGGGTTGCTTATGGTTAAAGGGCCTAACGTTATGCTTGGGTATCTGGGGATGGATGATAAGACAGCGGAGGTTTTACATGACGGGTGGTACGATACCGGCGATATTGCGAAAATTGATGCTGATGGGTTTATTACCATCACTGACAGGATTTCGAGGTTCAGCAAGATAGGTGGGGAGATGGTGCCTCATGTGGTAATTGAGCAGACTTATTTTGATGGGTTAAAAAATGATGAGCAGGTTATTGCGGTGACAGCTGTGCCCGATGAGAAAAAAAACGAAGAACTTGTTGTTTTGTACCTGGAAAAGGCAGGTACCGTGGAACAGTTGCACCAGATCATTACTGAAAGTAAGCTGCCTAATATCTATAAACCTAAATTCGGTAATTATATCATGATCGAAAATATGCCGACTCTAGGCTCGGGCAAGCTTGACATTATGAAATTACGAAAAATAGCCTTAGAGGCGAAAAACAAATCTTCTGGAAAATAAATATTTTTTAACTACAATGATGTACTATGATTTATAGCAGAGCCAAAGCAAGCAACCGTGGAATCTAAATATGAATATACAAAGAATTTTAGTTATAGTTGTTTTTTTGTCAGGAATATTTTGTCTGAAAACAGCATCAGCTGATGTTGATGTACGTCAGCAGGTAATCAAGCTTATGACCTCACTTGGTTTACATAATAAATTGTATGCACCGGTAAAGATTTCATCGGATAAGTCCGGTGTGATTTCTATAACTGATGAGGGTAATTTTCCCATGCAGTACATGATTATGGAGCCTTGTGTTAGTGCAGATGCGAATATGGTAATAGATCCTAATATCAAAATCCCGTCTTCAGTCGACAAGGCAGTAATAGTAACTCATGGCTGGATCGATAAGGCAGGCAGTGATTGGCCTGAGGATATTGCTGAAGAGATACGAAAAAAAGTTGATCCGAACGAATGGGTTTGTATTTTTTTTGATTGGCGGGGAGGTGCAGCAGTTGTCAATCCGATTGATGCCGTCAAATATGCACGGGATATCGCTGGTCCCAGACTTGCCCAAGCAATCTCAAAGCTTGGCAAATTTGAACATATTCATCTGATCGGACATTCCGCTGGATCATGGGCAATAGATAGCGCTGCGAAAATAATTGCCAAAGAAAAGAAACCTGAAATTCACTTAACATTTCTTGACGCCTATGTACCGCCCGGATGGTCAGAATCAGATCTGGGGAATATTGAAAACTACAAAAGCAAATGGAGTGACCATTATTACACAAAGGACATAACCCTGAGTTCTACTCAAAAAAATCTTACGGAAGCATATAATGTAGATATAACTGATATTGACCCCTGGATAAAAGAACATGAGTTCCCTTATAGATGGTATTATGCAACTATTGCCGGTGAATATCGTAATAGTGACTTCGAAGCTGGTGACAAAGTTTTAACCCGATGCAAAGGGTTAGATTATGGTTTTGACAGAAGCCTGGAAGCAGGAAAGCTAAAGTGGGGAAAAAGTCTGACCCTGCAAAAGGGCAATGAAGCGATAAAACTGACAAAACCTTAAAAACCTGTTTAATTTCAATATCTTCAAATAAAGCAAGGATAGAAAAATGAATAATCAGACTTTCAATGGCGATAAAAAGGTTCCGATGAAATCGCTGTTAGCTAAATGCGAACGCAAGTTTATAGACAGTAATGTTGCAAAGTTTCCTGTCTGGATTCAAGGCTACCATTTAACTTTAATGACTCTTCCACTGTCGATTGGTTTGATTGTATGTGGATACCTTGCAATGAATAATCTTAATTGGCTTTGGTTGTCGTCTCTGATGCTTTTTTTGCAATGGTTTACTGATTCCTTTGATGGAGCCTTGGGGCGGTATCGAGATACAGGAATTCCCAAATGGGGCTTTTATATGGATCATTTCTTGGATTTTGTGTTTATGAGTTCATTGTTTCTGAGCTACTCATTTTTATTTGAAGGTTTGAACAAGGTGCTTGTTTTTTTTATGGTACCAGTTTTCGGATGTTTTATGGTAAGCTCATTTTTAGCTTTTGGTGCAACCGGAGAGTTTAAAATAACATATCTGCGAACCGGCCCAACAGAAATAAGGATTTGTTTCATCATACTGAACTGTCTCATAACAATATTTAGAACAGGCTTTATCGAAAAAGCTATGATTTATATATTTGTCATATTTACTACAGCCTTGTGTATAGTGATTTACAGAACACAGAAATACATCTGGAACGTAGATATGCAAAATAAGAAAGTCATTGAATCTTGATCTATACCCTGTGCTTAGAGAATTGACTATCAAAAGGGTGAACCTTTATTCAAAAAACTAAGCGGATTGTTTGCAATGGGTCAAAAGACAACATATAATGCTTGGCAGGCTGGATGTTGATAGTTCAAATCCGTTTGCCTGTTTTTTTTAATATTGATTATGAATGGCTACGAGAGAATAGTAAACGTTTTAAGAGGGTGTTGGCCGGACCGAAGGCCTGTGCTGGTTCATAATTTTATGATGGCAGCCAAAGAGGCCCATATAACGATGAAGCAATATCGTGATGAGCCGGCAAATATTGCGAAAGTTCATATTCAGGCTGTTGAGAAATACGATCTTGATGGTGTTTTGATAGATGTCGATACTGCAACACTGGCGTCGGCTCTGGGCTGTAAAATCGATTACCCAATTGATTTACCAGCAAGAATAGTGGATTGCCCCTTAAAAAACCTTGAGCAGATTGATGATCTCAAGCCTGTTGATATCTCAGGAAATGAAAGGGTTCAAATCTGGTTGGATGCTGTAAGGCTTACAAAGAAGTACTTTGGTGATGAAAAATTTATTCGGGGCAATTGTGATCAGGCTCCGTTTTCTCTTGCCAGTATGACCAGAGGCACTTCCAGATGGATGATGGATCTGGCATATCCTGAAAATAAAACAAGAATCGGAAAACTTCTTGAATTTTGCACAGACGCTGCTTGTCAGTTTGTTAAACTGATGGCCAAAACCGGTGCTGATATGGTTTCTAACGGTGACAGCCCAGCAGGGCCTGATTTAATATCCCCTCAAATGTACCGCGAGTTTGCTTGGCCTTATGAGAAAAAGGTAATTGATTTATCGCATGAATTAGGTCTGCCTTACATGCTTCATATTTGCGGCAACACAAATTTGATAATTAACGATATGGTCAAACTTGGCGCCGATGCAATAGAGCTTGACTATAAGACTGACATAAATTTAATACATGAAAAATGTGCAGACAGATTAACTTTTTCCGGCAACATTGATCCTACCGCTGTAATGGTTCAGGCTGGCCCTGAAGTTGTAGCTCAAAAGGTAGCTCAGATAGGCCAGATATATAAAGACAGCCCACGTTTAATAATAAATGCAGGTTGCGCCTTACCGGCAGAAACGCCGAGTGAAAATCTTAAAGCTTTAGTAAAAACAGCGAGAGATTTACCCATTAAAGGATGATTTACGCATCTGAAAATATTGTGATCAGTAAAATTTAACTGGAGAATCAAAATTGAAGAGTTTTTTAAATGATATGATAATTGAAGCAGGTTCAATGTCCCTCGAATATCGCGACAGGCTTGCGGATTTAAAGGTAAGCAGAAAAACGCCTAAGGACCTTGTCACCGAAGCTGACGTTGCTGTTGAAAAATACATTGTAAAAAAAATAAAACAAGCTTACCCGCAGCATTCAATCCTTGGAGAAGAAAGCGGCAAACATAGCGGCAATGAGTACCGCTGGATAATAGACCCGATAGACGGGACAACTTCTTTTGTTCACCATCAGCCTTTTTACGCAGTTTCAATAGCACTGGAAAAAGACGGTGAACTGATACTGGCTGCAGTTAATGCTCCGGTATTAGGTGAATTGTTCCAGGCCCAGAAGGGCAAAGGGGCGACTCTTAACAGCAAAGAAATATATGTTTCCGAAACTCAAACCCTGTCTGAATCCGTATTGGCTACAGGTTTTGCATGCCTGCGAAGTGACCTGCCCCAAAACAATTTGCCTTACTTTAACAGGATAGCTCCTCTTCTCACGGGTATCAGGCGGTTTGGCTCAGCTGCGATTGATATGTGTTATGTTGCAGCAGGGCGGACGGATGGCTTCTGGGAACTGAACTTAAATATTTATGATGTTGCTGCAGGAATATTGATTTTAAACGAAGCTGGTGGAAAGGTTACGGATTTCTCAGACCAGCCAATTGAGAATTGTTCTGAAATTGTTGCAACGAATAATCACATACACAAGGAACTGACAACAGTACTTAGCGAAGTAAAATCTCAGGTACTGAAAAAATAAGTGCTTATCTCATTTGGAGCCTGTGAGATTGCATCTCATATCAGCATCTCAAAAGTTTGTGACTTGTTATGGGACTTTGTAGAAATATCAACTCAAAAACAAAAGGACCGGCTGTATTCGTCAATACCTATAAAAAACGAATCGAATAAATGTACCGACACCTACAGCCGGTGTGTTATAATTATTGACAGGCAAACCTCCTTTCTGCGTTTCTTTTAACAAAAAACCATATTCAGGCAATTGCACTGCTAACAAGGCATACGCTTTTGGGGTAATTTTTTGCCTTGAATCTGATTTTCGCCATTATTAGGTCCCCAGCCTTGTTTTATTAATTATACGAAATATAAAGCATAATGGTTTACCGGGGCGTTAATTTTTTTATATTTTAATTTTCAGAATAAAAAAAATGCAAGCAGGGCTGTTTTTTTTCGTATACTGTAATAGGACTATAACTAGGAGGTAGATTATGGAACTGATACCGGTAAAAAGATGGGCACATCATGTTGAAATGCTGAGGGATCGCGACCAGTCACTATGGATGAATAATGTGATAAAAGGTAGTATTTTCTGGATACTGTCGATTTTTACAGCTTTATGTATAGCGATTCTTGTAGCGATCGCGTTTTTTTACGAATAGCAGAAAAATATCTTTCAGCCGATGGTTGCCAGATTCACATTACAGACGTGCCGCAGAAGCGGTATGAGTGTAAATCCAAGACGAAGTATTGCCGGCATATGGCGGTAATGTTCAGGTGGTGCATTTCGCAATGTCAGCGCTTCTTTGATTTTAAATCGGCTGTCCCATTTTTCAATATTTCTTACATTGCTGATTCCCCAGGTGAATTTCGCTGCCATGTGCCGTACTGAATCGTGAAAGCATTGCAGCATTACCATAAAGGGAGCCATTGCATCGAATGCCAGCGACGAACCAGGAAAATTATCAGCCACCATGTGAAGGAATTTTTTTATCTCTTCCTCTTTCAAATATATCAGGACGCCTTCCGTGATGAAAAATACAGGCTCATTCCCCGCTGCCTTGATAATATTTATCCATGCAGGGTCAAGCACCGAACCTGAGATAAATTTACGACGATCTGTTTCCTGAAAAAACTTTTTTCTGACTTCCATCGAGTCTGGCAAATCCATATCGAACCATTTTATTTGCCCGTTATCAACACGTTCAAAACGTGTATCGAGTCCTGCCCCTATTTCTACTACTGTTCCATTGGGATATTTCTTGATAAAATCTTTTACCCATTTATCTATAAGCAGCCCGCGCAGGCACGCTCCGACTTGTGTTCCTTTAGCTCTCTTGAATTTACTGAAGTCGTAATCGATTTTTTCGAGTATTTCTACCGCTTTGAGGTCTTTGATGATAGGTGAAGGCTTTTTCGCTTCCATTGCCCTTGACCAGAGAGGGATAAGCAAAGTTTCCTGAACTTTGCCCAGAGATATTTTATGCTTCATTAACAGCTTTCTTTTCTCAACATTAAAATAAACAAC
>CAZBKA010000098.1:0-10493 GCA_964492365.1 uncultured Pirellulales bacterium | reverse complement strand
CATATTTGGCACCTAAAAAATGTTACTTTGTTTTTACTTACAAATAGACACTTATGCAGATAATAATAAAAAAACAGCTTCAAAGAAAGTAGCAACTTAAAAAAAATATGCCCATAATCTTCAAAGCTGTTTATCGTAATAAATTTTTGCTAATTAAGCTTTTTCAACGCTGATTCTTGCATCAACAGCGATTGGTTTGGTACCAGCAGGACCGGCGAACATTGGGTTAATATCCAGCTCAACGATCTGCGGGAAATCAGTAACCAGCTGTGCAAGCCTCTGCAAATTCTCAGCCATGAGGTCAATATCGACACCCTTCTGACCTCTGACGCCTTCAAGCAGTTTGTAGCTCTTGGTCTTTTTCATCATTGCCAAGGCTTCGTCTTTTGTCAAAGGTGCCAGTGCAAATTCAACATCCTTGAGCACTTCAACAAAAATACCACCAAGGCCAAACATTACCATAGCGCCAAACTGAGGATCGCGTTTAATACCGAGAATGATTTCTCTGCCCGCAGGTGACATTTCCTGAACATAAACACCGACTAGCTTAGCATTCGGCATCTTCTTCGGGATTTCAGTCATCATTGTATTGAATGCAGCTTTGACCTCATCTGCGTTTTTCAACCCAACTTTAACACCACCGACATCTGACTTGTGTGATATATCTGGTGACCAGATTTTCATTACAATAGGATAACCGATTTTACCTGCAAGCTTAGCAGCATCGTCAGCTGTTTCAGCAATAGCACCTGCAGGAGTTACAAAGCCATAAGCCTTCAATACTTCCTTAGCGTCCAGCTCACCAACTTCACGCATACCCTTTTTCAGGTGTGCATCAATAATGCTCTGAACTTTGGTCTTATCAGCTTTGAATACATCAAGCTTTCTTTGCGGCTTCTTACGCCACATAGCGTAATCAACCATAGCTTTGAGAGTTTTTACCGCTGCTTCAGGACAGTCATACTGTGGGATTCCGCCTTCCTGTAATACCTGCCATCCAGGCATAACCTTTTCAGCACCGATGAAACATGCCAGAACCGGTTTGGTTGGTTTCTTCTTTATCACTCTGACTGCCGCTTCTGCTGTTTCCTTTGACTGTGTCATAACCTGTGGTGTCAAAAGCAAAAGAATAGCATCAACATTTGGATCATCTAAAGCTACATCAAGAGCAAACTCATAACGATCTGCTAACGCGTCGCCTAAAACGTCGATTGGGTTTTTAATGTTTGCAGCCGCCGGCAGATTCTCCCCTAATTTCTTTTTGGTATCTTCTGTCAATGTAGCAAAGGTCAATCCCATTCCTTCAATTGCATCAGTGGCCATAATACCTGCGCCACCAGCGTTAGTAACTACTGCAACTCTATCACCTGCAGGCAAGGGCTGATGTGCGAATGCCTGGGCAAAATCAAATTGTGTCTTAATTGAATCGCAACGGATAATGCCTGTTCTCTCAAAAGCACAACGATAAGCAGTATCACTGCCTGCAAGAGAACCGGTATGTGAAGAAGCTGCCCGTGCACCGGCACTGCTTGTACCGGATTTCATAAGCAGTATAGGTTTCTTTCTGCTGATAGCTTCTGCTTTTTTTACAAATTCTGCACCCTTTGTTATGCTTTCAAGATAACCTGCGATAACTTTTGTCTCATCGTCACCACCAAATGCTTCAATCGTATCGAGTTCATCAAGATCACACTTATTGCCAAAACTTACGAGTTTGCTGAAACCAATATCATTTGTATTGGCCATATCAAGGATAGAAGAAAGAAGTGCACCTGATTGTGAAATATATCCGATTGCACCCGGAATAGGAAGCTTACCGCCGAAACTTGCATTGAGTTTATTTGTTGAAGCAAGAACACCCAGACAGTTAGGGCCGATTATACGAATACCTGCTTTTTTGGCAATCGCAGCAACCTGATCTTCAAGGTCCTTACCGGCTTTGCCGGTCTCTTTGAAACCAGCGGTAATTATGATTACCGAATTAACACCCAGCTTTGCACATTCTTCCATACAGGCAATCGTAAACTTAGCGGGAATAACGACGATTACCAGATCAGGGACTTCACCGATGCTGCTAAGATCCGGATAGCATTTTATGCCTTCTACATCGTCAGCTTTAGGGTTAATTGGGAAAATTTTACCTTCGTACTTGCCATCAATCATACTTTTAAGTATCTCATAACCGACTTTCCCCGGTTGACGTGATGCGCCTACAACGGCGACTGTTTTAGGATTGAAAAAATTCTCAAAACTCATAATGCAAAGCCCTTTCTAAACCTTTTTATTAGACCTGATAAAAGCGATTATTCTATTATTTACTCTGTCTTTATGCAAAACCTTTTTGTGTTTTTATGTTCGTTTATGCACAATTTCAACATAATTTCCGTGAATATTTTCACTTTAGCTTTAATATAAACCGCATTATCATTAAACTGATTTTAATTCCAACAATAAAGGCCTAAATAATGTGCGATCAGATGCAATATGTTATACAAAGACACCAGAAACAAGCCCAAAGTCTCCACTGGGACCTGATGTTGGAATCACTAGATGGTTTAGAAACCTATAGGCTCGACTCGCCGCCTGAGCAAATAATAGCAAATTGCAAAAATACAGCTATAAAAATCTTCACCCACGACAGGAAATTTTTAACCTACCAAGGCCCTGTTAATAAAGGTATCGGTTCCGTAAAAATCTCAGATAAGGGCAATTTTCAATGGATTGAATGTTCAGAGCAAAAAAACACGCTTAAACTTCAAGGCCAGGTTCTAAAAGGTGTTTTCGAAATGGTTCACGTTAAAGATGATATCTACAGTTTCAATTATCTGCACGATTAAGCAAATCCCTTTTTAAGTCTGTAAATAAAGTTTTTCTTCAGCTGTTTATCATGCAGCTTGGATAACAAAATCAGCGATATGATTGCACCGATAAGACACCATGCCATATCTTTCTGGCTGTCCCAAACATCGCCCTGTGTGCCTAAGAAAGCTTCAGCGGCAGTTGAAGTAATTTCAGCAACTGTCCATTCCAGCAGCTCATAAGCGGCACTTATCGCAAGGCAGATACATACTATTATAAAAGAAAGCCATTTCCCTTTTTTTAAAGGCGTAGCAAGCATCAAGACTTCTCTGGTTATAATCGCCGGTGCAAAACCCTGGAAAAAATGTCCCAGACGGTCATAATGATTTCTACTTAATTCAAAGGTATCACGCAGCCAGTTAAAAACTGGTACTTGAGCATAAGTATAATGAGCACCAATCAGCAGAATTACAGCATGGATCCATATCAGAATGTAACAAATATTTGTAAGTCTGATTATTCGATAGAAGAATAAGATCACCACAACTGCTATAACAACCGGAAATGCCTCAAGGCACCAGGTAAAAAAATCTGCACAGCCGACAATAGACCAGCAGAAAATAACTGCCAGACTGCCCAGCAAAGCCAGGTGAAATTTAATGTCTTCATTGGTTTTCTTGGGTATCATAGTTTCAACCTTATTCAATATAAGGCTCAATTTGTACCATTTTCAGCTTTTAAACAAGAGCTAAAATGTCATTTACGTATTTCTGGGCAACTTCTTTTTTCTTAGCTTCGGCGATAACTCTCATAACGGGTTCAGTATTGCTTGTCCGCAGGTGCACCCATCCGTCATTCAAATCGAATCGACAACCGTCACTTGTATTAATCTTAGCATCAGCAAACATTTGCTTAGCCTGGGCCATGATAGCCGCTGCTTTATTTTTGTCAGCTGAAAATTTTTCTTTTATCATCGCGTAGCCGCCAATTTCAGTGACCAGCTGACTAACGGTTTTCCCCGTCTCAGCCATGAGCTGCAGAACCAAAGCTATTCCGACCAAACTGTCACGGATAGGCCCAACTCTCAGATCGATAACTCCGCCGTTGCCTTCACCACCGATAACACAGTCATTGGCGAGCATAACGCCCGCAACATTTGCCTCACCAACGGGAGTTCTTAGAACTTCACAACCAAACTCCTCAGCCAGGTCATCTATCATTCTTGAAGTAGATAAATTTGTTGCTGATTTGCCTTTGGTTTTGCTGAAAACATTTTTAGCAGCGAAAGCAAGCGTGTATTCTTCACCAATATAAACACCATTTTCATCTACAATAGCAAGCCTGTCGGCATCAGGATCCTGTGCCAAACCTATATCTGCTTTTTGTTGTTTTACAATATCGCAAAGCCCGGTCAGATTCTTCGCCAATGGCTCTGGAGTATGTGCAAAAATTCCGGTAGGTTCATCATTAACCGCATGTACTTTACAACCAAGTTTAGCAAGCATTTGCTTGGTGACGGGCCCGCCGGCGCCATTGACACTGTCCAGCACCACTTTAAATTTTTTATCAGCTATTGCACCTACATCAATTGTATCAAACACCTTGGCAATATGAACAGCGTAAGAATCATCATTGCGAATCATTCGTCCGCAGCTCGGCGAATCTACATAGTCGAATTTCTTAGCAAAATAAATTTCTTTTATCTTTGCTGCCTGGTCAACAGATGGTGCAACACCATTATCAAGTATAAGCTTAATGCCGTTATAAGGGAGCGGATTGTGTGATGCTGTTATCATTACTCCACCGGCACAAGAAAGCTGGCGAAGCATAACACCAACACTCGGCGTTATTACCAGGGAGAGCACAACAACGTCGATTCCAACCGCACAAAGCCCGGCAGCTACTGCTGATTCCAGCATTTGTCCGCTTGGTCTTGAATCTCTGCCGATGCAAACCGTAAGTTTGTCAGTTTTTTTATGGCTGGATTTAAGAAATGTTCCAAACGCACTGCCGTAATCAGTTGCTGTAGAAGCTGAAAGATTTTCGCCAATAACCCCTCTCATCCCACTAATACTGATAATCAATTCTTCCGCCATTTGTATTCCTTATATCTTCCTTGTTCTTTCCAGAATATTCTCAAGCTTAACCAGGACATCATCAACCTGTTTCTGGTCAAGTAACAATATTTCGTGTAATGCCTCACCTATATAGGGCAGGTATGTCTCAATATAGCTTCTTTTTGCCATCTCCTGCTGTATACGTTTTCTTTTTCTGAGGTACATGCCAAGTTTTCTGCCACACTCCTGAACCGCCAGTTGAATTTCTTTTATAATCTCCGGATAATGTGCGATCGCTTCTTTACTTTCAGAAGTAAATGGAACCCACACCGAAGCTATATGAATCATCAGCATTACAGGTCCTGCCGGCAAGGCGCCCCTGCTCTGACTCATAGAATAATTTCGCCAGTTAATTTCAAGCACTGCTTTATAGATTGCACATGCTGACTGCTGGTAAAGCAGCGGCACACGGTTAGCAATCCTGCTGAGCCTCATCAAAGGCTCCTTTTCGTCATTACCATTGCCGTCTTCGGTGCCATTTTTATCTCTAATACCATAAGCCAGTGCAGCTTCTATCAAAAAAGGATTACCTCTGTATACTGCCGGGCTTCTTGAACATGAAGCATAAAAATCTGCATCAACTACCCTTTTCAAACCTGCTTCCAACTGCTCTGCACCGATGGGAGCAATACAGTCTGTAGGTGGAGCAATGATTTTTGTTTCAGCTATCGCCTGATGTATCGCCTCTGCCTGTTTCAAAGTTATTTTTGAAGGTTTAAGCGTACTTTTTACTTTTGCCTTTTCGCATATCTGATTGGCAATACGCAAACTGACTCTTGAAAATTCATTCTGAAGAAAAGCAGAAAGTTCTTTATGATGACTATCCTGTGCCATCTTAAACAAAAGCCCCAACTCAACACCATATGGGTGAGGTTTAATTTCCTTAGGAACAAATGGAGCTTCCTGCGTTTTTCTTTCATACTCGTATTTTTCACCATCCGGTGCCTCATAAACTATAGTTGCATGCGGATTGGCGATAGCAGTTTGTGAAATATACTCATCAACACTTTGCCTGCCTTTTTGGTATTTGCCCTCAAGGATTATAGTTACACTTGTTCCGGTAGGTAACTTGAAATCACATTCTTCATCAAGAATAACCTGAGGCATATTTTTTGAGGTGTCAATCTTTACCTGACAATGGTACGCAGTTTTTTTTGCGTTTGTTCTGGAAATAATATCCACAGGCTCACCAGTAGTTAATTGGCCGTACATACCAGCTGCCGAGATACCAATGCCCTGTTGGCCCCTGCTCATCTTCAGGCTGTGAAACTTGCTGCCATAAAGAAGCCTTGCAAAAACATTCGGGACATTTTGCTTAACAATTCCAGGACCGTTATCAGTTATGGTCAAAATAAATTTATTGCTGGTATTAACCTGTTTAATACTAATTTCCAGATAAGGCAATATCTGCGCCTCTTCACATGCATCAAGCGAATTGTCGACAGCCTCTTTAACCGCAGTTAAAAGGGCCTTTCGCGGATTATCAAAACCAAGCAGGTGTCGGTTCTTAGCGAAAAATTCACTAATACTGATATCTCGCTGCTGCTTGGCCATCGATTCTGCTGTTGCAACATTTGCACCTTTTTTAGATTTCTTGGTTTTACTTTCAACCGGTTTACTGGAAACTTCCGAGTCAGATTCAGTTTCAACTATCTCTTCTGCTGGAATTTCCACATCTGCCAATTTCTTAGTTGCTGCAGTTTTTATCTTTTTAGATATTTCTTTTTTCTTACTTTCTTTTGCCGCTGATCCGCTAAAACCAAAATCCAGTTGACCTTCAGAGCGGGCCTTCCTTGTTGCCATAAAAAACTCCAGATATCCTTAAAAAAGACGCAGGACAATTCGAATCGAATCGTCCCGCGTCAAAAAAAACAATTAAATCAATCAAGCTTGCAAATATAAATTTCATTCACAAAATCAAGCTTAGCAAGTTCATCGAAAGCTTCTGCACTAGGCTCTTTATCAAGGCTGACACCAAGGATTGCTTTGCGTTCCTTGAGTTTCTGTCCAACCCCCATAGTCGCGATGTTAATGCCATATTTGCCGCAAACATTTCCAACTGCACCAATAACACCAGGCTTATCATCATTAAAGATGGTTAACAATGAACCTTCAGGGGTGATTTCAACTTTAAAGTCATCAACACCGATTATGCGAAGTCTTGAATCACCGAAAACAGTTCCGGCAACGCTTCTTGTGCCTTTATCCGTAACAACCTTAGCACTGAACACGGAGGAAATGTCCTGAGGGTCAGCGTTCTTGGTTACATCAACACTTATGCCGCGTTCCTTAGCCATATAATTGGCATTGACCATATTAAGTGGAAAATCGAAATGTTTCTGCAGCAGACCGATTGTAAATTTCAAAGTTGTCGAAGCAACATCCATCTCAGCTATTTTGCCGCGATATTGAACCTCAACGCTTTTAATCTGTCCCGTAGTAATTGTACTAAGCAGAATACCTATTCTCTTTGCCAACTCACCATATTTAACAATTATTGCTGGTTCAGCACCACTGCTAGATGGTGCATTAATGGCATTTCTGATAGGACCGCCCTTGATAGCATCTACAAGAATCTGTGCTGCTTCAACAGCCACTTCAATCTGCGCTTCTTCAGTGCTTGCACCCAGGTGAGGCGTTACAAGACAGCTCTCAATTCCTGAAAAACGAGTGTTGGTAGGCGGCTCAGTTGGGAACACGTCCAAAGCTGCCCCGGCGATGGCCTTCTTTTCTAATGCATCGTAGAGTGCGTCTTCGTTAATGATTCCGCCTCGTGCACAGTTTACAAGCCTGACAGTAGGCTTCATCATTTTTAGCTGCTTAGCGTCTATCATATTCAAAGTTTTTTCATTCTTAGGCACGTGAACCGTAATATAATCTGAATCTGTAAATATCTTGTTAATATCTTCAGTAACTTCAATACAAAGCTTCTCAGCCTCAGGCGGTGCTGCCAATGGGTCGTAACCGAGAACCTTCATTTCAAAACCGCTTGCCATTTTGGCAACAGCCATACCGATTCTGCCAAGACCAATAATACCAAGAACCTTACCATGGAGCTGACTGCCCATATATTTTTTTCTATCCCATGCTCCGCTTTTAAGAGAGTTGCAGGCTGGAACAACACTTCGGCTCATCGCCAGCATCAATGCCATTGTATGTTCAGCAGCACTTAAAGTATTACCGCCAGGTGTATTCATAACAATAATGCCTCTTTTGGTTGCTTCAGGGACATTAACATTATCAATACCAACACCAGCACGTGCAATGCCTTTAAGTTTTTTTGCATGCTCTAATATCTTAGGTGTGACCGTCGTGGCACTTCGGATGATCAACCCATCGTAATCACCGATAATGCCAGCCAACTCGTCCTCACTAAGACCAGTGTTTACAACTGTCTCAACACCATCCATCGAATTAAGAAGGTCTATACCCTCTTGTGCAAGTTTGTCTGAAATTAGAATTTTGATCATCGCAACTCTCCAAAAAAAATGTTATTTACTTTGTTCATCTTCCCATCTCAAGGAAGTACGGTCCTCTGCTATACTGAAATTTTTCTTGAGACAATCATACAGGTATCTGACACTGCAATGTCCAAATGCTCCAGTAAGCTTTCTCACTGCCGCTTCTCTGCCCCCCGCTTCGGCGTCAACAGCAACTTTCAAGTTTTTGCTCTCAGCATTGTTAGGCCAAAGTTTTTCTTTTGTCTCAACATCAACAAGTAATACCTGCCCCGCTAAGTATCCCTTGTAATATCCGGTGTTATCCATATCATAAAGATTGTAACCATCAACTTTAACTATAATCAGCAAATCAGCTTTCAACCCCTTTGCAATATCCAGAGGCGAATACAATGAAGCATCTTTAAGCTTGCTCCTGTAATCAGACAATTCTGCATATGGTATTATGCTCTTAGGTTTAAAACCTACATTGTTAATAAGCTGATAGCTGAAAGCGCGTGTGATATAATACTGCAGATTATCTTCTGCATTTAACCAGTTAGGCTGATCAACAAAAATTAAAACCTTTTTATCGTTTTCTTTTTCCAGGTCATATTCAGCAACTATGGGTTTTTCCCACTCATAATCTGCACAACCAGCTGTCATCGCCAACAAAACCAACGTAAGAAAAAATTTAACTTTTCTCATTTTATTTTCCACAAAAATTTAAAAATCAATATTATCCTTTTTCCACAACAGCCCTGGCAAAAGTCACTGCCCAGCCGCCCAGAATAACAACTATGAAAATAATGACTATGTATTTTATTTTAATTTCCGCCAGGAAACTATCTAAAAAACTAAAATATACACCAGAAACGGCGGTAAAAAAAGTAAAAAATAACATAATCGCAAGCAAGCTGTAAATAAACCCGCCTGCGGGTTGGACATAAAACGACATCAATATCCGACCTTGCGAAAAATACACTGCCGAGGTAGTCATTCCGCATGTCGGACAAGGCAGGTCGTACATTTGTTTAAATCCGCAAGGGTTAAACCAATGTCCCATATCGAACTTACCTATTGCCCCCAGGAATAAAATCGTCCATAAAGCCATCAGAACCAATGCTATCAGTCCGCATTTTAACCGAACCTTGACGGCAGCATGCGAAAAATTTTTACTTTTAATTATTTGTTGGCTTATCTGCATAACTACGTTAAAATAAAGCATTTAACGAGTAATGTCAAGCTGACAAAGGCAGGATTACTATGGCTTTAGAACAAAAATATATCCAGGCAATTCTGGAAACAGCAACAGTCGCTGCCAGACTTGCGGGGCAAAAGGCAGCAGAAGAAATAAATTTTATCAAAGTATCGGTCAAAAACAACGTTGAGCTGGTTACTCAGGCCGACGGCAAATGTCAGAAAATTATCATCGATCATGTAAAAGAGAGTTTCCCCGACCATGGTTTTATTGCTGAAGAAGGCGAAAACGGGAAAATGTTCAAACTTCATCCCCGCGGCAATGAGCCGATATGGTGGATAATCGACCCAATTGACGGCACAAACAATTTTGCCCACAAACTGCCGCTATATGTAGTTTCTATCGCAGTGATGTATCAAAACGAACCAATCGTCGCAGTGGTATTTGATCCTTCGACGGATTCAATGTTTACTGCGGTGAAAGGCGGCCCTGCTCTGCTCAATAACAGAAAAATAGAAATCTTCGATGAATCAATGGACAAATTTGCAAGCATAGGCATGGACAGCCACTTTGAAAACAAAATCCCGCAATGGGTTCAAAACGTAATTCTGAAAACAAGGTTCAGAAACCTTGGTACTACCGCCCTGCATCTGGCGTTAGTTGGAAGCGGCGCGTTTATTGCTTCTATAGCAGCAGAGCCTAAATTATGGGACATCGCCGCAGGTGCACTAATAGCACAATCTGCCGGTGCGATAATAACAAACTTCAAAGGCCAAAAAATTTTTCCAATAGATATTGATGCATACAACTCTGACAAAATAGAGATTCTTGCAGCAAACAAAAAGGTCCACCAGAAACTGGTAGACCTTATAAATTCAAATACTTAATTGAGTCAAAACTTACTTGGTATCAGGTACCAGTTGAAATGCTTTTATCTTC
>CAZBKA010000097.1:3081-10725 GCA_964492365.1 uncultured Pirellulales bacterium | reverse complement strand
TCAACCCTCAGCGTCCAGGGCCCAAGAAAAAATTTCTCAAACCCAACCTCCTCCATCAAACCAACCTCAAAATCAACCCAGCCCCCCTCAGGCCCAATCGCAATCAGCACCCGCTTGCCAGCACTCAAATCAAATTCACTAACCATCTTCTCCGTCGAAAGCTCCGCAAGCAATTTAACATCATACCCGCCCGCACTTTTTTCAATCCCCGTCAGCTCATCCTCAAAAAACTTCCTGAAATAATGATGCACCGAAACCACAGGCAACTTTGTCTTTCCCCCCTGACTAAGCCCTTCAATAAGAAACCTCCTGACACCATCCCCCTCAAAAATAGAAGCATCGAAATAACTTTTCTCCACCCTCTTAGCCTGCACAAAAAACACACGCCCAACTCCCATCGCCGCCGCACTATGCAAAACTTTTTTAACCGTCTGCTGTCTCGGCATCGCGCAAATCAAATCGATACTCACCTGTCCCGATTCAGCCGCCTCTCCAAATTCACATTTCAAAATAACCTCAGACTTACTAATCGCCTCAACAACCCCAACTCCCCTGCCTCCGTCAAGCATCCCAACTTTCAGCGTGTCCCCAACCGCACTCTTAAGCACCCCGCAAATATGATCCACCCGCTCCCCGGCAAGTCGATACCTGCCCCCGCCAAGACTATCCACATTTTCAATTATTATTAAATTCAAAATAAAAAACCTCAAAATTTTAAAACATATTATCTGCTAACTAAGTATAGTATTCGAATGTTTCCCTTTTTGCAACTTTTGCCTGAATTACCTGGCATTATAATTTATTAAAAAAACTTGGCTTTCAGCAATAAATGTTATAATCTTGTAAAAATGGACTGTAATTTGATAATAGACAGGGTTCATCCATGCAGGTTGGATCCGCATTGAAAAGGAGTTTTGATTATGAAACATGTATTATCAATCACAATGGTTTTTCTCGTAATGTTTTCAAGTCTGCTTTCTGCTTCACCTGCCAACAGCCTTGAAAATAATTTTAAAACCCCGCCCGATTCAGCAAAACCACATACCTGGTGGCATTGGATGAACGGCAACATCAGCCGTGAGGGCATCACTGCTGACCTCGAAGCAATGGCCGAAGTTGGTATCGGTGGAGCGCAAATCTTCAACGTCAGCGAAGGAATACCCGATGGCCCTGCTCCTTTTATGACTCCACAGTGGCTCGACCTCGTCAAACACGCTGCAACCGAAGCTGACAGGCTCGGCATCGAATTATGTCTCCACAACTGCGCAGGTTGGTCAAGCACCGGTGGACCATGGATAACACCGGAACATTCTATGCAGGTTGTAAATTACACCGATATCAAAACCACGGGCCCAGCCCAGTTCAATCAGGTTCTTCCTCAGCCAAATACGAACATGGACTACTATCGTGACATCGCAATCTTGGCTTTTCCGACTCCTCAAAATGACCAGTTCCGAATTGACAGGCTTGATTACAAAACAGGTCGATGGACTGAATATGGACTCTATCCCAATCTCACAGATACCCCAGCCGATGCAGCCGTCGCCAAAGATAGCATCATTGACCTGACCGCAAATATCGCACCTGATGGTACTCTGCATTGGCAGGTTCCAGATGGTAACTGGACAATTCTGCGTATAGGTCACACAACTTCAGGCAAAACAAATCACCCCGCACCAGATGCAGGACGTGGTCTCGAATGTGACAAACTAAGCAGAGAGGCTCTCGACATACATTGGGAAAACGGCATAAAGCCGGTACTTGACAAAATTGGTCCGTTAGCGGGAAAAGTTTTGAATAACATTCTCATAGATAGCTATGAAGTGGGTGCAAATAACTGGACGCCCAAAATGCGTGATGAATTCAAAAAGCGTACTGGATACGATCTGATTAAATATTTACCGGCATTCTGTGGCAGAGTTGTCGAAAATGCTCAGATCACAGAACGTTTCCTTTGGGATTTCAGACGCGTTAATTCTGATTTGTTTGCAGAAAATTACTATGGATACTTCGCTGATAAGTGCAGACAACACGGGCTTCTAACCTCAATTGAACCATATGATGGTCCTTTTGAATGCCTCGCGGTAGCTGCAAAAGCAGATATAGTCATGGGCGAATTCTGGATCGGGGGCAACTCCGCAGGTCAAGGAGGCTCTTTCAAAATCGCCGCAACATCTGCTCACACACATGGACAAAAAATTGTCGGCGCCGAATCTTTTACCGCAACACCTGACGTAGGACGATGGCAAAGCTACCCGGCTTCTATGAAAATTCTTGGTGACCAGGTCTACTGCGTCGGGGTTAACCGTTTCATCTTCCACCGCTATGCACACCAGCCATGGATGAACCAACTCCCAGGAATGACAATGGGACAATGGGGAACACATTTTGATCGTACAAACACTTGGTGGAAGCAAAGCAAGCCATGGATGACATACCTTACTCGCTCACAATACATGCTCCAGCAAGGACAATTCGTCGCAGACGTCCTGCTCTTCGCCGGTCAGGCAGTACCAAATGGGGTCGTTGCCTCACAGCAATTAAAGGACATGGGCTACGATTACGACGCCATCGGAACGGACCTCATCGAAAAACTCTCTGTTAAAAATGGTCTCCTGACCTTACCTTCCGGCATGCAGTACAAATTGCTCGTTATGCCAAATACAACTTTCATGACACCAAGACTCGCTGAAAAAATTAAAAACCTCGTCAAGAGTGGCGCAGTTGTACTCGGGCCAAAACCACAAAACTCACCATCTCTTATGGACTATCCGAAATACGATTCTAAACTTCATGCGATAGCCAATGAACTCTGGGGAACAGATGACAACGTTAAAATAATAGACAGAACCTATGGAAAGGGTCGAATCTTTTCAGGAATCTCGACAGAAGATGCCCTCAAAAAGCTCGAAATCCAGCCCGACTTTATGGACATCAGCAAAGACCCTCAAACAGCCTTTATTCATCGTAAAATTAATGACAATGATGTTTACTTCGTCTCTTCGAGAAAGACCCAGCAAAATGACGCTGTTTGCTCTTTCCGAATCACTGGTAAAAAACCACAATTGTGGAACTCCGAAACAGGTGACATCACTCCTGCTCCGCTGTGGCAAGTTGTAAATAACAGAACTATCGTAACAATACCGTTTGCACCATCAGGCTCTATGTTCGTCGTATTCCGTCAGCCGATTGATAACGCCGACTCCTATGTCAGCATAGAATCACAACTTCCGCCAAAACCACAGGAAACTCCTGCAGACTCACTCAAAATACTAAAGGCTCAGTATGGTGTATTCTCCTGCAATCGCCCGGGGTTGGTCGATGTTACAGATAAACTTATCGCACGTGTACTGGGTAATAAAATGGAAATAGCCGCTTCCAATTCATTAGCTGGCGATCCATTGCCGGGACAGGTTAAAAATCTATATGTTAAATATACCTATGGTGACCAGACATACACTGCTCAAGTAAAAGAAAATGAAACTTTGTATCTGCCAACAAAAGAAGTACCTGCTGCTCCTGACAAAAAGCTGGAGATTCTTGTCGCTGGTTATGGACAACTGCCCGCTGACACTGAGTTACAGCTGCCTGCCTCAGCTTCAATAGACATCACTGAAAAACTTGCTGCACAGATACAAAATGCAAAATTAGAAGTTCGCGCAGATAATGCTCTTGCTGGTACTGACCCTGCTCCGCTATCATATAAAATGCTCAAAGTCACTTATTCGTTCAATGGTGATATTGACAATATTATCGTGGAAGAAAACAAGGTGCTCAAATTACCTCGCAATACTTTCATACCGGTTCCTTTTGTTGCTTCCCTTTCAATAACGCCGGAAAAAACAACTCTGGCTGTAGCGGAAAATGGACAATACACCCTGACAAAAAGTTCAGGCAAAAAAACAACTCTCGAAGTTGCTGACCTGCCCGCACCAATAGAAATTAAAGGCGATTGGAAGTTGAAGTTTACACCGGGTTGGAACGCTCCTGAAGAAATCACCCTGCCGAAGCTGATCTCATGGACAACATCAGATGTCAATGGCATACGCTATTACTCAGGAACAGCAACATATTACAAACAGTTCGACATCCCGGCAGATTTCCAAAGTAAGTCTGATAAAATCATCCTCGACCTTGGTCAGGTACTATACTTGGCACAAGTAAAACTCAATGGCAAAGACCTCGGCACACTCTGGAAGTATCCTTTCAGACTTGATATCACCGATGCACTGAAAACAGGTTCAAACGATCTTGAAATAGCAGTTACAAACCTCTGGGTTAACCGTCTCATCGGCGATGAACAATATCCAGATGATTGTCAGTGGGATGGCCCTAAACTCAAATGCTGGCCGGATTGGTTCGTCAAAAACCAACCAAGACCTGTTAAAGAAAGACTAACTTTCACAACATGGAAACACTGGACAAAAAATGACAAACCATTACCATCAGGACTAATAGGCCCGGTCAATATAAACGCTGTAAAAATCGTCACGCTAACAGATTAAAATAATAGTTTATTATTAAAACAACATGACAGGCGATTGGGTTAGTATTTGCCCAATCGCCTTTTTTATTAATGAACTTCAGATTTCACAGAAATAGCTTGGCTTTTAATAATAACTTAGGTATTTTCATAGCCGATAATAAAACAGGATTTAAACATGTCAAACATTACTGTTAAATCCGCATTTAAATGGAGTTGTTTATGAAACGTGTATTACAATTTGCAATAGTTTTTCTCGTACTCTTTTCAGGTTTAGTTTTTGCTTCAGCAACTCCACGCCTTGATGACAGCTTTAAGAATCCACCCGATTCCGCAAAACCTCACACATGGTGGCACTGGGTCAACGGCAACATCAGCAAACAAGGTATCACTGCCGACTTAGAAGCAATGGCCGAGGTAGGCATCGGCGGTGCACAGATATTTAACGTTGGTGGCGAAATTATCAGTATTCCCGAAGGACCTGTCAAATTCATGAGCCCTGATTGGCTTGATCTGATAAAACACGCCGCCACCGAAGCAGACCGACTCGGAATTGAACTATGCCTTCACAATTGCGCAGGTTGGTCAAGCTCCGGCGGCCCATGGATAACTCCGGAATATTCAATGCAGGTAGTCGTTTACAACGAGCTTAAAACCACAGGCCCAGCCCGGTTCAATCAGATTCTGCCTCAGCCATATACAAACATGGACTACTATCGTGACATCGCAATCCTGGCGTTCCCAACTCCTGAAAATGATCTGTTCCGAATCAACGATGCAACTCTAAAATCTGCTGGGCTGATTTATGTCGATTACAATTCAGCAAAAAAATATGCCCTTGACCCAAATTTTTCACAAGTTCCTGCCAACGCCGCAATTGCTTTGGACAGCATAATCGACCTGACGTCAAAGACTGCTCCCGATGGTCTTTTAAAATGGTCGGTTCCGGATGGCAACTGGACAATTATGAGATTTGGCTATACAACAGTCGGAAGAAAAAATAACCCTGCTCCAGAAAGTGGACTTGGCCTCGAATGCGATAAACTTAGTAAAAAGGCCCTCGATTTACACTGGGAAAAAGGTATAAAACCAATACTCGATAAGCTTGGTCCATTGTCAGGTAAAGTCTTGAATAATCTGCTTATAGACAGCTATGAAGTCGGTGCAAATAACTGGACACCGGATAAACGCAGCGAATTCAAAAAACGCACAGGATATGACTTGCTTAACTATCTGCCAACTTTAGCAGGCAGGGTCGTTGAAAACGCCCTGATTACAGAAAAATTCCTCTGGGACTTTCGACGCGTAAATTCAGATATGTTTGCAGATAACTATTTCGGATATTTTGCACAAAAGTGCAAACAGCATGGATTGTTATCTTCTATCGAACCCTACCATGGTTCTTTCGAATGTCTCGCAGTAGGCGCTAAGTTTGATATTATCATGGGAGAATTCTGGGTCGGTGGAGATTCCGTAGGTCAGGACAGCGAATTAAAACTTGCTGCAACTTCCGCCCACACACATGGACAAAAAATAGTTGGTGCAGAATCTTTTACATCCATGCCCGACACCGGAAGCTGGCAAAATCATCCAGGATCTTTAAAAATTATTGGTGACCAGGTTTATTGCATCGGTGTAAACCGTTTCATCTTACACAGATATGCACATCAGCCATGGAACAACTACCTGCCCGGAATAACCATGGGACAATGGGGGATCAATTTTGATCGCACCAACACATGGTTCATGCAAAGCAAGCCTTGGATGAAATATTTGGCCCGCTCGCAATACATGCTCCAGCAAGGCCAATTCGTTGCAGACGTCCTGTTCTTCGCCGGTCAGTCGATACCAAATGGTCTCGTTTCATCACAGAAATTAAAGGACCTCGGCTACGATTACGATGTCATAGGAACCGACCTCATCGAAAAGCTCTCCGTAAAAAATGGTCTCATAACCTTACCTTCCGGCATGCAATATAAATTACTCGTCATGCCAGACACAGCTTTTATGACTGCAAAGCTCGCAGAAAAAATAGAAAAGCTCATCAACAGCGGCGCCGTTGTACTCGGGCCAAAACCCCAGAACTCACCGTCTCTGATGGACTATCCTAAAGGCGACTCTAAACTGCATTCGATAGCTGATCGGCTCTGGGGCAAAGATGGTGACATTAAAACAATAAATAAGCCCTGTGGCAAAGGTCGAATCATCTCTGGTCTTACACCTGAAGACGTCCTCAGGCAACTCAAAATTACTCCCGATTTCATCGACCTGAGTAAAAATGCTCGAACAGCTTTCATTCATCGTAAAATCGATAATGCCGATGTTTACTTCGTCGCCTCAAGAAACCCGCAGCAAAATACCGCCCTCTGCTCATTCCGCATCACCGGCAAAAAACCGCAATTGTGGAACCCCGAAACAGGAGACATCGAACCAGCTCCACTGTGGCAAGCTGAAAACAACAGAACAATCGTCACAATACCATTTGCACCATCAGGCTCTATGTTCGTCGTATTCCGTCAGCCGATTGACAATACCGACTCCTATGTCAGCGTAGAATCCAAAATTACGCCAGAACCAACCGACTCACTAAAAATATTAAAGGCTCAGTATGGCGTATTCTCCTCAGATATCCCCGCTTTGGTTGATGTCACTGGTAAACTCGCTGCCATGATAAAAGATGAAAATTTAGAAGTTCATGTCAATAATGATCTTGCAGGCACCGACCCTGCTCCGGGCACATACAAAAAACTTAAAGTCACTTATTCGCTTAATGGCGACGTTGACAATATTGACATTGAAGAAAACAAAGTGCTCAAGTTACCTCTCGAATCTTTTAAACCAGTTCCTTTTATTGCATCACTTTCCGTAACACCTGAAAAAACAACTCTCGCTGTAGCAGAAAATGGTCAATACACACTGACAAAAAGTTCAGGCAAAAAAGCAACTATAGAAGTTTCCGACCTCCCCGAACCAATCAAGATTAAAGGCGATTGGCAATTGAAGTTTACCCCAGGTTGGAACGCACCTGAAGAAATTACACTGCCTAAACTGACCTCATGGACAACATCAGATGTCAATGGCATACGCTATTACTCAGGAACTGCCGCATATTACAAACAGTTCGACATCCCGGCAGATTTCCAAAGTAAGTCTGATAAAAT
>CAZBKA010000097.1:0-2981 GCA_964492365.1 uncultured Pirellulales bacterium | reverse complement strand
TCACAACATGGAAACACTGGACAAAAAATGACAAACCATTACCATCAGGACTAATCGGCCCTGTAAAAATAAACGCTGTAAGAATAATCACGGTGACAAATTAAAGATAATTTTACTTAACAGAGTTTCTCAGCTCATCAGTTGAGAAACTCTCTGAGGGAGTAAATATGACTAAAGCTAAAATTACTGCCATAAAATTAAGAAAGCTTTTGTTGACATTGTGGATTTTATGTCTTATCGGTGGTCTGATTTGGCTCTTATTTTATATTGGTCTTGCGGGTGCCCCTGAAATAGCAATTCGTGGACCACTAAGTTGGAACATTGAATGTATCAATGATGGATGGGGATATTTTGCATTTGTTTTAATATACACAGCCTTTTTCTTTTTCACTCAATGGTTGTTTCTTGCTCCTCGAAAGTTATGGAAAAGCAAAACGCGCATAACAGCCAGGCCAATGAAAAAAGCTGCCATCGCAGCAGCCTTCGCAATAGCACTGCTCTCCGCCGGATTTATCTATTCAATTTTAAGTTTATTTTCCATTGAACTTAAGGACACACCTTCTAATCTTTCACAATACCTGTTCGCATCCATTCCGCTTATTCTCTGGCTCTTCTGGTCGATAATTTTTTGTATCTATTTTCGCCAAAACGATTATTACTCCTGGGCTGGCAAAATAATCAGAGGCCTCATCGCAGGAAGCATCCTTGAACTATTCGTATCGATCCCGATCTTCATTACCCGCGAAGATGATTGCTACTGCGCAAGAGGTTCATACGCTGGCTTAATTTTCGGTGCAACAGCCCTGTTATGGGCTTTCGGCCCAGCTGTCTTTCTCCTGTTCCTGAAACAAAAGCACCAGATCGAAAAGCTCGACACCTGACCACTATCCGCCAAGCCGTCTCACTTCATCAATACTTTTCCAGTATTGCCCCAAAGCCCGCTTCCCATCCTTGGTGATTATATAACTGGTATTAGGCATCCTGCCCACAAATGTTTTTTTAACTTCAACATAACCCGCCGATTCAAGCTTTTCAACATGACGAGATAAATTCCCCCTCGTCAGCTCAAGCGTAGTAAGCAGAAAATTAAAATCCGCCTCCGCAACCCCTGCCAGCACCATCATAATCCGCAATCGGACAGGCTCATGAATAATCTTATCAAGCTCCATCAATCCATATCCCCCTCAACCTTAGCCGCCGCTTTAAGCTTCCTCAACGCATAACGACTATATAAATGCCCCACCAGATAAGCCAGAAACATGTATGCAAGCGGAACTGACATACTCAACGGAACAGCATAGGTCCCCGTAAAAAATATAGACACACCCACAAGAATCAATATCGCATGAATCGCATAAAGTAAAGGGAAGATCAAAAGCACAGCCCCAAATCGTGGTCTCATTATGAAATATTGATATAAACCAAACGGAACAACATACAATGCAGTGAAAGGCAAAAAATATTTGACCGGAATATAACCTAAAATACCCCAATAACAACTACCTAAAAAGCAAGCCGAGAATACAATTCCAATAAAAACATCCAGGCATTTCTTTTTCTTCATCAAATTCGCCGATGACATTGATACGATTCCCTCTTTGCCATATATCCGTTGATCTATCAACTGGTCCATCAACCCACGCTTTTTCCCGCCAAACTTTAAAGCAAAGATAATAAGAATTATAAACATGGCAACGAACATAAAAACAAGTGCCATAGTCAAAGGCATTTTCCCTTTTCCAAATGATACCAATCCAAAAGCAAAAAATAATGAAATACCACCAGGAACAAGAAATGCCATTACCATGATCACCAAAGCAGTCAACGTCCGGTTCTCCGCATAACGCTTCGTCCATTTAGTAATCTCTTTTACCTTTTCAACATCCTGCATTTCATTTTTTTTATCTTCTTCACTATTCATTATTATCCTCCTGCAAATGAGCCGCAGCCTTAAGCTTCCGCAACGCATACCGACTATAAAAATGCCCCGCCAATCCGCACAAAAGTCCATACCCCACAGTAGGAATAAGCATATTAAGCCCTGTCCAAGGCCCATCAAAAACTATAGGCACACCAGCAACTATCAATATCGCATGAACACCATAAAGCATAGGCCACAACCAAGACAAAAACCCCGCCGGACTAACTACAGGTCTCTGCCATATACCAATAAATATCATAAATGGAATAACGTACAAAGCCGATATTGGCTGCATATATTTTATAGGCCAATTATAATATCCACCCAATACTACCGACAGCAAAACACATCCGCAAAACATTGCCCCCACAACCATACCTATCGCTTTATGTTTTTTTGTTTGATTACTAACCGCAAAAACAACTTCACCCTCCCTGCGATACAATCGCCTGGTAAGCAGATTATAGAACTTAATCCCCCATCTCGGCACTAAAAGAATTGAAAAAATAAACGTCACTACACAGGCACAAATAAGCAGAAACACACATATCCAGAATAAAACCATGTTCCCCGCCATATACGCCATGCCGCCAAAATAAGAAGGTAATCCAATAGCACCACACAATACTAAAAACACAACCTGTAAAACTAAAAAAGTCAGAGTCCTGTTCTCCGCATAACGCTTTGTCCACTTAGTAATATTTTTTACCTTTTCCGCATCTCCAATCATTTTATCCTGACCTGTTCCCATAATCTACGCTCCTTTAAAACCAAAACTTTAAGTCTGATTTCATTCCAAATCTCACATTAAATTACAAAATAACACAAACTTGTTTGCGTTGCAAACAAAAAAATAGAAAAATTGAAATTATTTTCCGATTCTGAAGTTTAGCAAGATAAGTAAACAACTTTTAGACTACCCCACCCCTTATTTTCGCTGCTAATTCTTTGTTTTTTTCTTTTTGTTAATACATCTTAAAATATATATTGCAAAGCCCATCAGACCAAGCAATACAATAATTTTTATAATCCACTCAAAACCGCCATCTTTAATATTTGC
>CAZBKA010000096.1:0-11052 GCA_964492365.1 uncultured Pirellulales bacterium | reverse complement strand
CTAATGAATGGCTGGTTGAGGATCTTTGGCCCTAATATTGAAGGCTAAAATGATTAAACCTGCAATTAAGCAGTAACCCAAGGGCCCGGACAAAAATCCGGGCCCTTTTTTTGTGGATATATAGATGGATTTACCAAAAATAGGATTACAATTTTAAAAAACTCGTTTAGGACGCATAAGTTAATATTTTAGTTATAGATAATTAATTATGTTAAACAGGTTTGACTAATTTAGCAGATATCGTATAATAACCGATGTTTTTGTGAGAGATTAGTTTGGGAGCCCTTTATGTTTAAGAAGAGCAGAGATGTGTTTTTATTGCAAGTGGTGGTGTTTTTGGGAATTGTCTTCTCCGAAATTGCTGCTATTGCAGTAGATTATCCAACAGAACATTTTATTATTAGTAGTGATCTTGATCCGTGTTTTATCGAATATGCCGGCAAGAAAGCGGAGCTTTGTTATGATGCTTTGCTTGGGACATATTTTGGTCGAGGTTGGGATCAGGAACCTCCTCTTTTGGTTCGTTATAGTGACAAACAAGGCGAATCAGAATCTCTTATTAAAAACGCAGGTCTGGATACTGAGACAGCCGAAAATGGCTATGTTCCTGGATCTGAATGTTTATATGTATTCAGAGTGTATGAAGATGGCAGTGTTGCAGAGGATAGTTTGTTTTTTGGTGGGATCGCAAGTTATTTTATCGAAAAAAACTATAAGACTGAACTGGCATGGTTCAAGACTGAGCTAAGTTGTTTTTTGAGTAAAAATCTAGTTATTGCCAATGATAGTGTAATACTGACAAGACCAATGATTATCTGCTGTGAGAAACTTGAGGGACAGATAAGTCAGGAAAACATCGCTACCAATATGCAGAATCTTTTGTCATCGTCGCTTGAAAAATATAAAAGCTGGGATGTTGCTCATCCATTTACACAAGCCTTTTTTAGCTGGCTTTATGATAGAGATTTGTTAAAGAGGTACATGTTAGATGTTCAAACCAAAGGACATCGACATAAAACTTTAATCGATACAGCAGCGGGGATCAGCTATGGTGAGATAAAATCAGATTTAATAAGGTTTATCGATAGTTACTGCCAATTGCAAAAAAAAATTAAATTGGCTGAACAAGCAGACGATTTTTTTGAAAAAGAGAGACTTTTAGAAGAGGCTTACAGGGGCGTATCAGACGTTAATACCGCAAATATGGCAATGGCGAAGGCGTATTATGAAAATGGTGACTATGAGCCTTGTTTGGAAAAGCTGGAGTCAGCTATCAAGGGAAAACATAATGTTAATCATTGGCAGGCATTAAAGGTAGCAGCGAATGTGTATTATCGTCAGAAAGCATATGATAAAGCAGTTCAATATTATGAGAATCTGTGGAAGATATCGACTAACTATGAATATAAATACAGGATAGCTTACCAGATCGCTAATTGTTATTACTACCAGGGTAATAAGTATAGTGCCAAAGAATGGTATGAGAAATTTTTGCAATCTAAATGGCTGGCAGGTGACATGCAAAAATGTGAAGAGTATGCTAATAAAATTCTGCAGGATGAAAAGACAGTAGAAAGTGATTAGAAAATTGTTGGTTACTCATATCAGAGCCTTTTGAAGTAGGGGATTTGTCGAAATGTTAGGCAGCAAAGAAAGAGTTTTCAATATATTTCAAGGCAAAAATACGGATCATTTGCCTTTGATGCCTATAACGATGCAGCTGGCTTGTGACCTTGTTAACAGAAAATACTACGATTATGCCAAGGATTATAATGTTTTGGTTGAAGGACAACTGGCTGTGGTTGAAGAGTTTGAATTTGATCATGTCAGCTGTATATCTGATCCTGGCAGAGAGGCTGCTGATTGCGGAGCTTCTATAGTATTTAAGCCTGACAGTCCTCCTGCTATAGATAATCAGAGTCCTCTGCTTGCTGATAAGACAAAACTTGCAGGATTAGTTATTCCCGATGTGCTTGGCGGCGGACGGATGCATGACAGGGTTAAGGCGGCGGCTCTTTTTAAACAAAAGCTTGGTAATGATAAAATTATTGAGGGTTGGGTTGAAGGACCTTGTGCAGAGGGTGCGGATCTCAGGGGTATCAGCGGAACAAAAAATATAATGATGGATTTTTATGAAGACCCTGGATTTGTGCATGATCTTTTTGAGTTTTGTACGGAGATGGGACTTTTGTTTGCTAAATATCAGATAGAAGCAGGTGTTGATATTATTGGTGTTGGTGATGCAGCGGCATCATTGATTGGGCCTAAGTTATATGATGAATTTGTTTTTCCTTATGAGAAGAAACTTATCGATGGCATCCATGATATGGGGTCACGGGTAAGACTTCATATTTGCGGCAATATAACCGATTTGCTTGGATCTATAAAAAACCTCGGCTGTGAGATGATTGATGTTGATTATCCTGTTGATATGTTATTTGCCAGAGAGAAACTTGGACCTGAACAGGTAATAGCGGGCAATCTTAATCCGGTTGCTGTTTTGCAGGACTCTACGCCTAAGCAGATATATGAAGTTCTGGAAGAATGTCACCATCAGGCAGGCAATAACTATATAGTTGCTGCTGGTTGTGAAATACCACGGGGTACACCAAACGAAAACGTCAGGGTACTTACCGATTACGCTAAATCACATTGATTTGGCTATTGCCAGAGAGCTTCCTGGTTTTCACCTAACTTTTGTGTCCATGTTCGGCTGTTCTTTTTAAACTGAACATTCTTTGCATCTATTTTCAGAATTTTAACATCACCTATGGCGTCACCCTCATGTACGACTTTATCATCAATCATCGCGAGCCAGTTTTTCCCAACATACGCAGTTGCATTTACTATACCCTTTAGCTGTTCCTGAGCGGGGGAAGCTTCTTTAAGTACGTCTTCTTTTAAACTAACTTCGAGTTCCGCTAAATTGGCCAATGCGCGTTCTCTGTATTGCTGGTGACGTGATAATTGCGATTGCAGATTGTTCATGATGTTAAGCATTTTGGTAGCGTTGATTCTTAGTAAAGAGACAGAGCTTCCATAGTTGCTATTGTTTGCTAAATAGGCAACGAATTCACGAGCATTTTCATCAAGTAGAAATGTAGGAGCTTTATACAAAGAATATGAGTCGATCATTTGAGCTCGAAGTTCCTGTGTCTTATAAGCCTGGAAACCAGGTTTTGTCTCAAGTCTTGGCGTTTTATTAATAACGAGATTAGAAGTTAAAAGGTAATCGTCCTTTGCAGGTGTATCCTTTATCATGTCGTAATACTTAATCCATAGCATTCGGTATGAACTATCTAATTTTTTTGCTATGTCCTCAGTGTATTTTAACAATGCTTCAACCTGCTGTTCGTAGCGGTTTTCTATGAGCTGTTGCTCTGCAGCAATATGTTCATTTATGGATTGCAGTTGTTTGATTTGTTCTGGTGTGGCGTTTTGTTCATCGGCTGCGATTGCCATATTAAGGCAACATAAAAGGATTGTAAAAATCACAATTTTAATAGTATTCCGTCTTTTCATCACATTTGCCCCTCTAAACTTTGAAAAACCACTTTAATATAGTTTTTTGAATCCCCGCATCCATGCATGATATTTCCAAAGATGCATTGTATCATAAATGGTAAGGTAATTCAAAGTTCTGGGGATATTTTGACATCCTGAGAAACTATTGGTCTTATAAATTCGGCAATTTAAAGGTTATTCGCAGGTTATTTACAAGTTATATTAAATTTTGCTTTGAAAGTTTTTTTCGGGTCTATTGATTGGATGCCTTCCTTTTTTGAGATGTCGTCATTGAAGTCTTTGTTGTCATCGTGGCCGAACCATGGTTCTATGCAGACGTAGCCAGAATGACCGGGTTTGCTCCAGATGCCGAGCTGTTGGAATTTTGGAAAGTCAACTTTTACATAGTGGTCTGTTTTGTCGCTTACTATTTTTATGGAATCTGACTTTAGGTTTTTGAAGATCAGGGCGTCATCGTCGAAGGTCTGCTCATTCAGTTGAATGGTATTAGTGTTGTCGAGATAGTTTTCTATTATTCTGCTGAGTGTCTCGTTCTGCAGTTTCCAGCAATCGGCGGTTTCTTTGTGTTCGAATTGAAGGCTGTAGTCGCTTAGTTGCCCTTGATTTGCAATTGGGCAATTGAAAGCTGGATGGCCTCCGATGGAGAAATACATTGTTTTATCGTTTAGGTTATCAATGGTGTATGAGACGCTTAGAGTTTGGCCTTTGAGTGAATATTTTACCTTGAGGGAAAACTTGTAAGGGTATATTTTTATTGTTTCAGCATCGTCGGTCAACTGCATTGTTACTGAGTCTTTTGACTTTTCTACTGTTTCGAATTGTTTCTTCATTGCAAAGCCATGCTTGTTCATTTGGTATATTTGACCATTTAGTTTGTATTGGCTGTTATTTAGTCTGCCTACAAACGGGAACAGCAGGGGAGATTGGCCTGACCAGATGTCAGGGTTTCCTTGCCAGAGGTATTCTATGGAGGTTGTTTTGCTTTTTATGCTGGTTAGTTCTGCGCCGAGGTTTTTAATTATAACTGTGAAGTTTTTGTTTTCTATAGTTTCAATCATATTTTGTGTTCCTGCAAAACAATATGCTGTAATTATTGATACACATATCAGAATACAGCTTTTTGAGAAAAACGGCTTATTCATTTTATTCTCCTAAGAGCATTTATTACATTCATAGCAATAAGGTACCGCATGTATGGATTTTGTCAACAGGATTGATTGTTAAAAGGCGTGATTAGTTTGTATTTTTTAGCCAATTTTCAGCCAAGAGCTGGAGGTCGTTAAAGTCGATGAATTGACTTGTCTCCAAATCTGCGAACTGGCATTGGTCTGTTGCCGGCTCAAGCCAGCAATCTGCAAATAGTGCGAAATCTTTGAAGTTTACTATTTTGTCTATGTTGAAGTCAGCGTCGATTATTGTCTGAAAAAAATATATAGCGGCGGCATTGCCTTCACTTGTTGTGTAGTAGCTGCGGCTGTCAGGAGAGAAGCTGATGGCTTCCCTCTGTGGTTGTGATACCGTTGGTACCTCGCAAAATTGGTTTGCAAAGGCTTGCCATGGTTGCTGACCAGGTAAGATAGGCCAGAGAAAAGTTTGCGAATAACCGGTTAGAATGACGTTTTTTCCGTCAGGGGAAATATCTCCGCCTGTAAACCAGCTTATGTCTATCGTCGTCATTAATGACAGAGTGGTAGTTTTGGTTGTTGATTGAGGGTATGCTGCTTTGTAGACCTGTGTTGGGACGAGGCGTTTAGTTAAAATATATATATCTGCATTGTCAGGATCTACCATAAGAATTTCAGCATCACGTGGACCGCCAGGATAATTCATGGTTATCGTATCAACGCCTGCGAGTTTGACGGTGTTATAATAGCTGTTTGCGTCAACGAACGGTTCGGGGACGCGGTAGATATTTATAGAGTTGTAGTCTGAATCATTATCGCCTATGTCGCCAACATATATGTAGTCAATACCAGGGACTGGGCCTGGGCCTATAGCGATATCTTCATAGTCTCTTTTTACTGCGTCGTTCAGGCGGAATGTTCCAAGGGTTTTGCCTGAACTGGTCATGGCATATATCATGGGAGCGGTCGAGCTGCTATGATCATTGTGAACCCAAAAGACATCAGGATTTTTTCTGCTTGCAGCGATGCCTGAAATCTCATTGGCGTTGGTATTCTGAACGGTTCCGATTTGGCGTGGTTCATAGAACTGGGGGCAATCGTAAGCGATGCAATAGCTTTGTAATAAAACAAAAAAGAACAAAGATATAAAAAACAGGTTTTTTGCCACAAAATAGTCCTTTTTGCTATTAAATTGCAGAAATAAAAAAATAACTACCCATTCGTTTAATTCTAACAAATAGGTAGTATAATGTCAAGGGCTGTTCATGTATTAATGAGTTTTTTCGTCTTCATTTTACAGAAGTCTGCAAAACTCAACCGCAGTTTTACCAGTAAATTTTTTCTTCATGCTATAAAAAAGCAGCTTTGGTTATTTTCATCTTACGGGTATTTTGGTTAATGACTTTTTCCCCAACTTCCCCACTGGGGATCTACTAAGCCCTGCCTAATTAGGACAGCTTTTACGGTTAGATAGTTGTCTACCAGCAGACCTTCATAGCCACCTGGTGAACCATCCCAAAATAACCAATCATAAGTTAGTTCACTGCCTTCTCTGCTACCCATAAAACCGCCATTGTTGAATGAATTGAGAATCGGAAACAGGATTTCATCAGCTTGCTCTTTCAGACCAACTTTGTATAGTGCTGCCAAAGTAAAATAGACGTGGTTTGCAGAAGCACCGCCGTTCTCATATTTCTGAAATGCATTGCTGCCTCCCCATCTCGGTGATTCTTCATAGTAGTCTTCAGCGGGAATATTGACCAGATTTCCGGGTAACCCGAGGTCGAAACGATTAAAGCCGACTTCTTTCATTTTCTTCAGTGTGGCATTCATCAAAGCTCTGGCTTTTTCCATGTCATCGACTAATCCGTAAGTAATAGCCATTCCCTGGATGAAGACGAAACCATAGTCGTGCAGCTGACCATCACGGCTTTTCCATCCTGCGAGCATTGCTGTTTTTGGATTATAAAATGTTGAGTAATAAGAAGCTTTGAGGCGTTTGGCAGCTTCTTCAAAACGTTTAGCCTCTTGTGGTCGATCCGCTATTTGAGTCATCCTCGCTATTCCTCGTAAAGCCCGGTATGCGATAGCATTGGAATATGCATCTTCGTATCCAAAGTTAATACAGTCCCACCAGTTAGCAGGTCGACAACGCGGGCCCCACGGGCCAGCCCCGCATTCGCCAAGGTTGCCGCTTCTATGGTATTCGATCAAACCATTTCCATTTTTGTCGCCATCAACAATATACTGGGCCCACTGAATAAGTTTGTCGATATTCCTGATAACCCACGCTTTATCCTTTGAACCAAGATAGTACTGATGAGCAGTTGTCAGCAAGGAAGGATATGTATCCAGCGACGGTTCCAGATATCCGCTATTGGGATATCCGGGTGTTCCGTAGGATTGTTTCCCGGCAAGGAATTTATCGAGCGAGTCTCGCAGGACTTGTGGCCCTGAAACCCCTTCAGCTAATTGCGGTGTCAGCATGGCAATCTCACCGTATTGGTAGTAGATAAAGCCGCAGACGTCAGAGTTAGAGTTGTTTGCAAGGGTTTGATGTTTCGGATTGATTTGCAGAATGTTTAACCAATTCCTGCGATAGCCATCGAAGCGAGTGTCATTTTTTATTCCAGCAGTTTTTGGGTAGCTGGTGATAACTTCCATATCTACTTCCACCCAGAGACAATTTTTATCCGCAGCGGGGAAGATCATTGATGTTCCGCCATAGACAACGCTTAAATCCTTTTCGTTTGAAGCTTTTGCGGTAATGCGCAATGTTCCCTGTCCAGGTATATGGATTATTGCAGGCAGCATCATGCGTTCGTTGAGCATATGGCCTAACATAGTTGCACGAGCTGGTTTGTAGCCAGAAGTTCTAAAGAGAAGTGTAAAAGGCTCAGCATCATTTAAGCCTGAAGATTCACTACGGATGCGAATACGATTGGGTTCAAAATGAAAACTGGTACTTGTTTTTGGGTCATCGATGTTTTGGTAACGGACCCATTGGTCAGCAATCTGAACTTTGTAGTTGTGGTTTGGCATTATCCATGGGCTTAAAGCATTTTCCCAAGAGCGGCCATTTCCAAGGGAATCGACCCAAAACGAATCAAAGACAGGTTTGTCTGGATTCAGTTTCACGTTATAGTAAGCTGTCTGGCAGGCTGGAACCTGTGGATCTAAAAATATTCTGGACTGATATTTGTTAGATTGGCAGCCAGTTAATACGATGACCAATATAAGCATTGGGGAAAGAATTAAATTTATTATATACCTCAGGCCCGTAAAGAAAGATGGGGGCATTGCTATTCCGGATGTATCTAATTTAATAGTGGAGTTTTTAAGAAAGTTTTTTTGAGTTAGTTTTGTATTGGTTATTTCTTTGTCATACATAGTTAATACCCTAAAAACATGGACAACGTATTTCAGATACCTAAAGCTGTTGAGCTTAGAATATTCTTCGGAAAGCGTAAGCTAAAAGCTTTTTATTAGTTACTAATAAAAAGGTTGCCTGAATTACCAGCAGTTTATCTGGAATTCGGCACCGGTCAACCTTAATCGTTATAATATTATTAACAGAAGAACGATGGGTTCTAAGCAGTTTATGGTTGAAATTTGAGATGTTTGAGCAGAGTATTTTACAGGTTTGCATGATATAGCATTTTGCATTATACTCTGCTCGATATTGTTTTTAACGGAAGGATATCATTATGGAATGTAAAAAAGAGAAAAATCTTAAAAATTGTAATTGTTCTTATGGCGGATGTGATAGAAAAGGCATTTGCTGTGACTGCATAAAATATCATCTTGCCATGAAACAGTTGCCGGGTTGTTGTTTTCCGGAAGAAGTTGAAAAAACATACGACAGAAGCTTTAAAGCATTTGCCAGAGCCTGGAAGCTTTAAGTAATTAAGCCTGAGTTGTTTTGGATTAAAATTATTTTTGATGGGCACCGAACTAACATCGCCGGCGAGAGTATTTAGTTACAACATTTTATTCATTTTGCCAATAGAAAGGAAAAAAATGAACAGATATCATTTCATAGCGATGGGGATATTAATTATTCTGGGGGCGTCAATTTGTCTGGGAGCCGGCAATATAATGGAAAATTCATCTTTTGAAAATATTGTAGATAATAAGCCGGTTGGATGGCAGGAGCATATCTGGGCAGGTGATGCGAAGTTTGAGGTGTCAGATAAGGGCAGAGATGGTGGAAAATGTGTTGTGATCTCATCCGAAAGTGGGGCAGATGCTTCATGGGAGACATTTGTTAAAGTTAAACCTTTTTCGAAATATAAGCTTGCAGGCTGGATAAGAACTGAAGGGCTTGAGCCTGGTACTGGCAAAGGTGCTCAGCTTAATATTCATAATATGCAGAATGTCAAGACTGTGGCCATTAAGGATGATAATGACTGGAAGTGGGTTGAAACACATTTTTGGACGGATAAGCAGGATACGATTCATATTAATTGTCTTTTTGGTGGATGGGGACAGGCTAAAGGTAAGGCTTATTTTGATGATATTGTGCTTGAGTGTTTTGAGACTAAAGATATGGTGACAGATGTTACTATCGATACCAGTAAGACTTTTGAACCTGTGTCGAAATATATTTATGGTCAGTTTATTGAGCATCTTGGCAGATGTATTTATGGTGGGATATGGGCAGAGATGCTTGAGGATAGAAAGTTCTTCTATGAGCCCGGTCAGAAAGATTCGCCTTGGAATGTAATCGGCAGCAAAGACGTTATTAGTAAAGCTGAAGATAATCCTTACAATAATGATTATGATTTTGTATTCAGCGCAGACGGCAAAGAGGTTGGATTGGAGCAGGGGAGCCTTGGGTTGATTAAGGATAAAGAATATGTTGGCAGAATAGTATTTAAAGGCGATAGTGGTATTTTGCCTTTGAGGGTGACATTGAAGTGGGGGACTGGTGACAGTGAAAGTGAAACGGTAGAGATTACAAAGATAAAAGATGATTTTATCAAGTTGCCCTTGAAGTTTAAAGCCGGCGAGGCGACTGATCAAGGCAGGCTGCGTATAACAACTAAGGGGAAAGGGCAATTTAGTATTGTCGCGGTATCGTTGATGCCGGCGGATAATGTTAAGGGTATGAGGAGTGATGTTTTGGGGCTTTTGAAAGAGCTTGATTCACCTGTTTATCGCTGGCCAGGTGGAAATTTTGTCAGCGGATATAACTGGCGTGACGGAATTGGTGACCAGGATAAGAGACCGACATTCAGAAATCCTGCATGGTCGGGATTAGAGTATAATGATTTTGGTCTGGATGAATATATTTCTTTCTGCAGAGAAATTAATGCCGAGCCCATGATAGCTGTGAACGATGGTTTGGGTGATGATTTTTCAGCAGCGCAGGAAGTTGAGTATGCTAATGGTTCTGCGGATAGCTCGATGGGTAAGTGGCGGGCGAAGAATGGCAACCGTAAGCCTTACGATGTTAAATTCTGGTGTATCGGTAATGAGATGTATGGACAATGGCAGCTTGGACATATGCATTTGAATCATTATGTTATAAAGCATAATCTTTTTGCTAAGGCTATGCGGAAAGTTGATGATGATATAATTCTGATAGCCTGCGGCGATGCTGGCGGGTGGTATGATCAGGGCATCGGTGACTGGACAAAAGGGATGTTTGAAAATTGTCTGGATAATATGGATTATATCAGCGAGCACTTTTATTGCTGGGGTGATCAGGAATCTATTTTGGCGCATGTTGAGCAGATGAGCGGCGGTGTAAAAAATAAAGCAGCTTATCATCGCAGGTATCGTCAGGAGCTACCTCAAGTTGCAAAGAAGGATGTACGAATTGCATTAGACGAATGGAACTACTGGTATGGGCCTCAAATATATGGTGAGCTTGGTGTGCGGTACAGGCTTAAAGATGCGTTGGGTATTGCAGTTGGACTAAATGAGATGGTAAGAAATTCGGATCTTTTTTTCATGGCCAACTATGCACAGACTGTTAATGTAATCGGTTGTATTAAGACTACTAAAACCGAGGCAGCTTTCGAGACAACAGCGCTTCCTTTGATAATGTATCGCAAGCATTTTGGTACTGTTCCGGTTGAGGTTACAGGCGAGCAGGGGTTGATGGATATTACAGCAGCGATGACAGAAGATGGCAGATATCTTACGATAGCGACTGTGAATCTTTTGGATAAGGAAAATACTGCGAAGATTAATATTAAGGGTGTGCAGCTTAAGGGAGATGGTTTGTTATGGCAGGTTAAAGGTGATTTGAATGAATATAATGAACCAGGCAGGGAAGACAGTGTAAAAATAAGTGAACAAAAAGTCAGCTCAATAAGTAATGGGCTGACAATGCCTGGATACAGCATTAATCTTTACAGGTTTGAGCTGGAGTAAATGCTAAGAAAAATAATTA
>CAZBKA010000095.1:0-11160 GCA_964492365.1 uncultured Pirellulales bacterium | reverse complement strand
TACAGCATTAATCTTTACAGGTTTGAGCTGGAGTAAATGCTAAGAAAAATAATTAAGAGGGTTGTTTTATGTTTAGTTGTCGAAGTGAATTTACATCTGTCATGGCTTTAATGTTGATGACAACTGCAGTTTGGGCGAGTGAATTTACTGCTGAGATAAAGGCAGATAAAACCAGGGAGCCTATCTCTGATTATATTTATGGGCAATTTATTGAACATGTGGGCAAATGCATTGACGGCGGGATATGGGCGGAGATGGTTGAGGATAGAAAGTTTTTTTATCCTGCTTGTAGTGACAAATCTGCATGGCAATTGAAAGGGGTTGCAGGCTGTATTGGTGTCGCTGGGGATAGGTCTTTTGTCGGGCGAAATGGTGTTGTTGTTAGTTTGGATAGCCAAATCGATTGCGGGATATATCAAGATGGATTTGGATTTATCAAAGGTAAAGATTACATCGGTTATGTGATTTTATCTGGCAATGGTTTTGCCGGGTCTGTGAAAGTCACACTCAGCTGGGGGGCATCTGAGAAAGACAGTCAAACGGTCTGTATAAAAAACATCACGTCGAAATATACGAAATACCCATTGAGTTTCAAAGCAGGCAAAACTACTTATGACGGAACAATTGAGATATCTGCAAAAGGTTCAGGCAGTTTTACGATAGGGACCGTTTCGCTGATGCCGGCAGATAACATCAAAGGCTTCAGGGCTGATACCTTAGCACTTCTAAAAGAGCTTGATGCCCCGATTTATCGCTGGCCTGGTGGGTGTTTTGTCGGCGGGTATAAATGGAAGCCTAGAGTTTATGACAGGGACAAAAGAGAACCAGGGATTGGTTCTGGACCCGATAAGATCGAAAACAATGAGATGGGTATCAATGAGTTTATCGAATTATGCAGGCTGTTGAATGCTGAGCCTTTGCTGGTTGTTGACAGCGGTACGGGCAATACGGTTGAAGATGTTGCTGAGGAGGTGCAGTATTGCAACGGCAGTATTGACACGCCTATGGGTAAGCTGCGAGCGGATATGGGCTATCCTGAGCCTTTTAACGTTAAATGGTGGGGGATCGGCAATGAGATGTATGGTTTCTGGCAGGTGGGTAATATTCCAATCGAGGAATATCCGGATAAACATAATGCCTGTGCCAAAGCTATGCGGGCGGAAGATGATTCAATAAAAATAATCACAGTTGGCTGGACAGGTGACTGGTCGAAAAAAATGCTGGAAAAAAGTGGCGACTATACAACGCTTATGAGTGAGCATTGCTATGTCCGAGAGCCTGCCGATAATGTTGCTGAACATGTTAATAAGCTGGTATGGACGATTAACTGGATTGCTGGTGAGCATCGAAAATATCGACAGGAAATTGCTGGTTTAGCTGAGAAGAATATTAAGGTTGCAATGGATGAGTGGGGCTATTGGTATGGGCCTTACCTTTACGGCAATTTGGGGACACGATATTTTATGAAGGACGCATTAGGGATCGCCGCGGGATTCCATGCCTTTTTTAATAATTCTGATATTATCGAGATGGCAACTTATGCGCAGACGGTGAATGTTATCGGTGCGATAAAGACTAATAAAACTGATGCATGTTTTTCGACTATCGCTTTGCCGATGGTGATGTATCGAAAGCATTTTGGTAAGGTTCCTGTTGAGATAACCGGCGATTTTAACCCTGTAGATATTTGTGCGGCATGGACAGAAGATAAAAAAGCATTGACTGTTGCCATGGTGAATCCGCTTGGTGAAAATTGCGAAGTTATGTTGAATATAAAAGCTGCTAAGCTAACTGGTAAGGGCAGTTTGTGGCGGATAGGAAATGTTGATCCGATGGCTTATAATGATCCTGGTCGAGAGTGGGATGTGAAAATAAAAGAAAACAGCTTTACGAACTTTGAAGGCAAGACCAAATTGCCGCCGTACAGTGTCAGTCTTTATCGTTTAAACGTTCAATGATCTCGGTTACTATCTGATCTTGATTTTTATCTGTGCAATTGATGGTTATCTGTGCGTATTTAAGATAAATTGGTTGCCGCGTTTCATAAAGGTCTTTGATGGTTTGGTGTTTTTCTTTTACAACACCCCTTGTAGAAAGATTGGTGATTCTTTTTTCAATCGATTTGTAATCGAGGTCAAGGTGTATTATGATTCCATCGATAGATAAATGATCCATAGCTTTTTGGCTATAGACAACGGAGCCCCCTGTTGCAATTACGGCATTTTTAACATCTATGCATATAATTTGCTCTTGTTCTATCTTGCAGAAATCTTCTTTGCCTTTTTCGTCAAGGATGCTTTGCAGTGTTCGATTCTCAATGGCCTGAATGTAGACATCAGTATCGATGAAATTTCGGCCTAATGCTTTTGCGAGCAGAACTCCGACAGTACTTTTGCCTACGCCTGGCATACCTATGAGTATTATGTTTGATTTAAACATTTACGATTCCCATGTCCCTTGGATTGGCAAGACAATCTGCAGGTAATTTTCGTAATATTTTTTGAGTAAAAGTTGTTTTTCCTATATCTGCGATTCTGTGTGCATCAGAGCCGAAAATCAGACCAACTCCCTCATCAAGAGCAGCTTCGTATATTTTATACCAGTTTAGTTTATATTCATCTGAAAGTTTGTCGCCATTAAGTTCGTTTATTTCCCAGAAGATATTATTCTTTGCGGATATTTTTGCTGCCTGGCTGAATACTGCTAGCATATCGTCAAAACATGAGTCAAAATCGAGAATGCTTGCGATCATTCTTCCCGGATGAGCAAGTGTATTTACTTTCGGATTAGATACTACTCCAAGCAAAGTGCTCTCCCATCGCTTGAACAATTCTTCAGGGTCCAAACCGCAATCCTCGGGTGAATGTGGATAGTTTCCTACGCCCGGGACATAATGAATAGAACCAATTACGTAGTCGATGTTATCCAGATTATCCGTGACAAGTTTGCCGTCAGTGCGTGTTCCGTCGGCGTCAATTTCTGCGCCTATGATAACATTGCAGCTGGTTTTGATCGAAGCTGCTTCTTCCCTGATCTTATCAATTTTTTTTAAATCATCGTTATTTAAAACGTGGTCCGTGATAATTATAGTTTTCAGTTTTTTAAGTTGGGCTTGTTTAATAATTGCTTCAGTTGTCATGCCTTCAGCATGTCCGCAATATGCGGTATGTATGTGTGAATCATAAGTTATCATTTGTTGTTTAACCTTGTCCTTAATATACTATTATTCAATTGTGATATTATATTTATCAGTATTTATATTATACCAGAAAAATCTCCGTCAATGCTACGAATGTGTTTTAAAATAATAAAACCCACAATAGCTGATATAAGATAGCCTGCGGAAGAAAACAGAAGAATATTGTGCATGCCGATATCTTCAGCGAAATAACCTGTCACAATCTGAATCAGGCTTGCTATTCCCCATGATCCTCCTACTATAAGGCTCATTCTCATTCCGAGGTTAGGCCCATAGGTGTATCTTGCGACAGTCGCTATAAGCGGATAGGCAGCAATTGAACCGAAGCCTGCTAAAAATAGAAATATTATTGCTAATCTGTGTTCGATCACAGCCTGGTAACATATTAAAAATGGAACGCTTGACACTAAAGCGATAATCGCACAAAACAAAGGCCCTTTTTTGCCCGCAACTTTTGCCCAGAAAAATGAACCGATTACACCGCCGAGGCTGAAAACCATGGAACATATACCGCCGAAAGTCAGTTCAAACCCCAACTCATGCAGTCTCATGGGCAGTATCCAGCAGATTATCGATGTTGCGGTAGTAGTCGGGAAAGCCATTATCATTACGGGCCAAAAGCTGAGCGTTACTTTTTCGCTGGTTTTTTGTATAGATCTTGGTTTTTCTACTGCGAGTTTAATTCTCAGAAAATATATTAACGCTATCCCCGCAGCAGGGAATAGCAGCATGAAGTAAAGCCCTTCCAGACCGAATACGGTTACCAGTATAGGTGCGATCAGCATTCCTGCTGATACGCCAACAAAGCCGCCTGTCATAAAAACAGAAGTTGTTATCGGGGCTGATATCTGCCTTAATATGTGAATTGCCCGCATACCTTCGGGGTGCAATATTGCTACGCCGATTGCAGTGACAACTGCCAGCATCAAAATCGCAGGCATAGAGTCCGCGGACCTTGGTAAAAGGGCGATCAGGCAAATTGCTCCTGCCAGCAGGAAGCCAATATGCATAAAGAGAGGCTTCTTTTTATCTGATCTTAAATGGCCTGTCAGTACCTGGACAATGTTACAGGTCAGGTTAAGCGTGCCTAATATCAAGGCTCCCTGTGCTACCGTTAAAGCAAATTGTATCTGAATAGCAGGCAAAATTGTAGGCAGCATACCAGCTAACATATCAATGATAAGATGAGCTAGTGTCACTGCAAATAGCTGTTTCCAGCGAAATATTAATAATTTATCATTCAACTTCTAACAGACCTAAATCTGAAATTTTTTGCCGGTAAGTTCTTCATAAGCTTCAATATACTTTGCACTTGTTTTTTTGACGATGTCATCCGGCAGAACAACGCCTTGGCCTGATTTATTGAAGTTGATGCTTTCAAGATAATTTCTTACAAACTGCTTATCATAACTTTCCTGATCCCTGCCTGGTGCATATTTGTCAGCAGGCCAGAATCTTGATGAGTCGGGAGTTAATACTTCGTCAATTAAGATTATTTTCCCGTCAACAAGACCCCACTCAAATTTTGTATCAGCCAGGATTATGCCTTTTGTCAGAGCATAAGCGGAAGCTTTTTCAAATATTGCAGTACTTTTGTCACGAACAAATTCAGCGGATTGTTTGCCTATGATATCAACGCAACGATCAAAGCTGATATTTTCGTCATGTTCACCGAGTTCAGCTTTTGTTGCTGGTGTAAAAATCAATTGCGGTATTTTGCCGCACTGCTGGATTCCTTTCGGCATTTTTTGGCCGCAAACTGTGCCGCTTTGTTTGTATTCTTTCCAACCTGAACCAGTAAGATAGCTGCGGATAACACATTCTATCGGCAGTACCTCAACTTTTTTAACGAGCATGGATCTGCCTGTCAACTGATCTGAATAATCACAGAAAGGTTTTGGAAATTTTTTGACATCATCAGTTATAAAGTGGTTTTCTGTTATATCTGAGAGATATTCAAACCAGAATTTAGAAATCTGGGTCAGAACCTGGCCTTTATAAGGTATCCCGCTGGCCATTATTACGTCAAAAGCGCTTAGTCTGTCAGTTGCAACGATCAGCAGTGTGTTGCCGAGGTCGTAAATGTCACGAACTTTGCCTCTTTTAGGTTGCTGCTCAGCTATATTAGTTTGCAAAATAATATTTGCCATAAGAGCTCCTTGCTTAATGGTTTTCAATCTGTTTTATATGATAATGGAAAGGAAACATTAAGTCAACAAATTCGTTTTTTCAAATGATTAATAAGTCCATATCAGCTCAGTAAAACTATCTGGTCATCTACAAATTTGAGGACAATTTGCGTTGCATTTTTGATATCTTCGGTATTCGGCAGAAAATCGGCAACTGTCTGGATATATTTCCGTTCTTTAACCCTTATAAGGGTTGCGGCAAAATTCATATCGTAAACCCAACCAAGTTGCAGCAGCTTCATGTCATTCCAGCTTTTCAGTTTTTTGTAGTCGAATCTTTTGCCTGTAATCAGTGAATTGACTAATTCGGATGAATATTCCGGAACATCAGGCAGTTCAAGTTGCAGACGGAACGAGCTTGGGTTGTTGATATATTGGTTGTAATATTCAATTACAACACGATAGATATCAAGCTTGTCGGCATCGCGGATTAATTTTGAATAGAGTTCGACCTGGCTGTCAGTTTGGGGGGGGATTTCTTTTAGGTTATGGTATTCGATAGCCTTTTCGATAATTTCTTTGTCCCGGAGATTAATGTCTCCAAGCAGATTATTTTCTGCGATAATTTTCAAACCAAGTTCGTTATGGTTTATGCTTCTGAAATCACTATAAGTGCGGTACTTTTGAAACTGTTCGAATCTGCCAATATCATGCAGAAGTGCGATTGCCTGGGCTAAAATTTCCTGATGAGGTTCAAAGGACAGGCTATTGGTCAGGTAAAGCATCTCATCACATACTCTGGCGGTGTGTGTCTGTTTCAATTCAATATTAGCATTTATATAATCATCATCGCAGTAGAAGCTGTCGATGTATTTGTTAAGCCATATTTTCAGTTTTTCAAATTTTTGTCTATTCATATTTTCAAGCCTTGAATTTTTACCAAAGGAATACTTATATTAAAAATATGAAGATTATTCCACAAATTTCGAAAAAAAATGGTATTGCGGTTATTATGTATTTGAATTAAATTACAATAATGTGATTGAAATATGAAATAATAGCAAGGAGAGCATAAATGCCGACTGCATCAGATATTATAGTTCGCAGGCCCACTAAGACAGAAATAGAAGAATGTAACCGCTGGCCGATATGGGAATGTGAAGCCAAGACGTTTGACTGGTCCTATACCCAGCAGGAAACATGTTTAATTATTAAAGGCAAGGTTACTGTTAAGGACGATAAAAGTTCAGTGAGCTTCGGACCTGGCGATTACGTAATATTTCCTAAGGACCTTGACTGCACTTGGCAGATCAAAGAAGCTGTAAAAAAACATTACAATTTCAGCTGAAAGATTTTTGGATATAATTTATTCCAGAAGATTATCACAATCTAATCCCAGTGGGTCACTGCACAGCAGCCACTGGTTGGCAAGTATTGCGTAGTCTTCAAAGTTCGTGTCGGTATCAGTGTTGATGTCGCCGTCTCCGCTGCCAAGCCAGGTTGAAGCAATAATATACAGGTCTTCATAGTTGACATAGCAGTCGTTATTTATATCACCATCATAGTAGCCCCAATCGCCGCAAGATGTACCGTGATTTCCGAAATTGATGTCACTAACATTTTCAGCTCTGCCGAGTTTTACTTGATGAACTCCGCCATTTTGGGCACGCAGGCTATAAATAGCTTCAGCCAATGCCATCATATTAACTCGTGGAAAATCCAGATTTGTATGTATTACATTATCATTCTCATCGTCGCCGTCATTGATAGTGACAGCAGTGCTGCGCATAAGCTCGACAAATTCATCCACACCAAGTCGTCTGCCAAGCAGCTTATCTGCTAGTTGCTGCGCTAAGGGGACAATACCTGCAATATGTGGGCTGGCCTGACTGGTTCCATGCATAGTTACCGTAGAGCCGATGTTATTGGCGCCTGTTATAGGTGCACCAGGAGCAAAAATAGTAGTTAATGCTGAATTTCGCTGAGAAAAAGGACATATTTGGTCAGATGTCGTTGTATTGGCAACCGCGCCGCTTGAGTAGGTGTATCCGCTGGTGATGCTATCATAAACAGCGCCGATACTTAAGGAAAATTCATCAGCAGATGGATAAGCTACGCCTTGCTGGCTGCTAAAGGTGTAGAAATCATTTCCCGATGCTGATACTACAATAACCCCTTCAGCGGCAAGTTTTGTCAATTCATCATGTATGCCATATAACGATTGATGTGTAGTGTAATTCTCATTATCTCCAAGGGACATGTTGACGCTGACGATGTTATAGTCATCGATATTGTTGATAACCCATTGTAAAGCATCTTCGGTATAACCAAAATTACCTGTTCCATCATCTTTAAAGACTTTCAGAACAATGAGGTTTACTCCAGGTGCCATTCCCTTGTTTACGCTGTTCTGTGAACCGATTATGCTGGAGACATTTGAACCATGTCCGTTCTTGTCGCTTGCGTCGTAATCATCGTTTGCAAAATCGTACTGGAAGACGATACGGTCTGCAATTCCATCATTGTCACTATCAGTACCAAAATAGGGGTGGTCTACATCTATCCCTGTATCTATAATTACAACACTATAGCCTCTTCCATTGATGTCAGCAAAGCGTGAGTCGTTGCGGAAATCATCCATGTTGATTAGCGAGCCTGACTGCTGTGTCATCATTCCTGTCGGGGAACCTGATGCTGGCTTGACAATTTCGCCTTGTATGTAGATCGGGTTATCTGAATTTGTGGTGCTGATTTCCACAGATTTGATGACCCTGGCGTTTTGTTGTGATAAACTTGAAGAAAGTATCGGATAAGTCTGCTGCCAGTTGGGCTGATTGACTTCCGCGATGGTGTATGTGCCCGGGTAAAGCCCCGTGATAGTATAGGCACCGTTTGCGTCTGTTATGGTATTGGGTTCGTTGGCATCAAACTGGTAGTTTTGGTTCAGGTCGACAAAAATCTGCCATCCTTGTAAGCCAGGTTCGTTATTACCCCAGATGCCGTCTGCATCGATGTCATTGAATTTGTATCCGCTGATACTGCCTGGTGTGCTGTTGTTGCCGAAGTTAATATCATTTACATCTACATCGTTACCTAACACAACTTGATGGACATTGTTCAAAACATTTGCCGGTGCAAGGTGTATTACTGTTACAGCCTCATGCAGCATCCCTGAGTAGCTTCCACCCCAGTTCATTCTGTGCGTAGTGTTGTCCCATGTGTCATGCAGGATGATTTCCTGTGTTGAGTCATTGTATCCGACACCGACCATAGAATGACCATCAACCTGAATCATTACCGGGTAGCCGTTATCTATTTCATTTTTATAATCTTCGAAAGAGAACCCGCCTGTGGCATAAGTATCGATTTGCTGTGTGTAATTTTCAGTGACAATATAGCCTCTTGACTCGGCAAAAAGTCTCATGCCGTGACAAAGCTCTGTCTGAGGAGACCCTGCTGAAGCATCAGGGACGAAATCATAAAGCTTCTCGGCTCCTGCTGAAAACAATGCGGTTGATCCGTCAATATTGAAATCAATTACACCGTTATCGTTATTGAAGGCCCATTTCCATTGATTAGTACCCATGAAATCGGCTGTACAGTCGCCCCAGGTGTGTTCAACGCCTGAAGTTTCCCAGGGGTCAGGTCCTGTTTCATTATAACCAATCCAGTAATCATCAACATGACCTGCAGTTGTTCTGCCGTCAAAGCCATTTTGAGTAGCAATCATAGAGCATGCCCCTGCGATTGGGGAAGAAGGGGTATCTCCCTGCCCGAGATCTGTTAATGGGGCAACTCCGTTGTTAGTCGGCCCAGTATACATGTTTGGGTAGCCATGCCTGTCATAATATCCAAAGATCATACCTGCTGATGTTGCTGAACAGCCATAAGTCCATTGTGAAGTCGGCACACCATCAAGAACAACATCGCCAGCAGCAGAAGTTTCTTGTGATGCAGAAGTATCCAGTGATAATGATTTAACTTGCGGTTCGTCCAACATTTTCTTTGCGTCAGCTTCAAGTACCTGTTTCCACGATTTAAAGCGTTTTCCTTTACCTATCTGATCTTTCCATTTTACTAATGACTTTTTGGGCGGGCTGTCCATGGCTGTTGTTTTTATATTAGCCAGTTCGCTGTAAGAAAGCAGGTCGCTATAAGTTGTAGGACCGGATACCACCGGAGTTAATAAGGCTTGAGGCAGGGTTTCTTCTGCTGGGTATGTGTCGGAAGGATATGTCTGCAGCCAGTCCGGTTGATTAACTTCCATGATGATATATGATCCAGAATCAAGATCACGCAGCGAGTAAGCCCCATTGCCATCTGTGATGTCATTTGGTTCACTGCTGTCCCAGATGTAGTTATTATTTAAGTCAGCAAAGATACGCCAGCCTTTAAGACCAGGTTCATTGCTGTCCCATATTCCGTCAGCGTTTATGTCATTGAATTTGTAGCCGTTAATACTTCTGCCAAGTCTTTTGATAACAGTAAATTGTTTCGAATATTCGTTGTTTGATTCATCTAATTCTGCTACTTTTTCGTCGTAGTCACATACTATTTTGAAAGAGTGAATACCTGCTGAAAGAGGCTCAAATTTTGAATCAAGTACATAGCTAAAGTAATTTATCGCAAGAGAGTTTACTTCGGCATATTTTACCAGCACATCATCAAGGTATAAACCATATTTGAAATCCAGGGCCTCGGTATTACCTGAATTTAAACAGGAGTAATCAACATAAATTGCTTCGTCATTATATAATTTTGTTGCAGAGGTATTAGTATCGGTTACATTTGAAATAACGATTTTATCATCCCATTCCAATTCCACAGGCAGGTAAGGTTCTAAATCAGGTTTTTCATCGCCATGTTTGTAATAGATAGTCAACTGCACATATGTAATCGAACCGGTGTCGTATCCGGCTGTATCATGAACCTGAAAATACCAGTTCTGACCAGCGAGTTGGCCAAAGAAAACTTCTGTATCCGTACGAGTTTCGTCGATATAATCTTCTCCTCCGCCCTCATTGTTACGAATCATCCAGCTATTTGTTGCAGGGACAGTTGTGAATAATTTTATTTCAAGGTCTCCTACATAAGTGTGATCGATAATATAATGTGCGTCCACTTTCCAGACATAGGCACCTTCTGGCAGAAGATCCTGATTTGTTAAGGCTGCGTTGTAAATGAAATTGAATCCTGTCCAGTCGCCGTTAGGGCCATCAGGAATGTTTATGTCGTTGGGGCCGTTCCATGTGAAAGTAAGCAGTTGATTATCAAGGTCAACGGTAAAAGAATTGCAATCTATGGTTTCTCCGACAGCAGCGATTGGGGCAACAATAATATCATCGCTAATGTTAGTTTGAGAAACGGATTTTATATAATTATTATCAAGTTGCGGTAATCCACTCTGAGCGAGCAAAGTCTGACTTAGAGTGATCATTATTATCAGAGTGCAAATCCTTTTCATCGTTATAAAAAACCCTCTTTTTAAAGTTTTAAAAGCTATATCGAACGAAGCTAAAGTGAAAAGGGGCTCGGGATTATTTCGATTAAAATATTTTATAAAATAATATTTAAGCCTCTATATGCACATTATAGCATTTATACAAAAAAAACCACGAAATTATAGTAACTAAATTTACATTAATCGTCAATTGGAATATCGTCAAACTATCTGCAAGACGTAACTTTGTGGGGTATTTATTGCTAGGAAGAAAAAATAGTCTAAATTTTTACTGTAGAGGTGTAATTGTGGTAAATATTCAGAGGAGTTTGGTGAGAATTTGGTGACGCAAATTGACAGGTGGGTGATTTTTAGGGATTTTAAAATTGGGG
>CAZBKA010000094.1:0-11225 GCA_964492365.1 uncultured Pirellulales bacterium | reverse complement strand
CTATCCATTACTCACCCTTTCGCCACTAACCTGCTAATAAATTAACAGGTCCGTTCGACTTGCATGTCTTAGCCACGCCGCCAGCGTTCGTTCTGAGCCAGGATCAAACCCTTCAAATTGTTTTGTCGAACCGTCCGAAGACGGAATTCGTCATTTGAAGCTCAAAACACTTAATTAATTCAAGCATATATATGCTTTGAAAGTGTTGAGTAAATTTACTCATTAAAGTGATGCTATTGCATCTTTTAATATGCTCTCAAACGGCAATGAGAAAACCGTATATTGAGCACAACACTCTCGCTACTTAATTGGCTTATATAACTGTTAACTTTTCAAAGAGCTTTTTGCTTTCACAAAAATAAACAACTGGTTAGACAACACGTTACGTATTAGTCATAACCAGTAGATTGAACATACTAACGATTTCAAAACGACAGTCAACTATTTATTTTAACTTTTTCAAAAAATTTTATTAAAAAAAACTTTTCAAAAATCCGCTCCTATCGAAATTTCGACTCCAAACACACCTTTAGTATAGAATATCAACAACCTGCTATCCAATAAAAATCTGTAAAAAACTTTTAAAAATTCTTCCTTTTTCTCATTGGAAAGGCTCCCTTTTAAAAAAATATCTCAACAAAGCAAACCGTTTTTCCATGCGTTTTTCCCAAAAAAACGTTTTCAAAACACTAAATTTACACGTAAGTTTGCTGCAAAATCTCCCAAAACCTCTTATATTTGAAAAAAAATCAACTATTTCTTGCACATAACACCAGACAGCACTAATATATTCTCTCAACATCAATTGAGTGGAAAGGATGAAAAATGAAATCGAACGCTTGTTATACAACTAGAAACAAGGGCATGGCTTTGTTATTTATGCTTTTGGGCATAATCGTAGTAATTATTGGCTATTTTCTGGTACTAAACCCCCACCCAAACTCTGATTCGCTCCAGGAACAAAAACAGGAGCCTGAAAAATATCCATGGGTAGAAGAAAACCGTATAAAAGAAAAAATTGAAGACATCTACAAACCAGAACCTGAACAACCACAGATCAAAGAAGTCGCTATATACAAAGCTGACGTGAATGAAAACGGTGACGAACGAGGCCTTGTGCTGATAAAAGTAGACCCCACAGGTCTTGTAGAAGTACGATGGTTCGGAGAATATACAACAGCGAAACCACGTATGGAATTCCAGGTCATGTCATCCTCGGCCACAGGAAACATTGACCCAACAAAAATATATAAAGACAAAGTCGATATGGACTACGAAAAGCTATACATAATAACTAAAGGCAACTTTTCAATACTCGAAACAAATTATGAAAACGGCAAAGTCAGAAAGACTGCAGGTTTTTTATATTTAACAGGTTGGCTCGACAAGAATCAACAAATCAAAGGCTACATATCTATAACCTCTGATAAAAATAATGTAAAAGTATTTGATTATATTGCGGGAAAAACTGACATGACATTTCTACCTGACGAAGGATCTTTGATGAAAATAATCAAATTAGGATTACCAAGATAACATAATTATGGAAATTAAATATCGCTAAACATTAAAGATAACAACAAAAACACTTGTGGCATTATAAACATATAACCCTTGGTCGAATATGAATCAAGGCTGATCAATCACAACTCGCCGCCACATTTTAAAAGGTCGCACTTGAAAATAATGGGGTTTATAAACATGAAAAACATGGCTTGGCAACAATGACCATGCACACGTCTATGCTAACCCGCTGGGCTCATCGTCAAAAATTCCTATATATATTTATAGACAACCCGCTAAACTCCGCACCTGTCAACAGGTCGTTCCCATTGATTTTGACACCTGCAAGGAACAAAAAACAATAATCTACCCGATTATGGGCGAAGATAACTAAAATTCCACCTGCTCCATACCATTCGATTATAACCCCCAAAAACATGGTTTTTAATAATCTAAAAAGCAAAATAACCTTGACTAAATTAACATATAAGCATAGTATTTCAGGTGTGTTATAAGGAAGTACAGACCTTTTAGGGACTAATGTTATGGATAACAAGGCAAAAAAAACGAATTTGTGGTTTTTTACAGTAGTTGTTTCTCTGTTGGTATTACTCGGCTGCGGAGCACCTGAGAAAAAAAAGAAACAAATTGAGCCTTACGAACCACAGTCTGAAATAACCCAGGATTCTACAATTAGTTCATTCGCTGAGGCCTTTTCGTATAGCAAAGTTGCTGTCGAGGGATATGGCTTAGTCGCAGGATTAAATGGCACAGGTTCTGCTGAGTGCCCACCTCAAATAAGAACATACCTAAAGAAATACATACTCAAAAACGTATCTACGAATGATTTGAACATAGACGAATTAATCAACAGCAGTGATACATCGGTCGTGCAGATTTACGGAGTCATCCCTGAAGCTTCCTCCAAGAACCAGTATTTTGACCTGCTAGTAAGTCCACTGCCTGGATCACAAACAACATCTCTCAAAGGTGGTTGGTTGTATGAAAGTGATCTCAAAATAGCCGGTGCTTTTGGTGTTACACTAAAAGTCCTTGCCTCCGCACAGGGGCCCGTTTATATAGATACTCTCGGCGACGACCCCAATAGTGATGAAAAAACAGGATATATCCTCGCCGGCGGCACTGTAATAGAAGGCTACAAAGCAGTATTAGCACTGAAAAAACCTGACTTCAAAATTGCAAGTCTGATACGCAACCGAGTAAATGAAAGATTCGGAAACAACGTCGCTAAAGCAATATCAGAGGGAATTATCGAAATTAAGATACCTCAAAAATACAACAATCAGAAAAAAAGGTTCTTACAAATTTTAAGTGCAACCTATCTAACACAGACAGAGGAAACAACAAGACAAAGAGCCGCAACCTTTGTTCAGAAACTTGCTGTCGAACCAGACAAGGACCAGACTGAGATCGCAATTGAATCCATAGGAAACCAATGTCTTGAAAAACTCACCGCCCTGCTGGAATTATCTGACCCAGAAATTCGCTTAAGGGCGGCAAGGTGCATATTAAACCTCGGCTCCGATAAAGGTATTAACACTTTAAGGCAAATAGCTTTGGATAAAAACTCACCATATCGAATTCAAGCTATTGAGACAATCGTCACCTCTGCCTCACGCGACGATGCCTCGGCTCTGGGGAGATCACTTTTAAAAGATGAAGATTTTAATATTGTTAAAAATGCCTATGAACAACTTAGAAAACTAAACGATATCGCAATTACTCAAAAACTTGTTGGTAGAAATTTCTATCTCGAACAAATACCGATGACAAAGCAAAAATGCATTATGGTATACAGAAATGACCAACCAAGGGTTGTCATCTTTGGAGCACCAATATACTGCAAAGAAAACCTTTTTATCGAATCGGAAGATGGAAACATTACTTTAAATGCACCAGCGGGTCAAAATTATGTTTCAATTATAAGAAAGCACCCTACAAGGCCTAATGTGCTCGTGAAATTAAAATCATCTTTCGAACTTGGTGATATTATCATGACTCTCTGTGAGGAATCGGTCAAAAATTCGCCTAAAGATGTAACTGGGTTGAATGTCTCTTATGGCGAAATGATAGCTCTTCTCAAACAAATGGTCGACAAGGGCGCAATTAAAGACGAAAATGTACAATTCAACGCAGGTCCAATGACCAAAATTGAACAATTATCAAAAAAATACTGAGGAAAGACCGATAATAATAGTGTATACTGTCCCGAATTAAGACAAAATTATTGTTAATTGGTTTTATGGAGCTATACAACAGGAACAAATATGAGACTTCAAAAGATTATTCTGAACGGATTCAAAAGCTTCGCAGATAAAACAGAATTTAACTTTGACTGCCCCGTAACAGCCATCGTTGGGCCAAACGGATGCGGAAAAAGTAATGTTGTTGATGCAATTAAATGGGTCCTTGGCGAACAAAGCGTAAAAAGCTTGAGAAGCGGGCAGATGGCAGATGTCATCTTCAGTGGTTCTATGAGCAGAAAACCTTCCCAATCGGCAGAAGTTACTTTGGTACTCTCCGGCACCTGCGGAAAACTGGCTGTCGAGGGAGATCAGTTGCAGATCACAAGAAAAATATTTAAAAGCGGTGATAGCGAATACAGGTTAAATAACAAACTCTGCAGACTAAAAGACATTCGTGAACTGCTAATGGATACGGGAATAGGTGTAAAAGCCTACGCTATCATCGAACAGGGACAAGTCGAAAGACTCCTGACTGCATCAAAAACGGATAGAAGAGCGATCTTTGAAGAAGCTGCCGGTATCAGCAAATACAAAGCACACAAAAAAGAGGCCTTGAGAAAACTCGAACGCACCGAGCAAAACCTGCTCAGACTCGCAGATGTACTGTCTGAAGTTCAGAAACAACTGCGGAGCGTAAAACTACAGGCCGGTAAAGCAAGAAGCTATCTTGCATACACCGAGAAGCTTAAAGAACTCCAGGTAAATTATTCACTTGTCGAATATCATAAAATAAACACACTTACAAAAGATAGAAAAGATACTCTTGAAAAAACACAACTGAGTTTTGCTGCTGTTGCAGCGCAGGTTGCACAGAACGATTCGCTCGTCACAGTATTGGGATCAGAGATAATCGAAACTGAAGCAACACTCAATCAAAGCGACAATGCTCTTGTATCTATCCAGAGCAAAATCGAACAGAAACTGCAGAGAATAGAGTTTCTAAAAGATCGTATTAAAGAATTAACCGAGAGAAAAGACACCTCTTTTGAAAGAATTGAAAAACTTCAGCAGCAAAAACAAAACTTCACCGAAGACCTCGACTATTATAATGACGAACTTCAAAACAGCACCCAGACGTTACTGGAAAAAAATAGCCAGATCGAAAAACTGCAAAAAGACATAGAAGTAGTAAACACTGAATGTTCCTCTCTTGAAGCGGACCTCGAGGATGAAAAAACCGGCATCATTGATGCTGTACGAAGAACTGCTCAGCTGCACAATGAACTGCAAAGTATAAATATTTACCGCGACAACCTTAGTTGCCAGAAAGATAGACTAGCCGGTAAAGCTGACTCCGCACAGCAGCAGCTTGAGCAACTATTAGCTCAAAAAGCACAAAACCATGTTAGACTGGCAGACATTGATAAAGTCATCAATGATCTTGAACAAAGCCTTGATGTCAAAACTAAAAAATCGGAAGAAATAGAACAGCAGATTGAACAGGACAAAAGTCAGCTTATCAACAGCAAAGAAACCAGAAGTGCCTTAAGCAGTGAATTGACCGTCTTGACAGATATGGAAACAAGGCGAGAAGGCATAAACAACGCTGTAAAAAATATACTCAGACAGAAATCCAGTGAGAGCGGCAAATATGAATATGTTCAGGCAATGGTGGCAGACGCTATCACCGCTGATATTGAATATGCCGGTGTCATAGAAGCCGCACTTGAAGGCAAAACTGACTCACTAATAGTTAACAATTCCTCTGCCCTGTTTGCTGATAAAGAAACACAGGACAAACTTGACGGCAGAGTAAACTTCATCTGCACCGACAGGATCATCCCATTTGTTGACTCAACAGATTTATCGAAGTTTCAATCCGTCAAAGGCAGAGTTGCCGATTTGGTAAAATATGATAGCCAATATGCCCCATTAGTGTGGAACCTGCTCGGCAAGACACTGTTGGTCGATTCCATCGATTCAGCAGCAGAAATGATGAACCAACTCAGTGATGAATATAAATTCGTAACACAAAAAGGTGAACTCCTAACCAGTACAGGCTCGGTAAAATTTGGCCCTGTCGGTAAAGCTGCAGGGTTAATCTCAAGAAAAAGTCGTCTCAATCAGCTTAATGATGCTCTTGACAATATCACAAAACAGATATCTACAACGCAAAATCAGATATCTCAAAGCCAGCAAACAAGTGAACACCTTTCTAAGCTTCGCAAAGAGCTAAGAACCGCAATTTATGAGGCGAACACCGAAAAGACACAGGTAAAAGGGAAGCTGAATTCTATCCAGGAAAATATAGACCGAATTAAAAAAGAACAACCCCTAATCACCGGTGAGATTGACCAGCTTGCTGAACAGATCGCCCAGTCGGTACAGAAAGAATATAACTCGAAGCAAAAGCTTGAAGAACTTGAAACGATAAACGCTGAAAGAACTGCTCGAATCGAAGAACTCGAAACAGTCTTCGCTGATCGAAAAATGGAGCAGCAGGCTCTTGCAAGCTGTCTGACAGATATTAAAGTATCCTTGGGCCAAATATCAGAGCAAAACAAAGCGATGAAACAGACAATCGCGAGCATTGAAAATCAGATCAAAGAAAATGACTCACTGATGCAAGCTGCTAAAAATGATTCACAAAACTGCGGCTCGCAGGCACTGCAGGCACAAAGAGACATCTTAACCTGTGAAGCAGAAGTATCCGAACTATTCGTAGAAAAAGAGCAAAGACAAAATAAGAGCAGACTTCTCCGCGAAAAGATAAACGAGCTCATCGAAAAACAAAAACAACTTGAACAGCTCATACGTGAAAAACGCTCAGAAGAATCCGAAATAGACCGGCAGATAAATGAACTTAGAATTGAACTTAGTCAGCTTGAGGTTAAGGAACAGGGACTTGTTGAAAGAGTCCGTGAAGAATTAAACATTGACCTTAATCAATCGTATGAAAAATACGAAGAGCAGGACGTTGACTGGCAGGCTGTCAAAGAAGAAATTACTGACCTTAAAGGAAAAATTGAAAGACTTGGTAATGTTAATGTGGATTCTATCGAACAACAGGATGATCTCGAAAAGAGAAATGAATTCCTTTCAAATCAGGTAGAGGACCTTAACAATTCCAAGAACCAGCTTCAGCAGCTGATAAATCGTCTAAACAAACAAAGTCGTGAAAAATTCAGGGAAACATTTGAACTGATACGAGAGCATTTCCAACAGCTTTTCCGTAAACTCTTTGGCGGAGGCAAAGCGGATATCCTGCTTGAAGATGCTGAGGACATTCTCGAAAGCGGCATTGAAATATTGGCAAAACCACCGGGAAAAGAAACAAGAAGCATTTCCCTGCTCAGCGGTGGGGAAAAAACTATGACTGCGATTGCACTCTTGTTCGCCGTATTCAGGGCAAAGCCTTCGCCTTTCTGCCTGCTCGACGAAGTTGATGCTGCTCTTGATGAAGCCAACAACGAACGCTTCAACAGAATAATACAAGAGTTCCAGCAAGACTCACAATTTATAGTAATAACACACGCAAAACGCACAATGAGCGTTGCTGGTGAACTTTTCGGAATAACAATGCAAACCAGAGGCGTAAGCAAAAAAATCAGCGTCAAGTTTGAAGATTATGACGCAGATAACGACAACACAGCTGTCGCTTAGATATATTAACAGACCGTACCCTCGTGACTATGACAGGTGGAGACAAAAAAAACCTCCCCTGTCCACGTTGGTGTTCTGCCTCCTAAACTCGTACACCAGCTTTGGCCAAACTCCTCCAGGTCTCATCTCGATTACATTGCTGATTGTACTCGCATTCATAACTTTGACAAACTGTGGTTATTACTGGATTTTCAATGAAAAACCGAAAGTTTTAAGGTCGTTATAATTCAATATCCATTGCTATTTTTACAAGCTCGACTGCATTTTTAGCATCAAACTTGTGCATTATATGATTGCGATGGTCTTCGATAGTACGAACCGACCTATGCAAAACGTCTGCAATTTCTTTATTGCTCTTGCCGTTTACAATAAATTTCAACACTTCCTTCTCCATCCTGGTCAGCTTTTTACCTTTAAGCTCACAATTTCCATCATTATTAAGTATATCCTGTATCACAGGGATCAACCGATCACGGTCAAGAGGCTTTTCGATAAAATCGTAGGCTCCATTTTTTACTGCCCGAACCGCCATAGGAATATTACCGTAGCCTGTAACAATCAGAACATCAAGCAAGGGTCTGATCTTTTTAACTTTTTCAAGAAGTTCAATGCCGTTAATCCCAGGCATATTGACGTCTGTAATTAAAAGATCACATTCACTGAATACTAACTCATCTAGACAAGTCAAACTATCTTCAAAACATACAACTTCGTACCCATATCGTTCGATTGTTCTCTGAACAATTTTTCGAAGCTGGGGCTCATCATCAACAAAAAATATTCTTTTCTTCTGATTTGCCATTAAACGCTCCTCTCCTTCCATGTGTTTGTCGGTATTTTTACATAAAATGTAACCCCAATGCCTGGTTTATTTTCAACTGATATCTTTCCTCCAATAACATCAAGTATCCTTTTAACTATACAAAGCCCCAGACCTGTCCCATCGGGCTTTGTTGTAAAAAATGGTTTGAAAATTTCACCAACATGCGACTGCGATATCCCACCACAATCATCGGCAAATGTCAACACAACCGAGTCATCTTCTATATAACCATTTATTTTCAACTGTCTGTTCTTCTGACCAGCTGCAGCTTGAATAGCATTTTCTATCATGATAAAAAACACCTGCTCGATATCAAATGAATTACCTGCACGGGAAAGAACTTCTTTTACATTTGAACTGATTATCAGTTGCATATTTGATCGTATGGCAGTTTTTGACATCAAACCAACAATCTTATCAAGTATTCTGCCGCCATCGTCTTGATACTCTTTGGCTATATCATATGAAGGTTTGGCAACATCACGGAACCGCTGAATTACCCTGCTTGCCTTTTGTATTTCTATTAAGCTGTCATTGATATCTTCTGCAACCTTCTCGCAGTTATCTACTTTTGAAAGTTCCAAAAGACAATCCTGCAACAGCAATCTAATTACCGTCAAAGGCTGATTTAGTTCATGAGCAACTGTCGCACTGATCGTAACCAGCATAGCCAACCTTTTTGCATGCCCCATCTGCTCACGATAAAGATCTAACTTTTCTTCCGCCGCTTTAATATTGGTAATATCGCGAGAGAATCCCTGTATTTCTACAACATCACCTTCACTATTTAAGATAGGCGAAGTTCGCACCTCACAGGGAAATTCACTGCCGTCTTTCCTTACATGTGTGAATTCAAAAAAGTAACTTTTATTTTCTAATGTTCCCTTGTTACGTTTTTCCAATGAATTAAATGCTTTTTGGGAACTTTCTGATCTTAACACGATGTTAATGGATTTTCCGACAAGCTCCTCCGGTTTATACCCTATCATCCGTTCTACCTCTTTACTAACAAAGGTAAATACACCGTCAAGATTAATACGCCAGACAACATCAGTTGAACAATCAATCAAACTCAGGTAACGGGCTTTTTCACTCATGAGCTGTTGCTGCAATTTTCCAGCCGAAACAATCTCTTCTTTGAGCCTGTTATTCTCAGTTTCGAGGCTTTTTATTTTTTCCAGCTGTTTTTTAAACACATCTGTTTCAGCCATAGCTGATTAACCTCTCTCAAGTCTCTAAGTTTATCTGGCTATCATTAATAACAAACTAGCCATTATTATATAAAAAAAAATAAGTTTATCAACAATACAAACTCAAACAAAACTAAATATTATTAAAAACGTACCAAATGCCCCAAATTTACACTGGGCAGGTCATACTAAAGTTGATATTATGCCAGCTTTGGATAAAATCCTCTTTTAGTGATTTTTAGTAAGGAAATTCAGATGGATAGCAAGTTTGATAAACATATTCTTAACAATGATATGGTCCTAATCGGTGAACCGATGGAATCTGTCGCATCCGTAGCTTTTGGTTTTATGCTGCCTTGCGGCACATCCACTATTCCGGCTGGCCTCTGCGGCGCTGGAAACGTTATAGAAGACTGGATTTTCCGTGGAGCAAATGGTAAAAACAGCAGACAGATTTCAGATGAAATTGACAGCTTGGGTTTACACCGCGCCGCTTCACTTGGAAGCTCTCATCTATCCCTCGGTGCCGTACTTGAAGCAAGCAACTTAGATAATGCTTTGCCTATTTACGCAGATATCATACAAAAGCCAAACCTTGAAGATGACCAGTTTGAATTAGCAAAAAAACTTGCTGTTGATTCAGTCTTGGCTCTTGAAGATGACCCGAGGCAAAACGTAATGCTGAAATTAAAGGAAAATTTCTACCCGGACCCGATAGGAAGATCAACAGCTGGCAAAATTGAGGAAATAGAAAAACTTACTGCTAAAAAAACAAAACAAATTGTCCGCGATAATTTCAATTTTTCCAGCACAATTTTCTCCATCGCAGGCAAATATAATTTCGACAAAGTAGTCAGGCAAATGGAATGCCTTTTCAAAACAGATAAACGCCCCGTTGCCAAGCCTGTAAAACTTCAGCAAAAACATAATGGGTATACCCATTTCCCGAATGAAGGTGCACAGGTACACATTGGTCTGATGACAAAAACTGTCAAACCAGATTCCGCTGATTTTTATAACGCACAGGTTGCAGTAGCAATTCTTTCAGGCGGAATGAGTGCAAGATTATTCACCGAGGTAAGAGAAAAAAGAGGCCTCTGTTATTCGATTGGTGCTAAGTATCACAGCCTGAAAGACGCTGCTGGTATTATGTGCTACGCTGGTACAACTCCTGACAAGGCGCAGGAAACACTTGATGTCATAATCGCAGAATTCAGCAGGCTCAAAGATGGTGTAACTGAAGAAGAACTGCAAAAAGCAAAAGTTGGACTTAAAAGTTCGCTCATTATGAGCAGCGAATCATCATCCAGCAGAGCTTCCAATATCGCTGGCGATTTTTACATACTAAACAGAATAAGATCTCTTGACGAAATAAAGCAGGAAATCGAAAAAATCTCTGTCTGTTCTGTGCTGAGATTCCTCAATGAAAATATATTCACCGACTACACTGTAGTTACCGTTGGTCCTAAAAAAGTTAAAATAAGATAAAAAGAGCTAACTATGGAATTCAAAGAAAAAACATTAAATAACGGTCTGAAAATTATTGCCGAAGTAAATAAATCTGCAAAATCAGCTGCCATTGGTTTTTTTGTTAAAACCGGTGCAAGAGATGAAACTCCGCAAATCAACGGCGTCTCGCACTTTCTTGAGCACATGGTTTTCAAAGGAACAGAAAAACTCTCAGCTATTCAGGTAAACGAAGCTTTCGACAAAACAGGTGCACAATTCAACGCTTCCACCAGCGAGGAAAACACCGTCTTCTACGCCGCCGTCCTGCCTGAATATCTCGAAGAAGTAACAAGCCTCTGGTCGCAGCTAATGAGACCAAGCCTTCGCGAT
>CAZBKA010000093.1:0-11450 GCA_964492365.1 uncultured Pirellulales bacterium | reverse complement strand
TTTGGGGTATGTTTATTTGCTATGAATGAAATGACTCAGAGCAATGTTTACGGCAAATATTAAATCGACGAGGCTGATTTTCGTAGAGGTTAACGCAAATTTGCCAGGGTGATAGCATCTGAGAAGTTTTGTTTAGAAACCGCTGAAGTTAACGGTATTTAGTAGATTTTTTTTAATGACATATACTAAGGTGATGTTGCACGGCTGTGCCGACAAGGCAAGGTTGCCAGATTTTGTGAACCTAAATAAGGAGATTTGAATGGAAACACAAACTATAGTTGAGCGGGCCGTTAAACAGTCTGCATGGGGTGTGGCATCAAGCTTTGACATTTACAATTGTGACGCAGAAACAATTCGCAATGCTGATAAGATACAGCAGTTCGTGATTGAGCTATGTGACCTGATCGAAATGAAACGATTTGGTAAAACGGTGATTGTTAATTTTGGTGAAGATGAACGTGTCGCAGGCTATTCAATGGTACAGTTAATTGAGACGTCACTGATTTCAGCTCATTTTGCCAACCTGACAAACGCTGTTTACTTAGATGTTTTCAGTTGTAAACCGTATGATCCGGAAATAGTTGCTGAATTTGCCCAGAGATTCTTTGCTGGTTCTAAATGTGTCACACATAGCAACCTGAGGCTGTAGGTCAATGCATAATTTCCGTATAATAAGTGATTTGGATCAATGTCAAGATATTTGGAAACGCGTTGTACCTCAGGAAACAATATGGGATATATGGGAGTTTCGTGCCTGCTTTCAGGAGTGTTTTAAGCGACCACCTTGTTTTATTGTCGGTGAAAACTCTCAAGGCCTAACCGATCTATTACCGCTTAGCTGGATAGATGAATCTCAATCCTATGGCATCTTTCCAGGGGAGACTTGGCGTGGTATGACCTGGCTTGAGCAGAATCGCGTTCCAGCCTCTCAAAAAACACTTCTCGATATGTTAAGTATTTGCCCGGGACCGTATTACCTTCGCTATTTACTGCCCTCTTCTGAATCAATGCAGCAAAACCAACAACTTCCAGTTGACGAGATCGGGTATCTGTTCTTACCACCGAAGTACGACTATAATATTGATAACTATTTTAAAGAGTTTTCGAGAAAGTCAGAAAAAGGCATAAAGCGTGCGGTAGATTCGCTGCATTGCAGAGCAAGTTATCGGTATGACGACATTGCTGATTTTGAGCACCTGGTACAACTAAATATTGATAACTTCAAAGAATATTCCTATTTCCATGACCAGCGTTTTCTGGGCGGTTTCCGTGCAATGATGCACTACCTCAATGAAAAAGGATGGCTGCGTCTAACAACCGTCATAATAGACGGAGATGTGGCCGCTGTTGACATAGGATGTATTTATCGTGGGCACTATACCTTGCTCGGAGGCGGTACAAATCGTGATTATCTTGGAATTGCAAAACTAATAAACCTGCTTCATATTCAAAGAGGCTGTCGGGAACGATTCGATGTAGTTGATTTTCTCTGTGGAGATTTTTCATGGAAGCTGCATTTTCATCTTACCCCCAGACCATTATACCTGTTGTCAAATTGCTCGTTAGAAAATCCTCATTCACAAACCCATGAACTCGGAGGAGCAGAACATGTCAAATAAGCGGGTGTTGGTTGTTGGTACAACTGCCGATTATATTGATATCATTAACCGACGATTTCCAGAAAAAGCAATCTTCGTTACCGATTTTAAACAACGATCTAACACAGCAGAAGTTCCCCCCGATGCAAAAGATGAATTGCTGTGCGATCTTAGTAAGCATGAGCAGGTCCTTGCTGCATTAAAGGCTCATTTAAACCAATGGCAAATTGAGTTAACTGGTATCGCATGCTTCGACTGCGAATCAATGCTTGTTTCCTCCTTTATTGCTCATTCATTTGGGCTTTGCTACCCTTCAGCCGACGCTATCATGGCCTGCAGAAGTAAATATACCTGCAAAAAACTTTGGCAACGAGCTAATCTTTCATGTCCGGCTGTTGAACTTGTTAATAATGCATCTGATGCTGTAAATTTCATGCAAAAAATTAATGGTGATGTTGTGCTAAAACCTTTGACTGGCAGCGGAAGTGAGCTTGTCTTTTCTTGTTCCACCAAAGATCAATGTGTGGCTGCATTTAATACGCTGCAATCCAAATTAGCAAACCATCCAGATTCACGAATGTACGAATTGTTCACTTGTGATGGAAAATTGGTTGATCCTCGTAAAGTCTTTGTTATTGAGGAGCTTATTCAGGGAGACGAGTACAGTTGTGATTTTACTATCGATGGAGATAAGGTTGAAATTATCCGCATCGCCCTGAAAATTATCGATACAAAGCAGGCATTCGGAACAACCTTGGCATATATCCTGCCTGGTTTACTTCCACAGGGCTTAGATAAGGACACCCTTGGCAACCAGCTGCGTACAGCAGCTAAATCGCTTGGTTTGGATAGAACTGTATGCATGGTTGATTTTATTGTTCGTAACAATCATGCCCATATGATTGAATTAGCACCACGTCCAGGAGGCGACTGTCTGCCTCCCCTGCTGTTAAATAGCTGCGGAATAGATATCCTTGAACGTACGCTCGAATTCGCCCAGGGTCATCCCTTCCTCCCAGATAAGGCTTTGCAATGGCGACTCCTTGTTGGTGTTCGTATCTTTGCAACATGCGGCGGTGAAATTACAAAAATTGATACATCAACCCTGCTAAAAGATGGTCGGGTAGTTGAGTGTTACTTGAAGCGGGAGCCTGGCCATCAAGTTGTACTTCCACCTGAAGATTATGATTCCAGAATTATTGGTCACGTTATCTTTACTCCAACTTCGTACGAAAGCATCAAAAGCGAGTCCATTGAAATTGCATCTAAACTAAAGATTGAAATGAAGAGGCCTGTATGTGCGACAGTGAATCAATCCTGAAAGCGGCTGGTGGGTCAAACGAGGAAGAACCTGCCATATTCGACCAGTCGCAAATCAGTACCTTTGTCAGTGAATTCGTACAAAGGCGTGATGTATTTCTTCAGATATGCCGTAAGCATGATTCGCCTCTTTATGTGGTGGAAGAAAATATTCTGAAACAACGGGCCAAGCAATTCACCAACGCATTCTCTCAGTTATTGCCCGAAGTGCGTGTCTATTATGCAATGAAAAGTAACAACCACCCTCAAATTGCTAAAATACTCGTAGATGCAGGACTAAATCTGGATGTTTCCAGCGGCTTAGAACTTCAGGTTGCTCTTGATAGCGGTGCAAAAGATATCGTTTTCAGCGGACCTGGTAAAACCGAAAAAGAATTATCTTTCGCTGTCGAAAACAGTAAGCATACAACTGTATTAATTGACAGTTTTAGTGAGATTGAACTTTTACAGCGAATAGCTGTCGAAAAGAACACTGTTATTCGTGCAGGGGTAAGGCTTACAACAGACAACAATGGATTATGGCGAAAGTTTGGAATTCCCCTGGAGGCTCTGTCAAAATTCCTCCAGACAGCTAAGCATTGCAGCCATGTATCTGTCCGGGGTCTTCAGTTTCATACAAGTTGGAACCTTGATCCATCCAACCAGATTAAATTCATAGCTCGTCTTGGTCATACCCTTAGTGAACTGACTTCAGAACAGCGAGCAATGATAGAGTTTATTGATATCGGAGGAGGATTTTGGCCGAGTCAGGGTGAATGGCTTCAGACACCAAACGGTACCCCATGTGACGTCTACAAGCTAAACTCCGAACACATCCTCTGCCACTACAAACGTCCGTCAACTACCATAGAAGAGTTTGCCAGGCAGATCGCCCAGGCAGTACATACTCATTTGTTTCCGCACGTATCATGTCGTATCTGTGCTGAACCCGGCAGATGGCTTTGTAATGACGCCATGCACCTGCTGTTAACGGTTCAGGATAAAAAGGCAAATGACCTGGTTATCACCGATGCCGGAACAAATGCTATTGGATGGGAGCGATTTGAGACAGACTATTTTCCCATAATCAACCTGTCACGCCCGGAATTAACAGAGCATCAATGTTATGTTCTTGGTTCGCTGTGTACGCCGCACGATGTTTGGGGTTACGCCTATTGGGGCAGCGATATTCAGCCCGGTGACGTTCTGATGATACCTACTCAGGGTGCTTATACTTACAGCCTTAGTCAGGAATTTATTAAGCCAATTCCGAAAGTAGTCGTTTTATAAGTTCAGCTAAAGCTGATTTACGATGTCACTGACCTCTGGGAATGGCTTCAAAGCCCTTGGAAATATGCCGAGCAGGTAAGATATTGCAATTCCATAATTAGTTATTGCAACATTGGCCTGTTTTGCAACCATGATTCTTGAAATCATTTCCCGACGATTCCACATACAGCCGCCACAGTGAATGATTAGTTTATATTCACTGAGATTACCCGGAAAATCATGTCCACGCCAATGGTCTATCTTGATTTCCTTGCCTGTATATTGACGCAGCCAGCGTGGAATTTTTACCGTTCCGATATCATCTGTTATTGGATGATGTGTGCATGATTCAGCAATCATGACTTTGTCGCCTGCTTGTAAAGATTCTATCGATACAGCTCCTTTGGCCATCTCATAGAGATCACCTTTATAGCGAGCAAACAAAATTGAAAAACTTGTCATTGGAATTTCTGACGGCGTATCAGCATCAACTTTTAGAAAAGCCTGCGAATCTGTGACGACCAAAGCTGGTGGTTCATTTAACAATTGTAAAGTTTTTTTCAGCTCCCTTTCTTTGCATACTACCGCAACAGAGTCGCCATCGAGCAGATCACGAATTGATTGTACCTGAGGCAAAATAAGCCTTCCTTTAGGTGCCTCTTTGTCGATAGGAACTACCAAAACAGCAACTTTACCTGGACCTACAAGATCGCTTAAAATTGAGGTGTTTTCAAAAAAATCATCGGGAACACTGCTGATAATAGTACTGCGAAGCTGATCTAATCCGTCTTTGGTTTTGGCACTGGTAACACAAACTTCAATTTTTCTGTCTTTCAGTTTTTTTACTAGATTCTCATCAGGCGTCAACAGATCAGACTTATTGAACACAACAATCATTGGCGTTTTTAACTGCTGGAATTCTTTAATTATATCTTCCTCAAACTCCCCCCAATCTCCAGCATCAGCGACAACAATCGCAAGCTCTGTCCGCTGAATAACCTGTTTTGTTTTTTCTATTCTTTTTTGACCGAGTGCACCAACATCATCGATTCCCGCGGTATCGACAAAGAGTACCGGACCAACGGGCAATAATTCCATTGGTTTTTCAACCGGGTCGGTCGTAGTACCTGCGTATTCAGAAACAATCGAAGTATTTTGCCCGGTAAGAGCATTAAGAATAGAGCTTTTGCCGGTATTTCTTCTGCCAAAAATTCCTATGTGCAGCCTTAAACTTTTAGGTGTCGTTTGCATTTGTTTTTTCCCTGAATCCAAGAGCTAATATAGCCTCGGCACTTGTAAGCTGATCATATTCCTCTTGTGTGCAAAGTTTTTCTGCTAACAGAACCTCTTTTACTGTCTTTTTTTCCTGCACTGCTTTAACAGCCACTTCAGATGCTTTTTCATAACCTATTTTATTTATAAATGCAGTTATAATCGCTGTTGAACTGTGCAGAGATTTTTCACATTTTTCACGGTCAACCTCCAGCCCCTGAACCAGAAGAAGCCGAACTTTTGTGCAAGCAATAATTAACTCGTCCAACATAGAAAGCAGGTTGTGAGCAATGCAAGGCATAAAAGCATTAAGCTCAAGCTGTCCGCTCATTGCTGCCATTGATATCGCGGCATCTCTTGATATTGCTTGAATAGCGACCTGAGCAGCCATTTCTGCTATAACCGGATTTACCTTGCCTGGCATAATAGATGAACCAGCCTGTCTTAGAGGCAATTTTAACTCTCCAAACCCGGCATCGGGGCCGCTGGATAGTAACCTCAAGTCACTTGTTATTTTGAAAATATTAACCGCCAACGCTTTTAATATGCCGCTGACTTCAACAATCTCATCACAATTCTGAGTAGCCTGGACAAGATTTTCTGCACGCGCTAAAGGCAGCTTTGTGATTTTGCGAAGATTATCAACGACCTTAAAAATATATTTCTGCGGCGCCCCAAGCCCTGTACCGATGGCGGTCGCACCGAGGTTTACGACCCTCAATCTTTCCTGACATTTATAAATCCGCCAGCGATCTCTCGAAAAAGCCTCAGCATAACTTCCCATTTCCCTGCCGACGGTAATTGCAACAGCATCCTGAAGCTGTGTTCTGCCAAGTTTGACAACATCAGCAAAGAGCTGTTCTTTTTTCTGAAATTCGTCAGCCAGCTCGCTAACCGCCTGTTCCAACCGGCTCAATGCATACATCGCAGCAATTCTAAGTGCTGTCGGATATGTATCATTAGTAGACTGATGTTTATTGACATGGTCGAGCGGACTGATGATATTATGATCAGTTGTTTTTTTTCCAAGTATAATCAATGCTCGATTGGCAATAAGTTCATTGACATACATGTTCGTAGATGTGCCCGCCCCACCCTGCAAAGCCGCAATGGGTTCAGCATTCAAACTGCCTGAAGAAAGTTCTTCACATGCTTGTTTGATTGCCGAGGCTATATCAGCATCAATATAACCAAGCTCCGCATTGGTAGCAACACAAGCCAGCTTAACCAGTCCGTAAGAACGAATAAGACCGTTATTGACATGACCGCCAACCAAATCAAAGTTCCCCAACGCACGGACAGTATGAATGCCTGTCAAACTATCAACAGACAATTGCATCAGCCCAAGTATATCCGTTTCGGTGCGATAATTTTTATCGTCCGGCATTTCACCAGCCGTCATAATTGCACTTTTAAATAATTTATAAACAACTTCTAAGTTCAAAGTTATTTATTTTTTTATATTTTCTTCAACCGCTTTAAGCAATGCTTCTGGCTTAACCGGTTTTTCGAGAACTGTCTTAACTGGCAGCCAGTCATCATCCGCATCAAAACCAAAAGGCAGATTCATTTCTTTTCTCACACCAGTAATCATAATGATCGGGGTGCCTTTAAGACATTTATCATTATGTATTTCCCTGGCGACATCAAAACCTTCCGACTTAGTTGTCATCATAACATCAAGCAGGATAAGATCAGGGTTCATTTTTTTTGCTTTTGCGACACCATCTTTGCCATTTGAAGCGCTCTCTACGCTGTAGCCCTTAGCATCCAGCAAATTTGAAATAGCATCGACAAATTCTGGATCATCGTCAATCATGAGTACCTTGTTAGCCACTTTATCGCTCCTTTACTAAACATTTTTTTTAATTACTTATACTACAACAAGCTTTTATTTCTTCAGCGAGTCGCCTCGCGAATAATCAATATATCTGCCTGCTGAATTGACACATTCCTGAGCTAACTCAAGAGATTTTTGCCAACTTTCTTTTATACACTTTTTGCCCGGATATATCTCATAAAGCTCTTTATACTTTGCCGGAGTAAAATTCGGCATAATAACATTCGCGCCAGCCTTGAGAGCTCGCACAACCGCATCTTCACCGCCTTTGGTTGCGATTGCTGTCGCCGCCGGCAAATGTGACGTTTTCGTTACAATTCGCGTCAATGCCAATACTTTCAAAGCCATCTCAAGGTCACCGGCCAAATCAGAACCAAGCTTGGTCTGTTTATGCGGAATAAACAAACCTATGCCTATCATATCAAAATTCTCACGTTTAAAAAACAATATATCTTCAGCAAGAATTTTCGTCGTCTGACCTTTCAGCCCGACCAAATTACCACAACCTGTCTGATAGCCTAATTTTTTCAGGTCACTCAGGCATCTTATTCTGTTTTCAAAGCTCATCTCAGGATGAAATCGGTCATAAAACTGCTCTTGTGAGGTCTCTATCTTCAGCAAAAACCTGTCCGCACCTGCTTCTTTTAAAAGCTGATAATCCTTCCTATCTGCCTCACCAACAGAAAGCGTAATCGCAATATCATACCTGCATTTAATATCTTTTACCAACGACGCTAAAGCTTCAATACCAAATCTGTTATCTTCGCCCGATTGCAAAACTACAGTTTTTATACCACAATCAGCAATATTTCCAACACAGCTTAATATTTCGCTGTGGCTCATGCAGTATCTTTCCAGGCCCTTATTATATTTATTCAGACCACAATATAAACAACTATTTCTGCAAAAGTTCGAAAACTCGACCAAACCTCTCAGGAAAACGCCTGCACCTGCAAATTTTTGCCTAACATTATCTGCAAAATCAAACAAAACAGCCAATTCTTCGCTATTTTTGAGCTCAAGCAATGCCTCAAGGTCATTAACATCGGGCATATCACTTTCATAAACCCTCGTCAAAACAGCATTTAACTTATCGAGTTTCATTTAGCTTTCGCATTTTTACGGTACTGCTTTATAATTTCAACTATTTTTTTACCAGTAAGATTGCCGTATATTTTGTCGTCAATCATCACAACTGGGGCCAGACCGCAAGCGCCGAGACACCTTGCAGGCTGAAGAGAAAAAAGACCATCCTCTGTAATTCCGCCTTCTTCAATACCAAGCTCATTTTTTATAGCATCCAGCACCTGAGCGGCACCTTTGACATAACAGGCAGTTCCCAAACATGCTGAGATAATATGTTTTCCAGGAGCCTTGAGCTTAAAATAATGATAGAACGTAGCAACACCCCATATATGAGCTGTTGGTACTTTCATTTCATGCGCAATCTCATCCATCACACTTTCAGGAAGGTAACTATAAATTTCCTGAGCCTTGTGCAAAACAGCAATCAAATGTGAATCTGTCCTGCCTCTATTTTTTACAGAAGCTATATAAGCTTTTAACTCTGTCATTTTTTTGTCTTCAGTTGTAATCATTTTTTCCTCACTATTACTTTTGTTCTTTTTCAAGTCTGTAAATTTTAATTAAAAATATATGTCTCTTTCGCCATTGACAGTTTTCTTGTAATTTTTAATAAACTCTGGATACATGCCTGGCAACTTTTGTTTTATTTCTTCGATCTCACTGGCAATAATTTTTTCGCCGGCAGCTATCGTTGCATCACTGGCAAAATCATCAAGCCATTCTCTGAATGTAATTACAGCGTTAAGCTTGCAGAAATGTCCTTCCTGACCAGTTCGCAGTAAATTCATAATACACTCACCCGTCCTTCCACAACGATAACCAGCTGTGCAGAAAGAAGTGATATACCCATCTTGAGCCAGCTCTCTCACAACAGTATCCAAACTTCGTGTATCACCAAGAATAAACTGCTGCTTATCACCAGGCTGAGTCTCATCCCTCAGAGAAGCATACCCGCCAATATCAATCCTGCTTGAAGCATCAAGCTGCGTACAACCAATTGGGATAACATCTCTTCTCATCTGAGCATTTTCTCTTGCTGTCACAATCATACCAGTATGAGGAACTGCAAGCCTGATAACTGTAACGATTTTACGGAAATCTTCATCACTTACTTGATATCGAGACTTCGTTGTAAAAGGCGTATTGTCTGCAGGTTCCATTCTTGGGAAGGATATGGTATGAGGTCCGATGCCGAACTTATTTTCCAACTCAATAGAATGATATAACAACCCCATCACTTCAAAACGCCAATCATAAAGTCCGAACAAAACTCCAAGACCAACATCATCGCACCCTGCTTCCATCGAGCGGTGCATACTATAAAGCCGCCAAAGGTAATTGCCCTTCAGTGTACCCTTCGGATGCATTGCTTTATAAGTAGGATGATGGTAGGTTTCCTGAAATACCTGGTAAGTTCCAATTCCCACTTCATGAAGCATTTTAAGCTCTTCAATACTCATCGGTGCCGCATTTATATTACATCTGTTAATACTGCCGTAACCTTTGCGAGCTTTAACTTTGACACTGCCAATAGTCTCAATAGATGAAGCAATATAATCAGCGTCGGTTTTTGGGTGTTCACCATAAACGACAATAAGACGTTTGTGCCCAATCTTACCAGCGAGCACTTCTGTTTCTTTTATTATCTCATCCGTTGTCAGCACACGTCTTTTTTCATTGGCATTTTCACCTCTAAAGCCGCAATACGCACAATTGTTAACACAATAATTTCCAAGATACAAAGGTGCAAATGTAACAATCCTGTTATCGTAAACTTTCTTCTTAATTTTACCACCGGCCTGTTCCATTTGAGCCCACAGTTGTGGATCCTTGACATTAAGCAAATATGCCGTCTCATCAGGCGAAAGGGTTTCTATCGTCATCGCCTTATTAATAATATCAGCAACCCGCTTCGGATCATCCCCTGTATTATTATCGAGCAATTTCTGTTCAATGACCGCGTCATCGATAAATCCCTTGTCGTTATCTGCGTCAAGGTACTTTGTTATCTGATCAACTTTTATCCTGTCTTCTACCCAGGTTTTCATTTTAATATCTCTTTTCTATTATATAGTCTAGCTCCTAAAAGCTGGTTTTAAGATCTTAGGTTTATTTTATTAGAAACAATGCCGCCGGGCTTCTGTGCATGATAATGAGTATGCAGCAGTTCATGCGACTTTTCACCAAGAGGTTTGCCGAGGAATTCTTTGTAAAGCCTCTGAATTTCAGGGTTCTCATGACTTCTTCTGATAGTATTTTTTCTGTCACTTCCATACAATGCAGAAGCACGTTTTGCCAGGCACTCTTTATCAAGCGGAATCGAGTTTGTTGACGGATAAGGCTGACCGCCGCCTCCGATACAACCACCTGGACAAGCCATCACTTCGATAAAGTGATACCTTTGTGGATCGCTTCTTACCATATCAAGCAACCTATGTGCATTACCCAGACCATGTGCAACAGCAACACGAATCTCTTTGCCATCAATCTGAATAAAACCTTCCTTTATGCCATTAAATCCACGTATGGCTTCAAGCTCAATATCTATCAAAGTCTCACCGGTATAAAGCTCATACGCCGTCCTGATAGCCGCTTCCATAACACCACCAGTAACACCAAAAATAGTAGCAGCACCTGAAGACATTCCCAAAGGCTTATCAAACGCTTCACCTTCGATATTAACAAAGTCAATACCAGCCGATTTGATCATCCATGCCAGTTCACGAGTTGTAAGCGATACATCGGTTAAAGGATTTTCATCAAGGGCCAAAGCATCTCTGTCTGCCTCGCTCTTTTTAGCAGTACAAGGCATAATCGCAACGTTGAAAATCTTATTAGGATCAATCCCCTTCTTTTCAGCAAAATAAGTTTTGATTAATGGACTCATCATCGACATAGGAGAACGACAAGTAGAAAGATTTTCTATCATATCAGGGTGGAACTGCTCAACAGCATTAACCCATCCAGGACAACATGATGTCATCATAGGAAGCTTTCCACCACTCTGTAATCGTTCCAGAAATTCACTTCCTTCTTCCATGATAGTCAGGTCGGCTGTAAATTGTGTATCGAATACATAATCAAAG
>CAZBKA010000092.1:2609-11456 GCA_964492365.1 uncultured Pirellulales bacterium | reverse complement strand
GTGGGGAGCACTACGGATGCAAAGATACAGTTAAATGAGGTTTTTTTTGTTTAAATAGGTGTTTAGAGTGATTTGTTTAAAATATGTGATTTGATTAAATTATGATGTATCGTAAAAAAGTCATGACAATTTTACGATGCATCTAATGATGGTCTAACAGGTATTTATGATTTGGCTATTAGCCGAGGTATCTGTTCTGGCTGATTTTCTTCTAAGGGGCGGGTGATGGTTGTGCCGGCGAGGACATTTTTTGTCTCAACTGCTTTAATTGCTGTTTTGTTTGGTGGATAATTTTAATCAGGCAGGTTGGTTTTGGGTTAAAAACCTTGCGGACTGGCTGGAAATGGTTAAAAAAGAGGGATGGAAAGTATGGATTCCCGCATGCGCGAAGATAACAGGGGGGCTAATAAAGGTAAAGGGGGAATGGGTTCATTGGCGGCATTTTGTGGAATGACAAAAAAATGGATTTTTTGAAAAAAGGTGGGGTTTTTGGGGTGTGGGGTGTGGGAGTTGTTTTTTTTGGGAATTGTTATAAAAAGCTGGTCAAGTTGTGTGTTGGTAGTTATAATATGCAGTTTTGGAAAATTTAGAAAGAAAATATAGCGGGAGATCATTATGAGAAAGCCTTTTATAGCAGGTAACTGGAAAATGAATACCGATGCTCTTGGTGGCGCGGCGTTGGCAAAGGGAATTGCAGCAGCGACTAAGGGTATTGCGGGCGAAAGTGTTGATGTGGCGTTTTTTCCGCCTTTTGTTTATTTGCAGTCGGTAGTTGCGGCGGTAAGTTCTTCGCTGATCGGAATCGGTGGTCAGGATATTTATTTTGAGCAAAAGGGTGCTTTTACTGGTGAAATATCGGCGGCAATGCTTAAAGATGTCGGATGTGCATATGCACTTTGCGGGCATTCGGAACGCAGACATGTTATAGGCGAGAGTGATGAGCTTATTAATAAGAAGGTCCTTGCGTCTATTTCTGGCGGTCTTTTGCCTGTTCTTTGTGTTGGTGAGCTTATTGAAGAGCGTAAGGCAGGAAAGACCGAGGAAGTTGTGGAAAGGCAGATTCGTAAGGGTTTAAAGGATGTTTCGGCAGAGAAGATGGAGGCTGTAACTATCGCTTATGAACCAGTATGGGCAATTGGAACAGGTTTGACGGCTACTCCAGAGCAGGCACAGGAAGTTCATGTTTTTATCAGGGGTATTCTGGCTGACATATACAATAAGAAGCTTGCAAATGAAGTAAGGATTCAGTACGGCGGATCGGCTAATGCAGGTAATGCGGCAGTTTTGATGAACCAAAAGGATATCGATGGTTTGCTGGTAGGCGGAGCAAGCTTGAAAGTAGATGATTTTGTTGCTATGATTAAGGCAGCAGCATTATAATTGTAGCCCATGTATGGGTTTAAAAATTTTGAATTGTTTTGTGGAGAACCAACATGACAGTTTTTCCGTTTTTGGCAGCAGTACCATTTTTGATGAAGATCGTAGCAGCTATATGGATGATTTGCTGTGTATTTCTGATTCTGGTTGTTATGATACAGAAGAGTAAAGGCGGCGGATTGAGTGCGACATTCGGCGGCGGTGGTGCTGGTGGAGTGCTTGGGTCTAAGACAGGCGATTTTCTGACATGGTTTACCATCGTTCTGGTAGGTGTATTTCTGGTTCTTTCCATAGTTATGACCAAGTATTACAAGCCTACAGTCGGCGATTTTGGAGCAAGTCAGGCAGTGGAACAAACACAGCAGGTACCAGCAACAGATGAGCAGCCTGCGACAGAGCAGTCGTCAGAGCAACCAGCGGAACAGCCTGCTGAACCTGTGATGCCTGAAGGCGGCGCAGAGACTAACTAATATTTATTAAGGTATGCGGCAATGATTTATAGTATGACTGGTTATGGTTATGCTGAGGGGGAGTTTGACGGTATTGTTTATTCTGTCGAGCTTAAGGCGGTTAATAACCGTTATCTGAAATACAGAGTTAAGTTGCCTGATAATGTGGCTTTTCTTGAGACGCCTATAGAGTCGCTGCTTAAAGAAAAGCTTTATCGCGGGACGGTTAACTGTACGGTAGCGTATAAGAATGCGCCAGCGACGGCGTTGTTTGATCTTGACGAAGGAAGTTTGAAGAGCTATGTTGAGAAGCTTAATGCTATTTCTGCATCGCTTAATAATTGCGGGCAAGTTGATATTGCTTCGCTTCTTTCTTTGCCTGGGATTGTTGTTCCTGCGGTGCCTGATAATGAGAAGAAAGAAGGTTTACGTGAGTTTATAACTGCAATCACATTGAAAGCAATTGAAGAGCTTGTCAATATGAGACAGGTTGAGGGACAATCGCTGGTAAACGATCTTGAAGAGAATTGCGGGATAATATCAGCGGACCTTGAGCGTATAACTAAGCGGGTCGATATTGTACTGCAGCAGTATCATGATAAATTGCAGAAGCGTGTTGATTTTCTTCTGGACAATGTAAAGCTTGAGCTTGATGAGCCTACGCTTGCAAGAGAGGTTGCTGTTTTTGCAGAGAGATCTGATATATCAGAGGAACTGTCGCGACTTGCATCTCATTTGCAGCAGTTTTCTGAAAGTTGTGAGAAGGAAGGTCAGGCAGGCAGAAGGCTTGATTTTATTACTCAGGAGATGCTTCGTGAGGCTAATACGATTGCAAGCAAGGCATGTGATTCGGAGATCAGTCTGCTGGTTGTTGATATCAAGTGCCGAATAGATCGTATTAAGGAACAGGTACAGAACGTAGAGTAATAAAAGTTATGAGTATTAAGCACGACGGTAAAATTATTATTGTCAGCGGGCCTAGCGGAGTTGGCAAAAGTACGATTTGCAAGGAGGTTGTCAGGAAGCTTGATAATGTTTTTCTCAGTGTTTCAGCTACGACTAGACCGAAGTCGGGCATTGAGGTTGATGGTCGTGATTACTGGTTTTTGACACGTGAAGAATTTGAAAAGCGGATCCGGGCAGGGATGTTCTTTGAGTATGCAGAGGTTTTCGGTAACCTTTATGGAACGCCTAAGGATAAGGTTGATGAGGCGATCAAAGAGGGCAAGGATGTTATTCTGGAGATTGATGTTCAGGGCGCCAGAAAGGTCAAGAACATGTATCCAGATGCCAAGATGATATTTATTCTTGCTCCTACGCAGAAAGATATAGCTAAGCGGCTTTACGGCAGGGCCAGGGATGAAAAGAAAGTTGTTGAAGAAAGGCTCAACGGTGCCAGTTCCGAAATTGCAGCGGCGTGGCAGTATTATGAGCATATGGTGATTAATGATGATCTGCAACAGGCAGTAAATGAAGTAATACAGATTATTGAAGGTAATGTTGGAGAATAAAAATGATTGAAGCACTCAAAGGTAATGAAATAATTAATAAGGTTGGGGGCAAGTTTAAGCTTACTGCTCTTATACAGAGAAGAATGGCTGAGATACTGCAGGGCAGTCGGCCCCTGGTTGATGATGTTCAGGGTAAGACTATGCTTGAGATCGTTATTGATGAGATTTTGCAGGATAAGATCACTGTTGGGTATACAACACCAACAGAAGAACAAACGGAAATGCTGTAATTCGAGGCTCTTATGTCGGGGATTGCACAGAAAAAAATACTGCTTGGGGTTACCGGTGGTGCAGCAGCTTACAAGGCGGTTGATCTTGCGAGCAAGCTTACGGGTTTCGGCGCGACGGTTCGGACGGTTATGACTGAGAGTGCCACCCGACTTGTCGGGGCCAAGAGTTTTGAGGCAGTGACGAAGCAATGTGTTTATACGAGTTTGTGGGAAACGGCTAGCGGCTTTGAGATAGAGCATATTTCTCTGGTTGAGTGGGCGGATATTATTGTTGTTGCGCCTGCTACAGCTAATATTATTGGTAAGATTGCGGGCGGGATTTGTGATGATTTGCTAAGCACGGTTGTTTGTGTCTGCTGGAAGAAGCGGGTTTTGATTGCTCCGGCGATGAACGATAATATGTGGAGCAATCCGATAGTGCAGGGCAATGTTGAAAAATTGAAAGAGCTTGGATTTGTGATGATTGGGCCTGAGAGCGGCAGATTGGCATGCGGGACAGAGGGACTCGGCAGGATGAGTGAGCCTGCGGATATTATTGCTAAGATCGAAGAGCTGGTTAGTAAATAAAACAGCGGTTTCGAAAATGTTAAAATCAATTCAGCGGGAAACTTCACGATGAAATTTCTTATAACAGCAGGGGGGACGCGGGAAAGGATAGACCCTGTTCGTTTTATTTCCAATGCCAGCAGCGGTAAGATGGGATATGCCTTGACCAGAGCGGCGAAGAAAGCTGGGCATGAGGTTGTTTTGATAACGGCTGCGAAGGGTTTTAAGTGTGTTGCAGATGTAAGGGAGGTTGAAGTTGAATCTGCCGGGGAGATGTTCGAGGCGGTTAAGCGGGAATTTGTAGATAGTGATTGTCTTTTGATGGCGGCGGCGGTTAGTGATTATACGCCTTGTTCACCGGCAAAGAATAAAATTAAAAAGAGTGATGATTCGTTAGTTATAGTTTTAAAGGCTACGAAGGATATTTTGAAGTGGGCGGGTGAGCATAAGAAGAAGGGTCAGCTTGTTGTGGGGTTTGCGTTGGAGGATGAGGATGTTCGCAACAGGGCGGAGGGGAAGCTGGAATCGAAAAAGCTCGATATGATAATTGCTAATACACCGGCAGCTATAGGCGCAGAGGAGAGTGTTGTCGAGATTAAGAGCGCAGCAGGAGAATGGCAAAGTCTGCCGCGAGCATCTAAAACAGTTATTGCGAAAAAAATTATTAAGTTGATTGAAGAACTTTAATTTTTTGCTTTGTCGCTTTGTAACTTTTTGTTTCTCAAATACAACAGGACGTCCGCAAAGACCATTATTGCGTTTGCGATGTAGAGGTAAATTACATTGTCCATGCTGAATAATATTTTATGTGTTATTCCAGAGGCGTAACCAACCAATACTACTATCAGAAACGACAGACTTTTTCCTGCGGTGGATTTTGATTTCCATGATCTGTAAATCGAAAGGGGCCAGGCAAGTCCGAAACAGATCAGCATAATTGCTTCAAATATACTCATGATGTTAGTCTTTTATCCCCAGGTCCTCTTTTGTTATTATGGAGTCGAATTTGTAACCGGCTTGGGTTATGTTTTCTTCTGCGCCTTGTTTGCGGTCTATTGTGCAGACGATTTTTTTGACAGAGGCGCCGGCATCGGTGATTATTTTTGCGGCTTCGATTACCTGACCGCCGGTGGTTGCGATATCTTCAACTAGCAGAACGACGTCGCCTGGTTTAAGTACACCTTCAACCATTTTGCTTGTGCCGTAACCTTTTTTGCTGTTGCGGACGATGATCCAGTTTTTTCCGGATTCGATAGCAGTTGCTGCGGCCAATGCTACACCACCAAGTTCTGCGCCGGCTATTAAAGTAACATCGTCGGTAACATGTTTTGCAAATTCTTTACCGAGTGCCTTTAAGATATCGGGGCATGTTTCGAAGAGATATTTGTCCAGGTAGTATTTACTTTTTTTGCCGCTTCTTAGTGTGAAATCACCTTCGAGGTAAGCAGTTTCTTTAATTCTTTTTATAAGTTCATTTCGTGTCACGTTGTATTCCTTTATACGTTTAGTTCAACTTTTCTATTTAATTGATTGCGATATTTTTTGAGTATCGGTGTTACGTTTTCTTTTATGAATTCATCGACCTGTTGTGATGCTCGACCTGTATAGTTTTTTGGGTTCATCACGGCTTTGAAGTCAACATTGGCGAAGGCCTTGTTTGCTTTTAGTCTGTCGATGAGGTCATTTTTTTTACCGAGCTGTTTAATCTGAGCAGCGGCTTCTTGAGAATGCAGCCTTATTTCTTCGTGGAGCTGTTGGCGGTTGCCACCGGCTTTTACGGCAGCCATGAGGATGTTTTCTGTGGCCATGAAAGGTAATTCTGAATCTACCCTTGCGGCGATGACTTTCGGATATACTACAAGCCCATCAATTGTATTGGTAAGTATTTCGAGTATTCCATCGACGGCGAGGAAGGCTTCAGGGATGACGATTCTTCTGTTTGCAGAGTCGTCGAGTGTTCTTTCGAACCATTGTTCGGAAGCGGTCATGGCAGGGCTTGAAGCGATGGAGAGTACAAATCTGCTGAGAGAAGTTGCTCTTTCACATTTCATAGGGTTTCTTTTATATGCCATTGCGGATGAACCGACCTGGTCCTTACCGAAAGGCTCTTCAATTTCTTTGAGGTTTGCGAGCAGTCTAAGGTCGTTGCAAAGTTTGTGAGCAGATTGCGCGACCAAGGCGAGAGTGTTAATGGTCATGGTGTCGATTTTTCTCTGGTATGTCTGACCAGTGACAGCGCAGGATTTTTTGAAACCGAAAGCTTTTGTTACTGCGGCGTCGAGTTTTTTGACTTTCGAGTTGTTTCCATCAAAGAGTTCCATAAAGGAAGCTTGTGTTCCGGTTGTGCCTTTGACGCCTCTGAATGGCATGTTTTCGATTTTGTGTTCAATCTCCTGGAGGTCCATTACGAATTCGTAGCACCACAGAGCTGCTCTTTTTCCGACGGTTGTCAACTGGGCAGGTTGATAGTGTGTGAATCCTAATGTCGGCAGAGATTTTTGTTTTTTCGCGAATTTTGCGAGCAGGGCTATTACGGCGGCTACTTTTTGAGCGATTATCCGGAGAGCTTCACGCATGATTATAAGGTCAGCGTTGTCGCCGACGTAGCAGCTTGTTGCTCCGAGGTGAATTATCGGTGCGGCTTTTGGGGCGACATCTGCGAAGGTGTGGATATGTGCCATTACATCGTGTCGGAATTTTTTTTCGTAGTCGGCGGCTTTTTCGTAGTCGATGTCATCGAGATGGTTTGCCATTTCGTCGATCTGGTTTTGTTTTATGTCGAGGCCTAGGTTTTTTTCCGCTTTTGCCAGTTCTAACCAGAGTTTTCTCCAGGTTGAGAATTTTTTATCAGGGCCAAAAAGCTCTGACATTTCGACGGAAGCGTTTCTTTCTACTAAAGGGCTCGTATAAAGAGTTTTATCGTTTGTCATAGTTTAGTTTGTCCTGTCTTTTTTTTAACAAAATTTCGATTTTGTTTATGTCCTCATTGCTTAACTCGACATCTGATGCCTCTGCGGTTTCAGCGATCTGTTCGGGTTTTCTTGCGCCGACTATTGCGGCGGTTACGACGTTTGAGCGAAGAGTCCAGCTTATCGCAAGTTGAGCTAATGTTATACTGTTTTTTTCTGCAATTGGTTTTAAATTTTCTACTAATTCCATGGTTTCAGAGAAGGGGAGTTCCTGAAAATCAGGGTGCTTTAGTCTGTGGTCGTCCGGGGCGAGTTTTTTTAATCTTTCGTAGTTGAATTTGCCTGTTAAGAGGCCTCTCTGCATTGGGCTGTAGACGACGACACCTATATTATTTTGTTTACAGTATTTTGCCAGGTCGTCTTCAAAGGTTCTTTTTAACATGCTGTATGGCGGCTGGAGCGATGCAACTGGGTGTACCTTATTGATTCTTTTCAGTTGTTCTGTTGTGTAATTCGATACACCAATATATCTTACTTTTCCCTGTTTGACGAGTTTTGCCATTGCTTCGAAGGCTTCTTCGATCTGAATATCTGGTATAGGCCAATGCATCTGGTAGAGGTCGATGGTTTCGATTCCAAGTCTTTTTAAACTGTCATGACATTCTTTTGTGATGCTTTCTGCGTCGAGACATTCTATTTTTTCTCTTTTATTGTTCCAGAGCAGACCACATTTTGTTGCGATAATCGGTTTTGCTGAGATTTGTTTCAGGGCTTTTCCGAGCAGTTCTTCGCTGTGTCCGCAACCATAGATCGGAGCGGTATCTATCCAGTTAATGTCCATATCGAGGGCTTTGTGGATAGCTGCGATAGCCTGCGAGTCGTCCTGAGGCCCCCAACCGAACTGCCAAGGACCACCCATTGCCCATGTTCCGAGTCCGACGGTTGTCAGGTTTAAATCTGTATTTCCCAATTTTCTTATTTTCATTTCTTCGTCCTTCAAAAATCAAAGCTATAAGATATTAGGAATTTGATGGTTTATCAACAATTTTATGTTAATTGTTCAGAGCAGGTTTTCAATTAGTTGTACGCAGTGATGCCTGTTTAGAGGAGATTTATCATGAAATGATGTACCGCTGGGAAGACGAAATCGAAGAGGTTCCATGCGATAATCAGACCTATGATGCTGGAATTTGGGTTTGCAAAAAAAGTTTCATATTTTATAGCTGCTATTTTGTTTAGGAACAGGTATGGCAGGGAGTGTCCGTCGAGAGGTGGGAACGGCAGGAGATTGAACATTGCTAAGACCAGGTTTAGTGAAAAGATGATGCTTAGCAGTATAGAAAAGCTGTTGGCAAAGCCAGGAGCAGCTGTTATTACCTGATGGAACTCGATAAATTTGGCGTCCTGAAATATGTTCATGGACAGACCAATTCTCATTATTATCATTGTGATTATTACCAGTGATATGTTTGCTAACGGACCGGCGAGTGAGACGAGAGCTGATTTTTTTCTGTTCTGGTGTGCCCATAGACTATCAATTGGTACTGAAGCCCAGCCCATCATCCAGCCGCTGAAAATAAATGAGACAATCGGTACCGCTACCATTCCGATTGGGCTTCGCTGTATGTGGGCGATGGGGTCGAGTGTCATTAGTCCCAGTTCGTTTGCAGTGGAGTCGCCGAGTTTGTGTGCGGCGAGGCTGTGAGCGGCTTCGTGGGCAACTGTTGAGACCAGAAATACCGCATACCATAAAGTACCTATATATAATTGCTGCATTGTGTTCTTTCGTTATTTGTAATAAAAGCTACAGGATATTATGATTTGT
>CAZBKA010000092.1:0-2509 GCA_964492365.1 uncultured Pirellulales bacterium | reverse complement strand
CGAAGTTAAGTAGATTTTATTTTTTGTTTTTTTCAGGTTCAACAGGCGCATCAGCGGCAATCCGGAAGCCATAATCTGGGAATTTATTATCTGGATAGGATTCGAAGCGGCTTGCAACTCTGCAATCAATTGCCTGGTTAGACCAACCTCCGCCGCGAACAACACGATAATTGCCCGTTTCAGGACCAGATGGATTATTCAAAGGACTGTTAGAGTAATAGTTGTTGCTGTAACGGTCATTGCACCATTGCCAAGCATTGCCTGATGTGTCATAAATACCGAAGCCATTGGGGGGAAATGAACCTACGGGTGAAATATAAGGGAAAACCCAGTCGAACCAATCCGGGTGATATTCTTTCGTACGACTGATATCATATTTGTATGAATTCATGCTGTAGTAATTTGCCTGTTCATGTGATATTTCATTGCCCCAAGGGAAACGCTTATCTGTGAGACCACCACGTGCAGCATATTCCCATTGTGCTTCAGTGGGCAGGTGGTATCCGTTTTTAGAAAGGTCGCAATCGTATGTCACTGGATCGTAGCATTGCTGGAGATTCTGTTGCAGACTTTTCCAATTACAGTATGCAGCAGCTCCATACCATGTTACTTCGATAACGGGGTAATTTGCCATGTCACGCTTCATTTTTTCTGTCGGAGTGAATTTATTGTCAGAATAGATTATCTGACTGCTTACATCACAGGCATGTGTGACAAAATAAAGCAGATTGTTTTGAGATCCAAAGACCTGACCTGATGAGATATAAATTGTTTTGCCAAGTGATGCATTCAAATAATCACAATACTGCTGATTGGTTACCGGGTTTTTTCCTATGTAATATGAGTCCAGTTCGACAGTATGTACAGGGCGTTCATCTGAATCGCCTTGATTGAAGTTATCTCCCATCTGGAAGGAACCGGCAGGGATGCAGACCATATTGGCGTCTTGTATGGCTGAGTCTGCCAGACAGGCATAAGATATTGAGACGGCCAGTATAAAACAAACAACTAATTTTGCCTTCATATTCACTTTCTTCTTGAAGCATCAAACTTGTTAAATTTCAAATTTGACGGTTTTGTTTTTTGGTATGTTTATAGTTTTTTGTTTTTGCTTATAGATTATTTTCAGTTTGAATTTTCCGTCTGATATTGCGGTTATTGACCTGTGGTCTTTAGAGTCTGGTTTTTCGCAGATCAGTGAGAGGGTTTTATTGTTGAACCAGAGGTTTTCTACGCCAACTTTGTTATTGCTTTTAATGTTCCATGTTATGGTATTGCTATGGGCGTCTGGTTTTATACCTATAGCGTATTCGATAAAATAGACGATTGGCCCTATGCCTGTCCAGCCTACGAAGTCAGATTTAGAAAGGCTTCCTGGTTCGATGGAATCAGGGGCGTAGTTTTCCCAGACTGTGCCGGTTTTTTCAAATATTCTTACGACATTTTCAAGATGGTTCATTGCAACTTTATATGCAATGTCATTGCAACCATAGTTTTCGAGTCCCCTTATTATCATGGTATTTGTTGGTGCCCAGATGCTGCCTCTCCAGTAGTCGCCTTTTGGGTTGTAACCTGCCTGATTGGCGGGAACAGTTGGTACCATGTGTTTTCTGGCGAATTTTTCCGGATCGAGGAGGTTTTTGACGAGCTGATTTGCCTGTTCCCTGCTGGGTATTTGAGCGAGCATTGGCCAATAGCCTGCAATAGTCCAGACATCGTTTATTTTTCCTGTATTTGCCCAGTCGAAATAAAATCCTTTTTCGGAGTCCCAGAGTAATTCATTTATTTTTTTTGAGAGTATTTGGGCCTGTTCGGTAAATTTTTTGGCATCTTCCTTTTTACCAAGTTCGTTGGCGATGAAACTTAAATTTTTCGCGAACATTACAACTTCGCTTGTTGTGTCAATTGCGCAAAGTGAGGTTTCCAGCCTTGGTGAATTGTCCATGGAAGCCCAGCTTACTAAATAAAGACCTGATTTTGGTTCTTTTATTTTTTCGTATGAGTAGTAGTATTTAACCAAGGGGACATAGACCATTTCAAGTCGTTTTTTATCGCCGGTGATTTTATATGATTCTATCTCTGCCCATGCGAGAATGGGGTGGTTTAGGCTGTGAGGTGTTCCGGGCTGAGAAGATCCGAAATGAGAAGGCTGACCATCGGCTTCATCGACTTCTCGGACGATTTCACCATTTTCAAGCTGGGTGCAGTAGAAGTTGTCGAGAGATTGTATGCCGGGGACATATGGATTGGCGTAGTTACAGAACATTGTCATAAAGGCTGTGTCCCAGAGGAACAGGTTCGGGTTGAAAGCTTCATCGATATAGTTTGAGACAAAAGGTGAACCTGGTTTGGGTTGTTTGAAACTATTGAATGCGAGCTGCCAGACTTTCCAATAGCATTTTACGTAGTTTGGGTCCTGATCGTAGATCGGTGAGGGGAGTTTGTCTTTTGTGTTTTCAAAGGTCGGAATGGGCTGAGGTGTGTATGTTTTCTTCGAGAAATATTTGCC